>NZ_CP023449.1:3466475-3778534 GCF_002355275.1 Rhizorhabdus dicambivorans | reverse complement strand
CTCCTGATCGTCTTTGGCCTGATCTATTTCGTGATCGGGAAGGGGATGCTGCCGAAGATTGAAGCGACCGTGGAGGCGCGCGACCAGAAGATCGCCTCCGATCTTGCCGCCGCCGAAGCCGCTCGTGCCAAGGCCGACGAGACCGAAGCGTCCTATCGGGCAAAGATCGAGGAAGCCCGCGCCGCCGCTCTGAAAGCGACGCAGGACGCCAAGGCGAAGGCGACCGCCGAAGCCGAGAAGCGCGTCAAGAAGGCCGACGCGGAACTGGCGACCAAGGCGGCCGAGGCCGACGTGGCGCTTAAGGCGGCTTCTGCCAAGGCACTCGCCGAGATCGAGAATGTGGCCGCCGAGGCTGCACAGGAGGTCGTCGCGAAGGTATCGGGGATCACCGTCGACAAGGCGGCTGCCGAAGGTGCGGTGAAAGCCGCGCTGGCCGCCTGAGGGGAGACACACCATGTCTGTGAATGCCTCCCAGAGCGTCGCCGAAAATCTGGCCGATGCCGCCGCCCTTGAGGGGATGCCCGAGAATGTCAGCGTCGGTCATGCCGCCGCGGGTACCGAGGAGCATCATGTCGACCCCGCCGCGCTGGGGATGACCGCCACCGCCTGGGTTTCGCTGGCGATGGTCGTCGTCATCCTTCTCCTGCTGTGGAAGAAGGTGCCGGCGATCATCGGGTCGTCGCTCGACAAGAAGATCGCTTCGATCCGCGCCAATCTCGACGAGGCCGCGTCGCTCCGCGCCGATGCCGAGAAAATCAAGGCCGAATATGAAGCCAAGGCCAAGGCCGCCGCGAAGGAGGCCGAGGAGATGCTGGCACATGCCCGCACCGAGGCCGACGCGATCGTGGCCCAGGCCAAGACCGACGCCGCCGCGTTGATCGAACGCCGTGGCAAGATGGCCGAGGACAAGATCGCCGCTGCCGAGCGTGGCGCGATCGCCGAGGTCCGCGCAAAGGCTGCCGCTGCCGCTACCGCCGCCGCTTCCGTGCTGATCGCGGAGCGCAACGATGCCAAGACCGACAAGGGTCTGATCGATCAGGTGATCGACGGGCTGGGCGACGTCCGGCTCTGAAGGGTCGGATATAAGCTGGGAAAGGGCCCGCCGAGCGATCGGCGGGCCTTTTTCATATCAGGCGGCGGGGACGAGCGTCATCGACAGCAGGCCGCGATAATGGCGGGCATGTTTCAGATAGCGCTTTCTCAACTCGGGAAGTTTCGCGCCGGCCGCGAGGAGATAATATCGATCGACCCGGCGGATCAGATGTTCGCGGCTCCACATCCTGCGCACTGGCTTCTCCTCTCTTCGAATATCGATGTCGAAGATGGCGGCGGGCCGGCTATCATGCCAGCGCGATGCGTCGAGGTGCCGGCAAAATGGTGTTGACCGGAGCCATGGCCTCGGCTTGCCGGGCGGCGGGCATTTACCTTTTTCTCACCCATGCCGGGTTAGGACGCCGATCATGGGTGCGATCGGCTGGATCTGGGCGTGGTTGATGCTGCTGGGCGGGGTGCGCGCGCATCTCGCGCAATCGCTGCCGCGTGAGCTGATCTGCGGGATGATCGTCTCGGGCCTGGTCGCCCTGCCGCTGTTGTGGAACCGCGAGAACGGCCTGTTCGGCGCCTGGGCGCCCTCGGCTGTGGTCCGGGGCGGCATAGCGGTCTTCGCGCTGGCCGTGGCCGGAATATCGCGGCCCGACGCAATGATCGGGCTGATCTCCGCATAGACCGGCGGAGAGCGCCGTTGCGACATTGGTTCACGAGCCCTAGATTGGGGGCCGTGAGCGACACCATTTCGAACGACCGGTTCAACGAGGAAAAGAGCGTCTACACCGTGCGCGGTTCGGATGCTCCCGATCTCGACGCTGGCATCGCCGCGATCCGCAATGTGCTCAAGACGCTGCCGGTGCGGCCGGGCGTCTACCGGATGCAGGATGCGCGCGGCGACGTGCTCTATGTCGGCAAGGCCCGCGCACTCAAGAACCGTGTGTCGAACTATACCCAGGTCGGCCGCCTGCCCAAGCGGCTCAGCCGCATGGTCGCTCAGACCCGTTCGATGACGATCGTCACCACCAACAGCGAGGCGGAGGCGCTGCTGCTCGAAGCGCAGCTGATCAAGCGGTATCGGCCACCTTACAACGTCCTGCTGCGCGACGATAAAAGCTTCCCGTTCATCCTGCTGCGCGAGGACCATGATTTCCCGCGCATCCAGAAGCATCGCGGCGCGCGACGCGCCAAGGGACAATATTTCGGCCCCTTCGCTAGCGCCGGATCGGTCACGCGCACCCTGAACGCGCTCCAGAAGCTGTTCCTGCTGCGCTCCTGCACCGACAGCTTCTTCGCCAATCGCGACCGGCCTTGTCTGCTATACCAGATCAAGCGCTGTTCGGCGCCCTGCGTCGAGCGGATCGACCCGGATGCCTATGGCGAGCTGGTCGACGACGCCAAGGCTTTCCTCACCGGCAAGTCGACCCAGGTCCAGAAGAAGCTGGGCGAGGCGATGAGCGCCGCCGCCGAGGCGATGGATTATGAGCTGGCTGCTGTCTATCGGGACCGGCTCCGCGCGCTCACCTTCATCCAGGGCAGCCAGGCGATCAATGCGGAGGGCGTCGCCGATGCCGATGTCTTCGCGCTCGATTGCAAGGCCGGCACGGTCTGCATCCAGGCCTTCTTCATCCGGGGCGGTCAGAATTGGGGCCATCGCGCCTTCTTCCCCGCCCATACCGCCGATGTGCCCGAGACAGAGGTGTTGGCGAGCTTCCTGATGCAGTTTTACGAGGAGGTGCCGCCGCCCCGTCTCGTGCTGGTCGGCGGTGAGCCGGCGGAGTGCGCGCTGCTGGCCGAGGCGCTGTCCGAACGCGCCGGCCGCAAGGTGCAGATCAAGGTTCCCCAGCGCGGCGAGCAGCGCAAACTGATGGAACAGGCGCGGCGCAACGCGCGCGAGGCGCTCGACCGGAGGCTCGCCGAATCCACCACCCAGGGGCGCATCTTCCAGGAGATGGCCGACCTGTTCGAGTTGGAGGGGCCGCCCGAACGCATCGAAGTCTATGACAACAGCCACATCATGGGCACCAACGCGATCGGCGCGATGATCGTCGCCGGTCCCGAGGGGTTCCGGAAGGGCAGCTACCGCAAGTTCAACATCAAGCGGCCCGACACCGCTCCGGGAGACGATTTCGCGATGATGCGGGAGGTGTTGGAGCGCCGGTTCGCCCGCCTCGAAAAGGAAGACCCCGAACGCCGCAGCGGCGAATGGCCCGATCTGCTGCTGATCGACGGCGGCAAGGGCCAGGTGAGCGCGGTCTGCGAGGTGCTGGAGGAAATGGGCGTCCAGGACGTGCCGATCGTCGGCATATCCAAGGGGCCCGATCGGAATGCGGGCCGGGAGCATTTCCATCTGCCGGGCGGTCGGGAGGCGATGCTCCCGCTCAACTCGCCGCTGCTCTTTCACCTCCAGCGGCTCCGCGACGAGGCGCACCGCTTCGCGATCGGCGCGCATCGTACCAAGCGGGCCGCGAACTTCACGCGAAGCCCGCTCGATGACGTTCCGGGAATCGGCCCGGCGCGCAAGAAGGCGCTGCTAATGCATTTCGGAACGGCTCGCGCGGTTCGAGCCGCGTCATTGGAGGATCTCGAACGCGCGCCCGGGGTTTCCCAGGCCATGGCGCGGGCGATCCATGATCATTTTCACGCCGCCAGTTGATCGGGCGGCGTGCGAACGGAGCTTGCGTGGCGCCGCGATAGGCGGTTGAAGCTTTCTCATGCAGGTCCGCACTCCAGCCATCATCTGCGCGATGCGCGCGCATGGCGAGCATGGCGCGATCGTGCGGGCGCTGACCCCCGACAATGGGCTGCTCGCCGGTTATGTCCGGGGCGGTCGTTCGCGGCGATTGCGGCCGGTGCTGGTGCCGGGCAACCTTGTCGAGGCCGATTTTCGCGCCAGAACCGAGGAGCAGCTTCCCGGCCTCACCGTCGAACTGACCCACAGCCGGGCCGGGCTCCTCGCCGAACCGCTGGCCGCCGCCGCCATCGACTGGCTGACCACGCTTACCGCCGTCGCGCTGGCCGAAGGGCAGCCTTATCCGCGGCTCTACGACATGCTGGATGCCGCACTTGCGGCTATCGAATATGCGCCGTCGGCCCGGGGCTGGGCGGCGGCGGCGGTGCGATACGAACTGCTGCTGCTGGCCGAACTCGGCTACGCGCTCGACCTGTCCGCCTGCACTGCCACGGGGTCCCGTTCCGATCTCGCCTTCGTCAGCCCGAAGAGCGGCGCCGCGGTCTCGCGTGGGGCAGGGGAGCCCTATGCCCGTCGGCTGCTTCCGCTCCCGCTCTTTCTGGTCGAAGCGGGCGCGGAGACGAACTGGTCCGATATCGTCGCTGGCCTGCGCCTGACCGGTCATTTCCTTGCCCGCGACATCCTCGTCGATCGCCGCGCCGACGCGCTGGACGCGCGTGAACGGATGGTCACGCGGATCGCAAGGCTGGCTTGAACATAAACGCATTGCACATCGGCGCATGGCAGGGCAGGGGGCGGCGACCAGGTTCCAGAAGGGGGAAAGCGCCCATGTTGATTGCCTTGTTGCCGGGAGACGGCATCGGTCCCGAAGTCATCGCCGAAGCGGTCCGCGTGCTCGACAAGGTGGTTGGCGACAAGCTCAGCTACGAGACCGGCGCGGTCGGCGGCGCGGCGTACAAGAGCGCCGGTCATCCGCTACCCCCCGAGACGCTCGATCTTGCGAAGCGCGCCAGGGCGATCCTGTTCGGCGCGGTGGGTGACCCCGATTGCGATCGGCTGGAGCGCCATCTGCGGCCCGAGCAGGCGATTCTCGGCCTCCGCAAGGAACTGACCCTGTTCGCCAATCTCCGCCCCGCGACCCTGTTCAAGGAACTGGCCGACGCCTCGGCGCTACGCCCCGAAGTCGCGCAGGCGATCGATATGGTGATCGTCCGCGAACTGAATGGCGACGTCTATTTCGGCGAGAAGGGCATGCGCAAGACGGCCTCGGGCCGCCGCGAGGGTTATGACGTGATGTCCTATAACGAGGACGAGGTCGCCCGCATCGCCCGGGTGGGTTTCGAGACCGCGCGGGCGCGTCGCGGCAAGCTCTGCTCGGTCGACAAGGCGAACGTGCTCGAAACCTCGCAGCTCTGGCGCGACGTCGTGATCGAACTTGCGGCCGACTATCCCGATATTGAGCTGAGCCACATGTATGTCGACAACGCCGCGATGCAGCTGGTGCGCAATCCCGGCCAGTTCGACGTGATCGTCACGGGCAATCTGTTCGGCGATATCCTGTCGGATCAGGCGTCGATGTGCGCGGGCTCGATCGGCATGCTGCCCTCGGCTTCGCTCGATTCGAACCAGAAGGGTCTGTACGAGCCGATCCACGGCTCTGCTCCCGACATTGCCGGCCAGGGCAAGGCGAATCCGCTCGCGACGATCCTGTCGGCCGGGATGATGCTTCGCTACTCGCTCGGCATGGGTGCCGAGGCCGATCGCATCGACATGGCGGTGGCCAAGGCGCTGGAGAACGGCGCCCGCACCCCGGACCTGGGCGGCAAGCTGACCACCACCCAGATGGGCGACGCGGTGCTGGCGGCGCTCTGACATTTCCGTCGCCCCGGCGGAGGCCGGGGCCGTTATCGGCTCCTGCGACGGCCGGATCGCCAGTCTCTTGCGGCCCCGGCCTCCGCCGGGGCGACGCTTGCCCTACCGCCCCATCAGCGTCCGGGCCGCTGGCAGATAGGTGCGGCCGATCCGGATCCGTTCCTCGTCGGTCAGCACCGCATGCCACACGCCCATGCCGTCATGGCTCAGGCGGGCGATGCGGTCGCGGCGGATGATCGTCGATCGGTGGAGGCGGATGAACTGCGCGGGATCGAGCCGCCGCTCAAGTTCGGTGATCGTCTGGTGAAGCAGGAAGCTGCGTGCCCCGACATGCAGCCGCATATAGTCGCGCTCGGCCTCGATGCGATCGATGTCCTGCGCTGCGATGCGGATCATCTCGGAACGGTGCGGTACCCAGAATTCCTGGGCGTATTCCGAAGCACCCTTCTCCTCGGGCGGGGCCTTGCGCCGCTCTATCACCCGCGCGACGGCGCGCGCCAGCCGGTCCTGCGCCACGGGCTTCAGCAGATAGTCGGTGGCTGACAGGTCGAACGCTGTCACCGCATATTGATCGAAGGCGGTGCAGAAGATGATCGCGGGCTTCCGGTCGAGCTTCTCGACCGCCTTGGCGACACCGATCCCGTCGAGGCCCGGCATCGCGATGTCGAGCAGCAGCATCTCGGGCTCCAGCGCTTCGATCAGGCGGAGCGCCGCCTCGCCATCGGAAGCGGTGCCGACCAGGTCGATCAGCGGTTCGCGCGCGCAGAGGATCTGGAGGCGTTCGATCGCCAGCGGCTCATCGTCGACGACCAGGGTTCTTATGGGTGAATCAGAGGCCATTCCTGATCAATGGCATGAAAAGCGTGACGCCAAAACCACCATTGGCGAGCGGCCCGTAACGGCACGCCGCCTCGTCGCCGAAGCGGGCCTTCAGCCGGTCGCTGACATTCTTCAGGCCGACGCTGGTGCCGTGCAGCTTGTCGTCGTCGCCCAGCGGGTCGCCGTCGTCCTCGACGCTCAGGACCAGGCCGTGCGAATCCTCGCGCGCGCTGATCTTCACCGTCACGGGGCGCTTGGCCCGTGATACGCCATATTTGATCGCATTCTCGACCAGCGGCTGGAGAATCAAGCAGGGCACGCACGCATTGGCCAGCGCTTGAGGCACGCTGATCTCGACGATCAGCCGCTCGGGGAAGCGTACCGCCTCGATGTCGAGGTACAGGCGCTGCAGCCTGATCTCCTCGGCCAGTACCACGTCCTCGGTTGGATCGGCGGTCAGGCTGGTGCGGAAGAAGGTCGACAGGTTGAGGATCATCTTCTCGGCCTCGTCGCGATGATCCTTCAGGATCAGCGTCGAGAGCGAGTTGAGCGTGTTGAACAGGAAATGCGGGTTGACCTGATAGCGCAGCGCCCGGAGCTCGGCATCGCGCGCGGCGGCACGATAGCCGGCGGCCTCGCGCTCGGCGGCGCGAACCGCCGCGGCATAGGTCAGCGCCAGGAACAGCGCGCCCCAGGCGGCGAAGAAGAAATAGCCGTTCAGCGCCTGGTCGGCGATCTGGCCGGCGATGCTGAGGTCCTTCTCCCTGTGCGGGTCGGGCGCCTGACCCACCTGGATCATCACCGTGCCCGGGGTAGGATCGGCGATCACCGGATTGGGGATCACGATCTTGGAGGGGTCGATCTTGATCTGCACCGATTTGGGCGCAGGCGCCGCAGGCGCCGGAGTGGCCGGCGCGGCAGGCGGGGAAGGCGGCATGGGCCGGAGCGTCGCGCCGGCATTCGCACCGGCTCCTGTCCCGGCCCCGCTGGCGATGTGGGGCATTACCGGCGGAGCCGGCGGTTTGGGCGGAGCGGGAATGCTCGAAAGGATGCCGTCGATGTCGATGTCGACGCCGTGGCGCTTGGCCTCCTCGGCCGCCTGCCGGGCCTCCCGCAAATTCTCGCGATAGGTTGCGAAGGCCTCGCGATACGCATCGCGCTGGGCGGACCAGGCCTCCCTCTGGGCATCAAAGCTTTCCCGCAACGCCTCGCGCCGGGCCGCTTCGGCCTCGCGCAGCGCTTCCCGCCGCGCGGCGTCGACCTCCCGGCTGATCGCGCTGCCGGTCTTGCTCTGCTCCTGCTCGGCCGCCTTGCGGACGCGCTGGATCTCGGCGTTCTTCTTTTCGATCTCGCGCTGCGCAGCTGCGGCGGCGCGCTGAGCCTCCGCCTTGGCATCGGCGGCGGCCTTGGCCTGGGCGGTGGCCTCGCGGATCGCATCGCGGGCGGCGGCGATGGCTTCGCGCGCCTGCTCGCGCGCCTCGGCAACATTCTGGTCGGTGGGCCAGTATTTGCGTTCCTCAGCCGCCCGCGCCTTCTCGATCGCGATCTGCTTGTCGACCTGGCGGAAGGCCATCCAGTTCATCGAACTGTAGGCCACGGCCGCCGGAATGGCGAGCAGGGCCACGGCGGTGACGTTCACCGCAAGCGACTTGCCCGACAGGGGGCGCATCGCGAGGTAGACGATATAGGTCGCCACCATCGATCCGATCGTCACGAAGGATCGCGCGGCCAGCATCTCGGCCTGGTGTCCCCAGTCGATCGTGAACGACCGCACCGTCGCCACCGTGAAATAGACGAGCCAGAAACACAGGATCGACAGCAGCGCCACCCGCGGGCTCACGGCAACACCGCGCGGGCCATCATTGTTCAATGTCATGGCCTTTATATATATTCACTGGTGTAAGTACGCTCCTGTCAGGCTGTGGCGTTGGTCGAACAGCCCATGTCGTTCATCGAAGATTCAGCTTCTAGCCTCCGCTTCGTGCCCGGAACAGCCCGCTGGCCCATTCGTTGAATCCCTCCAGAACATTGGCAGAGGATGAACGCCATGACCATCGACGCGCCGAACAAGGAGGATCGTGGTACGCCGCACATCCGGACGGCGCACGACGCGAGCGACGACAAGAAGCTCGCCCGCAATCCCAGCGACGAGGACGCCAAGCTTGACGTGGCCCTTGATGAAACCTTCCCCACTTCCGATGCGCCGTCCAACACGCAGCCGGGCAAGGGCAAGGATCCCGCTCCCTCCTCAGGCTATGACGAAGCCGCTGAGAAAGCCCGGATGCAGGGCAAGGAATAAGACTTTAGGCTTATGGCATCGCGTCTGGCCACGCACCGGCCTCTGTTGCGCCCGCGCAAGCCCTGCCGGAAGTTTATCCACAGAATATTGCGGTTTGCGGAACCCTGCGAAGCTTTGCTTGTTGCAATGCAGCAAGAAACATGATTCGATCCTGAACAGAGGCCTTACGAGGGCTTAAGCGTCCGTAAACCATGATGGACGCATGATGCCATCCTAGGCTTCCAGTTAGGGGGTTTTGGTATGGGCACGCATATGAGACCTGCAGACGGCGCTATGACGCTGGCGGAAATGAAGGAGTTTGCCAGCTTCCCCGCCTCCACCCAGCGTTATATTCGCCGTTCACTCGATATCGGGCTGAGCCGAGAGGATGCGCTGGCGCGCTGGTCACGCGATGTCATCGAATCTGCCAGCATCATGGCGCAGGCGCGGGTCTACACCCGGCTCGATCACATCCGGGAGCTCGTGCCCGATGATAGCGGCCTTGATGCCATTGAACCTTTCCTGTCGCCGCTGATCACCATTTCCGCTTTCGATCTTGGGCAGGATCGGCTCGCCAGCTTCGGTGCCTATCGCTTTCTCTATGAACGGCTGATCGGGGCCAATGTGCGGCCTTGGCTGCCGGGCGCCTTCTGCGCGGCGGCGGCTCTGCCGCATCTTCATCCCGAGAAGCGGCGTGTTCTGCTCCAGTCGATCAGCGAGGCTGCGGCGACCGCGCCGGGCTGGTCGAACCGGGAGCCGGTTTTCTATCCGGAATGGGTCGACAAGGTGGAAGCCCGTCTGCCCAACTGAGCATCGGGCGGGCGCCATTGCGGCGACCCGCCTTATTTTTCCCTCCTCTTGCGGAACGAGTCTCCCGCCCTAGCTTTGTGCCTCAGCTAGCGGGAGATTCGAGTTGGCGGTCACGGCCCTTACCACGCACCGAGTAGAAAAGCCGTGGGGCCGTCACGATCTTGCCCCGCTGTTTGCCGATCAGCCGGCGGACCGTCCGGCCATCGGCGAGATCTGGTATGAAGATCCGTCCGGCAAGCCGCGCGAACTGCTCGTCAAATATCTCTTCACCAGCGAGCGCCTGTCCGTTCAGGTCCATCCTGACGACACTGCCGCCCGATCGCGCGGTTTCCCGCGCGGCAAGGACGAGGCGTGGATCATCCTTTCCGCGGAGGCCGATTCCACCATCGCACTCGGTCTCCACGAGAAGATGGAAGCCGAGGCTGTGCGCGCCGGGGCGCTGGACGGCTCGATCGAGTCGATGCTGCACTGGAAGCCGGTCGTCGCCGGCGAGGTGATCTATTCGCCGGCCGGCACCATCCACGCGATCGGCAAGGGGCTGCGGGTGGTGGAGGTGCAGCAGAACCTCGATCTCACCTATCGCTTCTACGATTATGGATCGGATCGCGAGCTGCATCTGGACGAGGCGATGGAGGTTTCCGATTTCGGACCCTTCGCCGGCAATCCGGCGCCGCGTGACATGGCGCCGGGTCGCACCATCCTCGCCGAGCGGCAGAAATTCGTCCTCGAACGCTGGACGATGGCGGGCAGCTTCATGATCGGCACCGGCAGCGCCACGGTCTGGGTGCTGCCGGTGGAGGGCAGCGCGGCGATCGATGGTCGCGCCGTCGAACTGGGGGATGCGTTGATCGTGGAGGGTGCTGCCTCGATCGATATCGCTCCGGGCAGCACCATCTATGTTGCTTATCCGGGCGTGCGGGTTCTCGAAGGCCTTGTCGGATCGGAATCCCGATCGACCTCTGCAAGTGGCTGAGCGGTGACCGGATAGCCCAGGTCATCCGGGATGACGAGCCAGCGCTGCCCGTCCCGTTCTTCATGCCAGGGCGTTATGGTGACGATCGGATAGCGCCCGGCGAAGGCCACCGCGTCGGGGAAATCGCTGATCTGGCTCAGTCGCTCCAGATGGCGCACCGTGGGGAAGATCAGCCCGCCGGCTATAAGATGCTCCTCGGCGCTGGCCCAGACGCAATGGTGGCTCTCGGTCCCGTCCGCGACGGCCTCGCCGATCTCGGGCGCGCGGGCGATGTAGAAACGGGTGTCGAAGCGCCGGGACAGTTCATGGTCTGGGCGCCAGCGCGAATAGGGGTGGATGCCGTGCGGGTCGATCCGCAGGCCCTCCCGGGCCAGGATCGCGCTGAACGGTTCTCCGCCGTGCAGCGCGGCGCGGATCGCGGCGATCGGCTCGGGTGCGGTGATCCCCTCTATGCCCGGCGCCAGCCCGATTTCCTCGATCGTCTCGCGGATCGCGGTGATGCGGTGGGCAAGGTCTTCCGGATCGATCTCGGGTCCCGCGACCAGCAATTCGCTGCGGACCGCGATGATGCGGTCGTCCTCGTCGACCCGGCCGCCGGGAAACACCATGCGGTTCGCGGCGAAGGCGAGGTGGGAGCCGCGCTCGACCATCGGCAGCTCGGGCGGCAGGCCTGGGCGGTCGCGCAACAGGATCAGGGTGGCGGCGGGAATCGCAGGATACATATCGGCCTATCAGGCGTGTCCGGCGAGGATCGTCAAGGGCCAGCGGATCCTGCGCAGCGTCTCCGGATCTCCCCACGCCTTCGCCAGATCGGCGGATACCGCCTCCAGCGGCGCCCGCCCGATGTGCCGCTCCATAGCCCGTACGGCCGACCAGGTATCGAGATAGCCGATCAAGGCTGCGAGCGGCCATTGCGCCTCCACGAAGAATGGCGGCGCTGCGATCGGCTCGAATGGCAGACTGATGTCGCGATAATGGTTTTCGACCAGCGCGCGTTCCGGCGGCCAGTAGTCGCCGAGCGTCACCAGCCGGAAATCATCGACGATCCGCTCGATCTCGCCGGCGGGCTCCATGCCCGCATAGCTGATCAGCGCGATGACTCCCACCGGGTTTAAGCGTTCGCCGCGCTTCGGCGAAGAAGGCGCGCAGGTCGAACCAGTGCGCTGCCTGCGCGGCGGTCAGCAGATCGGCCGCGCCATCGGGCAGATCGCTCCGCTCGGCCGGGGCGACGCGATAGTCGATCCTGGGATGCTGCACGGCATTCGCTATTTGCTGCGCGC
This sequence comes from Rhizorhabdus dicambivorans, assembly GCF_002355275.1. Taxonomy (NCBI): domain Bacteria; kingdom Pseudomonadati; phylum Pseudomonadota; class Alphaproteobacteria; order Sphingomonadales; family Rhizorhabdaceae; genus Rhizorhabdus; species Rhizorhabdus dicambivorans. The sequence goes on along the minus strand of NZ_CP023449.1, from coordinate 3,766,766 downwards.
TGGGATCGGTCGCCACGACCCGGTCGAAATGCGCCGTGAGTTGCAGCGTCAACTGCCCCGAGCCGCAGCCGACGTCGAGCGCAAGCCCGCGATCCGCCGTGGTCGACGCCAGCCATGCGGTCAGTTCGGGTGGGTAGGTGGGCCGATAGGCGGCATAGGCCGCAGCATGGGACGAGAAATGATCCTTGAAGCTCACCGGATCGCGGTGAGGAAATAGTCGAGCGCCATATTGTCGCTCAGGTGGAAGCCCACCGCCGGCGAGAAGCTCAGCCCCTTGCGCTCTATCACGCGCAGCCCCGCCGCCTCGATATGGCCGGCCAGTTCGTCGGGCGTCAGGAACTTCTGCCAGTCATGCGTTCCCTTTGGCACCATGCCCAGCCCTTCGCCCAAGGTGATCATCGCCAGTTTCGACAGCGGCGTGCGGTTCGGCGTCGACAGGATCATGATCCCGCCGGGTGCGAGCAGCCGCGCAAGCGTCGTCACGAAACTGGCCGGATCGGCGACATGCTCGATGACCTCCATCGACGTCACGAGGTCGAACGTCTCGCCGGTCAGTGCCTCGGCCCCGCCGGCGCGATACCCGATCGACAGGCCCTGCTTCTCGGCATGGAGCCGCGCCACCGCGATGTTCTCGGGCGCGGCGTCGATGCCCGTCACCGCCGCGCCCATCCGGGCCAGCGGTTCGGCGAGCAGCCCCGCGCCGCAGCCGACGTCGACCGCGCGCCGGCCCGCCAGCGGCTTCAGCGACTCCGGATCGGTTCCCCAATGCGCGTCGATCGTCGCGCGGATATGCCGCAGCCGCGGCGGATTGAGCTTGTGCAGCATCGCGGAGGAGCCCTTCGGATCCCACCATTCCGCCGCCAATCGGCCGAAATGCGCCGCTTCCTCAGCAACGACCGAGCCATTTTTCTGTGCGCTTGCGTTCATAGCGGCCCCTCTCTATCAGGGCCGCGCCCTTGAACCCAAGGGCTTTTCCGGCCTTTTCGGCCCCATGGGACAGACGGTAGGCAATGGCACGCATCGTTATGAAATTCGGCGGGACCTCGATGGCGGGGATCGAGCGAATTCGCAACGTCGCGAACCGGGTCAAACATGAGGTTGAACTGGGCAACGAGGTCGCGGTGGTCGTTTCGGCCATGTCGGGCGAGACCGACCGTCTCGTGAATTTCTGTCGCGAGGCGTCACCGCTGTACGATCCGCGCGAATATGACGTGGTCGTCGCCTCTGGCGAGCAGGTCACCAGCGGCCTGCTGGCGATCGTGCTCCAGTCGATGGGGGTGAAGGCGCGCAGCTGGATGGGCTGGCAGCTGCCGATCCGGACCAGCGACGCCCATGCCTCGGCCCGCATCCAGGACATCAATTCGGACGCGATCGGCAAGGCGATGGCCGCCGGCGAAGTCGCGGTCATCCCCGGTTTCCAGGGCCTGACTGAGGATGAGCGGATCACGACCCTCGGCCGTGGCGGCTCGGATACGTCGGCCGTGGCCGTGGCTGCGGCGATGAAGGCCGATCGCTGCGACATCTACACCGACGTTGACGGCGTCTACACCACCGATCCCCGCATCGTGCCCAAGGCACGCAAGCTCGCCAAGGTCACCTATGAGGAGATGCTGGAGCTCGCCTCGGTCGGTGCGAAGGTGCTGCAGACACGCTCGGTCGGGCTCGCCATGAAGGAGAAGGTGAGGGTCCAGGTCCTCTCCTCCTTCGACCAGCCAACGGACAATCCCACCCCCGGCACTATGATCGTCGGCGAGGAAGAACTCGAAGGAAGCGCCATGGAACGCCAGCTCATCACCGGCATCGCCTATGACAAGAACGAGACCAAGGTCACCTTGGTCGCAGTGCCCGATCGCCCCGGTGCGGTGGCATCGATCTTCACGCCGCTGGCCGATGCCAACATCAATGTCGACATGATCGTCCAGAATGTCGCGCATGACACCGGATCGACCGACGTGACCTTCACCGTTCCCTCGGCCGAGCTCGCCCGCTCGCTCGACGTGCTGGAACGCGAGCGGGGCACGATCGGCTTCCAGAAGCTGATCCATGACACCAAGGTCGCCAAGATCTCGGTGGTCGGCGTCGGCATGCGCAGCCATGCGGGCGTCGCTTCGAAGATGTTCGAAGCGCTCGCCCAGCGCGGTATCAACGTGCTCGCCATCACCACGTCGGAGATCAAGGTCTCGGTGCTGATCGACGAGGATTTCACCGAACTCGCGGTCCGCGTCCTCCACACGGCTTATGGCCTCGACGCGGAGGACGCCGCCTGATGAGTGGCAAGGCCCGCCTCACCGAGCTCATGGCGCGCGGCGCGGCCCTGCTGGGCAGCGAATACGCGATCCTTGGCGGCGCGATGAGCTGGGTCTCGGAGCGCAACCTCGTCGCCGCGATGTCCAACGCGGGCTGCTTCGGCGTGATCGCCTGCGGCGCGATGACCCCGGCACTGCTCGATGCCGAGATCGCGGGGACGAAGGCGCTGACATCGAAGCCGTTCGGCGTCAACCTTATCACCATGCACCCTGACCTGTTCGAGCTGATCGAGGTCTGCGCGAAGCATGGTGTCGGCCATGTCGTGCTCGCGGGCGGTCTGCCGCCCGGCGGAGCGATCGAGAAGATCAAGGCGTCGGGCGCCAAGGTGATCTGCTTCGCCCCCGCGCTGGCCCTGGCAAAGAAACTGATCCGTTCTGGTATCGATGCGCTGGTCATCGAAGGCATGGAGGCGGGCGGCCATATCGGCCCCGTCACCACCTCGGTCCTCGCGCAGGAGATATTGCCGGTCGTCGCCGCCGACCTGCCGGTGTTCGTCGCGGGCGGCATCGGCCGGGGCGAGGCGATCGCCGGCTATCTGGAAATGGGCGCGGCGGGCGTCCAGCTCGGCACCCGCTTCGTCTGTGCGACCGAATCGATCGCCCACGCCAATTTCAAGAAGGCCTTCATCCGCGCCTCGGCGCGTGACGCGATCACCAGCGTCCAGATCGACCCGCGCCTGCCTGTGATTCCGGTGCGCGCGCTCAAGAATGCTTCGTCCGAGCTGTTCACCGCGAAGCAGCGTGAAGTTGCCCAGCTACTTGACGAGGGCAAGGTCGAGATGGGCGAGGCCCAGCTCCAGATCGAGCATTACTGGGCCGGTGCCCTCCGCCGCGCAGTGATAGACGGCGACGTCGAGCATGGTTCGGTGATGGCCGGCCAATCGGTCGGCATGGTCACCAAGGAAGAGCCGCTGGCCGATATCGTCGAGACCCTGATTGAGGAAGCGGCGGCGGCGCTGGAGCGTAGAGCCGCCTGATATTCTCGTCGCCCCGGGGAGGCCGGGGCCGTCACAGGTTCTTGCGGTGACGTCTCTGGCGTCCCGGTCCGGGCTCGGTCTCCGCCGGGTCGACGCTTGCCAGGAAGATTCCATCGTTGGAATCCCCCCCCTCTTTCTGATAGCGGGCGAATATGTCGCCGATCACCGCCACCTCTGCCGCGCGCACGATTCTCACGCGCCTGCACGACGTGATGGCATCGCGCTCGGCGGCGCAGAGCAAGCTCAACCATGTCGTCCAGATCATCGGTGAGGCGCTCGATACCGAGGTGTGCTCGGTCTATCTGCTGCGTGATGGGGCGCTGGAGCTGTTCGCGACCCGGGGCCTGAAGCAGGCCGCCGTCCATGTCACCAAGCTTGGGATGGGCGAAGGTCTGGTCGGCACCATCGCCCAGAATGTCGAGACGCTGAACCTCGATGAGGCGACCAGCCACCCCGACTTCGCCTATAAGCCGGAAACCGGCGAAGAACTGTTCCACAGCTTCGCGGGCGTGCCGATCGTCCGGCGCGAGCAGGCGGTAGGCGTGCTTGCGGTACAGCATCGCGAGCAGCGCCGCTTCGACGATGTAGAGATCGAGGCGCTGCAGACCGTCGCGATGGTGCTGGCCGAGCTGATCGCCGGCGCGGGCCTGATCGACGAGGGCAGCTCCGGTTCGAAGGATGCGCGCGAGAGCGGGCCGGTGCGCCTCGCCGGGCTCAAGCTGGTCGAAGGCATGGCGCGGGGCAGGGCGGTCTACCACCAGCCGCGCATCGAGATCGAGCATACCGTCGCCGAGGATATCGAGGTCGAGCGGCACCGCGTCATCTCCGCTTTCGCCAAGATGCGCGACCAGATCGACCGGATGACCCGCGAGGCCGATTTCGGCGCGGTGGGAGAACATCAGGACGTCCTCGCGATGTACAAGATGTTCGCCTATGACGAGGGCTGGATACGACGCATCAACGAGGCGATCGACGCCGGCCTTACCGCCGAGGCGGCAATCGAGCGCGTGCAGCAGCGCACCCGCATGCGGATGCGTGAGATCGGCGATCCGCTGCTCGCCGATCGCATGCACGACCTGGAGGACCTGTCGAACCGGCTGCTCCGTATCGTTTCGGGCCAGCTCGGCACTGCGGCGCAACTCGGCCTGCGCCAGGATTCAATCCTGATCGCGCGCAACCTGGGTCCCGCCGAACTTCTCGAATATGATCGCCGCCGCCTGAAGGGGGTGGTGCTCGAGGAGGGCTCGCTGACGGCCCATGTCACCATCGTGGCACGGGCGATGGGCGTGCCTGTGCTGGGCCGCGTCAGGGATGTCCGGCGCACCATCAACGACGGCGATACCTTGCTGCTCGACGGCACCGTCGGCTCGGTGGTGGTCCGCCCGAACGCCACCATGGAAGAGGCTTTCGAGGCCCAGATGATGGTCGGGCAGAAGCGCCGGGCCGAGTTTGCCGCGATGCGTGACCTGCCCGCGCAGACGAAGGACGGCCTGCGCATCGAACTGATGGTCAATGCCGGCCTGCGTGACGACATGGCTGCGCTCGACGTCACCGGCGCCGATGGCGTCGGCCTGTTCCGCACCGAGTTCCAGTTCCTCGTCTCGGCGACCCTGCCGCAGCGCGAGCGCCAGCAGCGCCTCTACCGGGAGGTGCTGGAGGCGGCGGGCGACCGGCCGGTGATCTTCCGCACGGTCGACATCGGCGGGGACAAGGCGCTGCCTTATCTCAACACCGACGACGAAGCCGATGAGGAGAACCCCGCGCTCGGCTGGCGCGCGATCCGTCTGGGTCTGGAGCGCGACGCGCTGATGAAGGTCCAGGCGCGCGCGCTGATCGAGGCGGCGGCGGGGCGCACCCTCAGCGTCATGTTCCCGATGGTGTCCGAGCCCTGGGAATATGACGAGGCGGTCGCGCTATTCGAGGCGCAGCGCAAATGGATCCACGATCATGGTCGCGGCGTCCCCAATGCGATCCGTTATGGCACGATGCTGGAGGTTCCGGCGCTGGCCGAGAGTCTGGACATGATCCTGCCCAAGCTCGATTTCCTGTCGATCGGCACCAACGACCTGACCCAGTTCCTGTTCGCCGCCGACCGCGCCAATCCCAAGCTCGCCGAGCGCTATGATTGGTTGAGCCCGGCCATATTGCGCTTCCTCGGCCGCGTCACCCGGCAGGCCTGCGAGGCGAACGTACCCGTCGGCGTCTGCGGCGAGATGGGGGGGCGGCCGCTGGAGGCGATGGCGCTGATCGGGCTCGGCATCGGCCGGCTTTCGATCACGCCCGCGGCGATCGGCCCGGTCAAGGCGATGATCCGCAGCCTGGATGCCGCCGCGCTGCGCGAGCGGATGGCGGACTTCCTTTCCCGCCCGCTGCGCAGCTTGCGGGCCGATCTTTCCGCGTGGGCGGACAGCAATGGGGTTGCGGTCGCCTGATTTGCACGGCAGACCGTTGACGCCAGGGGAACGGTACGCTTCCGTCGGCGATCAAGGGCCGATTTTTTGTGATTGGCCGCTTGCGTCGCTGCGCCGAAGTGTAGAGGAAAGAGCGCAATGAGCGAAGGCGCGGACGACGATCGAGGCCTGTTTCCCCGCAGCGTGGGCGAGCAACTGGCGGCTGAGCGCGCGCGGCAGCAGCTGGAACTGAGCGACGTAGCCGCGCGTACCCGCATCCCGCTGCGTCATCTGGAGGCGATCGAGAGCGGCGATCGTGCCAGCCTGCCGGCGCTGCCCTATTCGGCAGGCTTCGTGAAAAGCTATGCGATGATGCTCGGGCTCGATGGCCAGGCGCTGTCGCGTGCGTTCCGCGACGAGGTCGGCGATGCCCAGCGCGCGCATTTCGAACCCGAGGCCTATGAGCCGGTCGATCCTACCCGCGTACCGTCGCGCCTGCTGGCGATGATCGCGCTGGGCGTGGCGCTGCTGCTGGGCATGGCCTATCTTCTGCTGCGTTTCGAAGGCGACAGCAGCGATCTCGCCAAGCTTGCCGCCGACACGGTCCAGGACAATCGCCCGATCCCGGCCAGGCGGGTTGCGCCGCCGGTTCCCACCGGCCCGGTCGCGCCGACCGGTCCGATAAGCGTCGCGGCGATCGAGGATGTCTGGATCAAGGTGTCCGAGCGCGACGGCAGCAACACCTATTTCATGGACGTGCTGGTCGCGGGCCAGAGCTTCACGGTCCCCGATGGTGCGGTCGATCCGGTCCTCCGCACGGGGCGGCCGCAATCGCTCAAGGTTATGATCGGTACGACCGAACTGCCTCCGGTCGGCAGGCCGGACCAGCTGGTGCGCTACTATAGCCTCAAGCGTGGCACTCTGGTCGCGATCGTGATGGAGGCCGCGGCGGCGGCTACCGATCCCGCCAATGCGGCCGACGGCAATGTGGCCGACGCGCCGGAGGTACTGCCGGGATTGTCGGCTGACCCCGCACCCGACTCCGATCGCCGCCCGCAGCCTTGATCTTGGGCCTGCAGCCACGGCATTATCATCAGCGTAACGAATATGGGAAAGTCCGCGTCATGAAGAAGGCGATCGTCGCCCTCCTGCTCCTGTCCGCTACCGCACCGGCCAGCTTCGCGCCCGCACTCGCCCAGCAGGCGAGCGCGCCGATGACGGTCGACAAGCGGGTCGACAAGCTCGAAAAGGAGATGAAGGCCGTCCAGCGCAAGGTCTTCCCCGGCGGTGCGCAGCAATATTTCGAACCGGAGATCAAGCCGCAGGTTGCGCCGCCCGCGCCGGTCGGCACGCCTGCCGACACGCTGAGCGCCGATCTCACGCGCCGGGTGGATGCGCTGGAAAAGGCCCTGGCTGCGCTGACCGGCCAGGTCGAACAGAACAGCTTCAACCTGCGCAAGCTCGAGGATCAGTTCGCCAAGATGAGGGGCGATGCCGAGTTCCGCCTCAACGCGCTCGAGGGCAAGTCCGCGCCCGTCGCCGGGGGCGGCGCCCCCGGCGCGAGCCTGCCCTATGTCGTCCCGCCCGCGCCCAAGCCGGCGGGCGGCACCGCGCCGGCCCCGGCGGCACCCGCTGCCGCCGTTCCCGCTGCGAGCGCCGATCCGGGCTATGATGCCTATATGGCCGGCTATCGGCTGTGGGAGGCGAAGAAATATCCGGAGGCGGTTGCGGCGCTGAAGGCGATGTACGCGAAATATCCCAAGCACAAATATGCCAGCTACGCCCGCAACCTCGCCGGCCGCGCCTATCTCGACAATGCCCAGTATAACGAGGCGATCCGCGAGTTCTTCGAAAACACCAAGATCGAGGATGGAGAGCGTGCGCCGCACAGCTATGTCTTCATGGCCCAGGCGCTGATGAAGCGGAAGCCGCCTTTGTTCGACAAGGCCTGCCAGGCCTATGAGGTGCTCGCGGCCAAATATCCCGACAAGGTGACCGGCGCGCTGGAGGTGATGGTCGCCAAGGGCAAGGCCGATGCCAAATGCAAATGAGGGCGGGGGAGGGCTGACCTCCCCACCCACGTCACCCCAGCGAAGTCTGGGGTCGATGTCTCTCGTCAGCCAGACGGCATCTGGGAAGGCCACCGACATGGATGCCAGCCTCCGCTGGCATGACGGTTGGGGTAGATGACCCCCATCACCGCCCTGCAGCGCGATCGCCTCGCTGCCAATCTCACCCGCCTGCTGCCCGATCCTGCCGCCCGCCTCGGCATCGCCGTATCGGGCGGTCCCGACAGCATGGCGCTGCTCCATCTCGCCGCAGTCGCGTTTCCGGGGCGGATCGAAGCGGCCACCGTCGACCATGGCCTGCGCGCCGGCAGCCCCGCCGAGGCCGCGCTCGTCGGCCGCGCCTCCGAGGCGCTCGGCGTGCCCCACGCCATCCTTCATGTCGACGTCGCCCGCGAAGCCAGCCTTCAGGCCGCCGCCCGCCGCGCCCGTTACGAAGCACTCGCCGCCTGGGCCCGCGAGCGCGGCCTTGGCGCCGTCGCCACCGCCCACCATGCCGACGACCAGGCCGAAACCCTGTTGATGCGGCTGGGTCGCGGCGCCGGGCTTGCCGGTCTGGGTGGTATCCGCGAGCGCCGCGATCTTGGCGGAGTGCTTCTCGTTCGCCCGCTGATCGGCTGGCGTCGTTCCGAGCTGGCGGCGGTCGTGGCCGATGTCGAGACGGCCGATGACCCCAGCAACGCTGATCCGCGCTATGATCGTACCCACGCCCGGGCGTTGCTGGCGGCCCTGGGCGACCGGCTCGATCCCCTCCGCATCGCCGCCAGCGCCGCCCATCTCGCTCAGGCGGACGAGGCGCTGGAATGGATCGTCTCGGAAGCGGTTCGCTCGCGGGTCGAGAGATGCGCCGATGGACGCATCCTCGCCGATATCGAGGGCTTGCCGCGTGAGATCGCGCGAAGGATACTCGCGCGGCTGGTCGAAGAGGGCGATTCGCCGGTGGACGGCCCGACTCTCGATACCGCGATGGCGCGGCTCGACGCGGGGCTGGTCGCGACGCTTGGGGTGCTCAAATTGTCGCCCGGCCGGCGCGTATCGATCGAAAAAGCGCCCCCGCGCCGTTGAAAGCAGGGACCCGGACGATCTGTTCCATTGTTATTAACGTGGCGGCCCCTATCTTGGCGCCGTACACCTTGGATTTGAGACATGAACGACGAGAAAGAGCCGAAGCAGCCAAACCCGTGGATGAAGAGCCTCGCCATCTGGATGGGCATATTGCTCGCGCTCGTCGTTTTCGTTTCCATGTTCGAAAGCTCGTCGCGCACGGCGGCGGGCGATCAGATCGCTTATTCGGAATTCCTGGCCCGCGTTAACGACGGCGCGGTGCGCGAGGCGGACATCGGCGACGGGGTGATCAACGGCAAGTTCAACAACGGCGCGGCCTTCACCACCAACGCGCCCAACGATCCGATGCTGATCCAGCGGCTGTCCGAGAAGAACGTCCTGTTCCGCGCCAAGCCCGCCGAACAGACCAGCTTCTGGATGATCATGCTCTATCAGTCGCTGCCCTTCCTGCTGATCCTTGGCATCGCCTTCTTTGTGATGCGCCAGATGCAGAAGAATGCTGGATCGGGCGCGATGGGCTTCGGCAAGAGCCGGGCCAAGATGCTGACCGAGAAGCATGGCCGCGTCACCTTCGACGATGTCGCCGGCATCGATGAGGCGCGTGAGGAACTGCAGGAGATCGTCGATTTCCTGAAGGACCCGACCAAGTTCGCCCGTCTCGGCGGCAAGATTCCGAAGGGCGCGCTGCTGGTCGGCTCTCCCGGCACCGGCAAGACGCTGCTCGCCCGTGCGATCGCCGGCGAGGCGAACGTGCCATTCTTCACCATCTCGGGTTCGGATTTCGTCGAGATGTTCGTCGGCGTCGGCGCGAGCCGTGTCCGCGACATGTTCGAGCAGGCGAAGAAGAACGCCCCCTGCATCGTCTTCATCGACGAGATCGACGCGGTCGGCCGCCATCGCGGCGCCGGCCTCGGCAACGGCAATGACGAGCGCGAGCAGACCCTGAACCAGCTGCTGGTCGAGATGGACGGCTTCGAGGCGAACGAAGGCATTATCATCGTCGCCGCGACCAACCGGCCCGATGTCCTTGATCCCGCCTTGCTGCGTCCGGGCCGTTTCGACCGCCAGGTCGTGGTGCCGCGCCCCGATATCGAGGGCCGCGACAAGATCCTCGCCGTTCACATGAAGAAGATTCCGCTCGCTCCCGACGTCAATTCGCGCACCATCGCGCGCGGCACGCCGGGCTTTTCGGGCGCCGACCTCGCCAACCTGGTGAACGAGGCCGCGCTGCTGGCCGCGCGCAAGGGCAAGCGGCTCGTTGCGATGAAGGAGTTCGAGGAGGCCAAAGACAAGGTCATGATGGGTGCCGAGAGGAAGTCCATGGTCATGACCGAGGATGAGAAGAAGGCGACCGCTTATCATGAGGCCGGTCATGCCCTCGTCTCGCTCCATGTCCCGGGCTGCGATCCGCTCCACAAGGTGACGATCATCCCGCGCGGCCGGGCGCTGGGCGTCACCTGGAACCTGCCCGAGCGCGACCGCTATTCGATGACGATGAAGCAGATGAAGGCGCGTCTGGCGCTGTGCTTCGGTGGCCGAATCGCGGAACAGATCATCTATGGCAACGACGAACTCAACACCGGCGCCTCCAACGACATCCAGCAAGCCACCGACATGGCCCGTTCGATGGTGATGGAATATGGCATGTCGGAAAAGCTCGGCTGGCTGCGCTATCGCGACAATCAGGACGAGGTGTTCCTCGGCCATTCGGTCGCACGCAACCAGAGCGTTTCCGAAGCGACCGCCCAGCTGATCGACCAGGAGGTCCGCCGCCTGATCGAGGAGGCCGAACATACCGCCAGGACCGTGCTGACCGAACATCTTGACGAGCTGCACCGGCTCGGCTCGGCGCTGCTCGAATATGAGACGCTGTCTGGCGAGGAGGCCAAGCGCATCATCAAGGGCGATGATATCGGTCGCGACGATGGCAACAGCCGGGCCCCGGCCGCGCTCAGTACCGGCGGCTCCTCGATCCCGAAAAGCCGGCGGCCGGGCGGCGGGTGGGGCGAACCCAAACCGGCCTGACGGTTTCCACGAATTCATCACCGGGAAAGGCCGGGCTGTGCAATATGGCCCGGCCTTTTCTGTTAAGGGGTGTTGGGAATGATGGTGATGCGCAGCGCCCTGATGATCCTGTCCGCCTGCCTTCTTGCCGGCTGTGTCAGTACGGTCGGATCGATCGTCACCGCGCCGGTCAAGGTGGTTGGCAAGGGTGTCGACTGGGCGACGACCAGCCAGGACGAGGCCGACCGCAATCGTGGCCGCGAGATGCGCAAGCAGGAGGAGCGCGAACGCAAGGAGCGCAAGCGCGCCGAAAAGGAATGGCGACGCGAGCACCGCGGCGACTGATTGGGTCTGCTGTGAAGCGGACAAGCATCTGAAATCGCTGGTCAAAGCGAGTAGCATATCCTTCGCCGATACCCTCTATTAATAACCTAAAACTTATATAATAAGTTGGTTATGGAAGATTCTCTGAGTCTCAAACTGGCGGCGCTCGCCGATCCGACGCGCCGGGCGATCGTCGCCCGGCTGGCGCGCGGGGAGGCGAGCGTTGCCGAACTGCAGAAGCCGTTCGGTATCAGCCAGCCGGCTATCTCGCGCCATCTCAAGGTGCTGGAGGCGGCGGGCCTGATCGAGCAGGGCCGTGCCGCGCAGACCCGCCCACGCCGCCTGAAGGTCGAAGCGCTGCGCGAGACCGGCGCCTGGTTCGATCAGGTCGCCAGCTTCTGGCAGGAAAGTTTCGATCGGCTCGACGAGATGCTCGCGACGGAGAAGGGGGAGGATTGCTGATGGCCGACCAGCTGGTGATATCCCGCCTCTTCAAGGCGCCGCGTGCCCGGCTATGGGCGGCCTGGACCGAGCCCGAGCTTCTGGCCCGATGGTTCGGTCCAAAGGGCGTCACGACCACCATCGTCAGTGCGGACATTCGTCCGGGCGGGCACGTCCATTGCCATATGGATTTCCCCGACGGCCCCCGTATCTGGGCGAAGCTCGTCTATCGCGAGGTCGAACCGCTGATCCGCCTCGAATGGGAGCACAGCTTCTCCGATCCAGGGGGCGATATCGCGGGCTCACCCTTTGGCGGCGCCTGGCCGAAGCGACTGCTCAACAGCGTGACCTTCGAGGATGCCGGCGCCGACACCCGCATCCGCCTGACCTCCACGCCGCTCAACGCGGCCGTCGAGGAAGAAGCCGCCTTCCGCGACGCGCTCGATTCGATGCACGGCGGCTGGGGCGGCAATTTCGATGTGCTGGACGCTTTCCTGGCTGGGCCCGCCTGAGCGACGGGGAAGCCATCAGCTTCCCCGCCGGGCCTCATTTCGGGTGAGAGATTGCGTCGTTGCTGATGGTATCCACGGCCTTCGCGGCATCTGCGGCCGATGCCGGGATCACCATTGGCGCGGCCGGCATGCTGTCGGCGGCGAAGACGACTGGAAGATCCTCATCCAGATAGCCCATCACCTGCGTGCCCGCGGGCAGGGTGGCGCTGGTGCCGGTCATGAAGAATCCGGCCAGCGGTAGCAGCGCGATCGAGCCGACCACGGCGGCCGTCCCCGTGGCTCCCTTGTCGTGGAGGCCGCCGCTCAGCCGGATCTGCTGACCGTTGGCGCGGACATAGAGGATACGGCCATCGATATTGCCGGATTTGCCCCACATGCCCTTGTTGCGCACGCTCGTGACCTCGCCGACGGCCATGGCCCCGGCCGGTATCACCGTCCGGCCGTTGAGCCGGACCGCTTCCGACACTTCGAGATTGAAGCGATCGCCGACGCGCAGCCGCTTCCCGTTGGTGGTCAGTTCGCTGATCAGCTTAAGCGGAACCTGGGTCCCCGCCTTGAGCGTGGTCGAACCCTGCTGATTGCCGATGACCAGCGGCGTTTGCGCGGTCAGTGGCGCATATGCGGCAAGGCCCAGCGCCACCGCGATGGAAAGGAATGATGTCTTCATGATGCCCCCTCGAGCGGCGTTGACCGCTCGCCAAGAGGAGGATCAGAGAAGTGTCATGCCGTCAAGATATGGTCACCGGATTCTGATCCGCTTTGGTTTGGTCGTGCTCACCCCGCCCCCACCCGCGTCATCGCCGCCGCCTGTCGCATCAGGCCCGGCATCCGGCCGAGCAGGCCCACCAGCGGGCCGGTGATCCACGGCGTCTCGCCCCAGTGGCGCAGAAGGTTGGCAAGGCCGATCGGGCGACGGGTGCGGCGGGCGAAGGCGGCCTGGAAGGCGGGGGCGCCCTCCGCCCCGTCGTGGAGGAAGGCGTGGGCGGCGCGGATCGCGCTCGAGAGCGCAACGGCGATGCCGTCCCCGGCGAGACTGGCTATCACCGCCGCCTGATCGCCCAGCCGGAACAGGCCGGGTCCGGTCTCGCCGGCACGCCAGCCATAGGGAACGCGCGCGACGCTCGACCAGGCGCCCCGGCCCGCTGCGCGGTCGAAGCGTTCGACCAGCAACGGCGCTTCGCCGCGCAGCGCCTCGATCAGCCGCTCGGGCCGGCCGTCCGCCACCTTCAACCGCGACTGCGCCACCGACAGGCAGAGGTTGACCGATCCGTCCTCCTGCATCAGCAGCCCGGCATACCCGCCCCGGAAAAGATGGAGCTCGATCGTTCCGGCAAGCGCGGCCTGCAGCGCCGGCGTGGGTTCCAGCCTTATGCGCAGGCCCAGCGCCGGATCGGCATCGGGCAGGGCGGTGCGAGGTTCGCCGCGCAGATCATGCTTGCCGGTCGCCAGGAACAGCGCTTCGGCGGCGATCGTCGCGCCATCGCTGAGATGGAGGCAGGCGGTTCCCGGCTCGACCCGGCGTACGGCCAGCCCGCGCTCGATTGTCGCGCCCTGCTCAAGCGCGGCTTCGAGCAGCACCGCGTCGAGCCGATTGCGCGACAGACCGACGGCGCGGAAGGGCAAGGCCGCCTCGGCGACATGGCGTCCGGCGACCAGCCTTGCCCGATCGATCGGGCGTGCGCCGAGCGCCGCTACCTCGATCCCGATCCTGCCCAGCATCGCTATCGCGTCCGAAGCGAGGAAGCCCCCGCAGACCACGTCATGTGGCTCGGCATGGCGCTCGATCAGCACCGGCATCGCCCCGCCATGGGCGAGGAGGATGGCGGTCGCGGCCCCGGCCGGGCCGCCGCCCGCGATCAGTGCAGCCGTTCGACGCACAGCCGGAAGGGGAAGACGCGCTTGATGGCGGCTGCGGGCCCGATGCCGGCTTCGGCAAGCAGCGGCGGCCATTCGCCGGGCCGGAAGGCACGTGCGATCGAAAGCTGGCCGTCCTCGCGGACGATCCGGTGCCAGCCCATGATCCGCGCGAGCAGCGGAAAGCCGAGATAGGAGAAGATGTGGCGGTGGAGATCGTTGATGTGCCAGCCGCGCCGTGCCTTCGCTTCCATCGTCCGGAGGAAGTCGATCAGTTCGGCATGGCTCATATGATGCGCGACCAGGCTGCTGACGATCAGGTCATAGCCGCCGCGCGGGGCGGCGGTTTCGAGATGCGCGCGATAGTCGCCGGTCAGATAGGCGATGTCGAGGCGGTCGGGTGTCGCCCCGCTGGCGACCCGCGCGCTTCCGGGGTTTAGGTCGATCCCGGTCAGTGCCGCGCGGATGCGGCGCTTCTCGGCCCAGCGGGCGATGGCGCGCAGCAGGTCGCCATCGCCGAAGCCGACGTCGAGCAGCGAGAAGCACGGCGCGTCACCGACTGCGCGGGCGACGAAATCCAGGGTGGGGCGGGCCGCGAAGGTCCAGCGGTTGACCTGGGCCAGGTCGGTGAGGACCCGGGCATAGATGGCGGGGTCGAGGTCCGCCGCATCCATCTGCTCCTCTTCCTGCGCCGGATGGTCGAGCTTGCGCATCAGAGCGAGGCGATCGCGAAGCCCTCGGCGGCGAGGCCGGGGCCGAAGGCGACCGCGATGCCGTCGATCGCTGAAGGCCCGGCCATCAGCGCCGCCAGCGCGAACAGGAGGGTGGAGGAGGACATGTTGCCATGGCGACGCAGCACCTCGCGCGAGGCGGCCAGCGCATCTGCGCCCAGGCCCAGGCCATGCTCGACCGCGTCGAGGATCGATCGGCCGCCGGCATGGACCGCCCAGCTGGGAATCTCCTCGGCCGTCCGGTTGCCGAGGATGGCGCGCCGCAGGTCGGGTGTGTCGAGCGCCTGCGCGATGCGGCCCGGCACTTCGCCCGACAGGTGCATGACGAAACCCTCATCGCCGATGTCCCAGCGGATCAGGTCCGCGCTGTCGGGCAGGGTGGCGGCGAAGAAGCGGTCGATGGCGATGCCGCCGGGCTCTGAGCTGACCAGCGCGGCGGCGGCTCCGTCGGCGAACTGGAGCTGGGCGAGCAGCGATTCGAGCTGGGGCCTATCCTGCATGTGGAGCGAGCAGAGTTCGACGGTGACGACCAGGATCCGCGCCTGTGGATCGGAGCGGGCGATATGGTGCGCGACGCGCAGTGCCGCGACCGCCGCATAACAGCCCATGAAGCCGACCAGCGTCCGCTCGACCGATCCGTCGAGGCCGAGGCGGCGGGCGATGATCTGGTCGATGCCGGGCGCGACGAAGCCGGTGCAGCTGGCGACGACGAGATGGGTGATCCCGTCGATGGCGGCGCGTTCGCCCAAGTCGGTGATCGCGGCCAGCGCCAGTTCGGGCGCCTCGCGGGCATAGGCCCGCATCCGCTCCGATGTCGGGGGCATCCGTCCGCCGCCATAGAAGCCGCCCGTCTCGATCGGATCGCGCGGCACGACGCTGTAGCGATGCTCGATCCCGGCCCGGCCCGCCATGCGCAGGAACAGCGCCCTGTCGCGGCCCTCCAGCCTTACGGCGGCCCAGTCGATGAACAGCCTGTGGACGTCATGGTCGGGCACGGCGGTGCCGATGGCGTGGATATGCGCGGTCATCGGGGGGCAACGCTCGGCATCGCGCTTTGTCCCACAGGGCGGGCGCGTTAGCCAGCCTGCTCGATGCCCAGTTCTCCCAGCTTGCGGTACAAGGTCGAGCGTCCGATGCGCAGCCGGCGAGCCACCTCGGTCATGCGGCCGCGATAATGGCCGATGGCGAGGCGAATCAGGTCTGCCTCGATATCCTCGATCGGGCGGACATGGCCGTCGGGGCCGAACAGTGGGAAGCTGCCGGGCATGGGCGAGGTGGCCCCCGCCAGCGGCCCGTCGTCGTTCGCGGCCTCATGGCCGGACAGGCAGCCCTGGGCGAGTTGCGGCAGATCGGCGGCGGTCAGGCGACCGCCGCGCGCGAAGATCGCGGCGCGGAACAGGACGTTGTGAAGCTGGCGGACATTGCCCGGCCAGTCATAGGCTTCGAGCAGCGCCAGTGCCCCGGGGTCGAGCATCAGCGCTTTCATGCCGAGTTGGCTGGCGATACGGTCGAGCAGATGATCGGCAAGCGGGCCGATATCCCCTGCGCGCGCGCGTAACGGGGGCAGGGTGACCGGCACCACCGCCAGCCGGTAGAACAGGTCCTCGCGGAAACGGCCCTTCGCGACATCGTCGGACAGCCGCCGGTTGGTCGCCGCGACGACACGGACCGACACCTGACGCGGATGGGCCGCGCCGATCGGTCGGATCTCGCCCGACTGGAGGACGCGCAGCAGCTTGGCCTGGGCCTCGGCTGGCAGATCGCCGATCTCGTCGAGGAAAATGGTGCCGCCATCGGCATTGGCGAACAGACCCAGCCGCCGCTCGAACGCACCCGTGAAGGCGCCGCGCTCATGGCCGAACAGCTCGCTCTCGACGAGATTGGCGGGGATGGCCGCGCAGTTGACGGTGACCAGCGGGCCGTTGCCCCGGTCGGAGGCGTTATGGATCGCCTGGGCGAGCACCTCCTTGCCGACGCCGCTCTCGCCTTCGATCAGGATCGTCGCGGGGGTGGCGGCGGCGCGCATCGCGATGTCGATCGCGCGGCGGAAGGCCGGCGCCGAGCCAACCATCTCGGAGAAGTCAAGCGCCTGCGACCATTTCTCGGCCAGCGGGCTGAGTTCCCCGACCTGCTTGTCTTCGGCCGCGGCATGGTCGAGCGCGGCGAGCAGGCGATCCCCGGCGATCGGCTTGATCACCACGTCACGCGCACCGGCGCGAACCGCGCGCACGGCGAGATCGACCGAATGCTGGGCGGTGACGACGATGATCGGCAGATCGGGCCGGCGCCGCCTGAGCAGGGCGACCGAGCGGACCGCTTCGTCGTCGGGGGACCAGAGATCGAGCAGCGCTGCATCGAGCCGCATGTCCGACCGGCCGGCCTGTTCGATCGCCGTATCGACATCGGATGCGCGCAGCACGCGCCAGCCGGCGCGCTGCGCCAGCGCGCTCATCAGTCCGGCCTGCGCCGGCTCGGCATCGATCAGCAAAAGCCCCGGGGGGCTGTCGCGACGCATCCGCTACTCCCTTCAGCCTGGGCTTTAGCATTGAAAAGCTAAGCAAATTTAAATCCCCCAAAGCTGACCAAAGAAGCAGTCCATTTGGCCTTGAGGCTGGCGCCCGCTTCCGTCTAGAAGGGCGCCGAAATCAGCATGAGAGCTTGTGGGGAAAAGACATGTCCGACGATCATGGTGCGCCGATGGATTACAAGGCCCATAACAACACCTATTCGGGCTTTCTGACCCTGCTGAAGGTCGGCACCGTGCTCAGCGCGCTGACCGGACTGCTGGTGATCTTCCTGATCGCGCCCAAGGGCTGATCCCTTGAAGATTGCAGTGCTGAAGGAGGGCGCGGCTGGAGAAAGCCGTGTGTCCGCCACGCCTGAGACGGTGAAGAAGTTCATTGGTCTGGGTGCCGAGCTGGCGGTCGAGAAGGGGGCCGGTGAAGGCGCTTCGATCTCGGACGCCGATTATGAGGCTGCTGGTGCCAGGACCGGCGACCGCGCGGCGACGCTCAAGGAGGCCGACATCATCCTCGGTATCCAGGGCCCCGATCCCGAATCGCTGGGTGGTGCCAAGCCGGGGGCGTGGATCGTCGCCGGGCTCAACCCGTTCGGGGACCGTGCGCGGATCGACGCCTATGCGGCCAGGGGCCATGAGGCGCTGGCGATGGAGTTCATGCCGCGCATCACCCGCGCGCAGTCGATGGACATCCTCTCCTCGCAGTCGAACCTCGCCGGTTACAAGGCGGTGCTGCTGGCGGCGGCCGAATATGGGCGCGCCTTCCCGATGATGATGACGGCGGCGGGCACCGTGTCGGCCGCGCGGGCCTTCATTATGGGCGTCGGCGTCGCGGGGCTCCAGGCGATCGCCACCGCGCGGCGCCTGGGCGCGCAGGTCTCGGCGACCGATGTGCGCTCGGCGACCAGGGAGCAGATCATGTCGCTCGGCGCCAAGCCGATCTTCGTCGAGAAGGTCGCGGGCATCGAGGGCGAGGGTTCGGGCGGCTATGCGACCGAGATGTCGGAAGAATATCAGAAGGCCCAGGCCGAGCTGGTCTCCAGCCACATCGCCAAGCAGGACATCGTCATCACCACCGCGCTGATCCCGGGGCGCGCCGCGCCGCGCCTGATCAGCGACGCCCAGATCGCGACGATGCGGGCCGGTTCGGTGATCGTCGACCTGGCCGCCGAGAGCGGCGGCAATGTCGAGGGCGCGGTCTCGGGCGAGACCGTGATCAAGCACGGCGTCAAGATCATCGGCGCGAAGAACATGGCGGGCACCTTGGCCGCCGACGCCTCGGCGCTGTTCTCGCGCAACCTGTTCAACTTCCTCAGCGCCTTCTGGGACAAGGAAGCAGGCAAGCCGGTGCTCGACGAGGAGATCGGCAATGCGATCCGCCTGACGCAGGGCGGCAAGGTCGTCAATCCGCGGCTGCTCGGCTGAGCGGGCCCAGGGGGAAGAACCATGGATTTCATCTCGATCCTCTCGATCTTCGTGCTGGCCTGCTTCGTCGGCTATTATGTCGTCTGGTCGGTGACGCCGGCGCTGCACACGCCGCTGATGGCGGTGACCAACGCGATCTCCTCGGTGATCATCGTCGGCGCGCTGATCGCCAGCGCGGCGGGCGGCAGCGCCACGGCCAAATATCTCGGCCTGGTGGCGGTGGTGTTCGCCAGCATCAACATCTTCGGCGGCTTCGCGGTCACTGAGCGGATGCTGGCGATGTACAAGAAAAAAGAAAAGAAGAGCTGAGCGGTTCGGGGGTAAGATAGCATGCATGAACTGACCGCCACGCCCGCCTGGGCATCGCTCGCCTATCTGGTCTCGGGCATTCTCTTCATCCTGGCGCTGCGCGGGCTCTCCAGCCCGGCCAGCTCGCGCCGGGGCAACCGCTTCGGCATGGTCGGCATGCTGATCGCGATGGTCACCACGCTGATCCTGCACGGCACCGGCCTGGTCGAGATCGGGATCGCCATCGCGATCGGCGGTGCGATCGGTTTCGTCACCGCGCGCAAGATCGCGATGACCGACATGCCGCAGCTGGTCGCCGCCTTCCACTCGCTGGTCGGCCTCGCGGCGGTGCTGGTGGCGGGAGCCGCCTTCCTCAATCCGGGCGCCTTCGGCATTCTCGACATGGCGACCGGCCATATCAACCAGGTCAGCCGGATCGAGATGGGGCTGGGCGTCGCGATCGGCGCCATCACCTTCTCGGGATCGGTGATCGCCTTCCTGAAGCTCAACGGCAACATGTCGGGCGCGCCGATCATGCTGCCCGCGCGCCATGTCATCAATCTCGGCACGCTCGCCGCGATCCTGGGCCTGATCGCCTATTTCGTGACCGACGACGCGCAGTGGGTGTTCTTCACCATCACAGCGCTGAGCTTCGTGATCGGCTTCCTGCTGATCATCCCGATCGGCGGCGCGGACATGCCGGTGGTCGTGTCGATGCTCAACAGCTATTCGGGCTGGGCCGCCGCCGCGATGGGCTTCACCCTGCACAACAGCGCGATGATCATCACCGGCGCGCTGGTCGGCTCGTCGGGCGCGATCCTCAGCTACATCATGTGCAAGGCGATGAACCGCAGCTTCATCAGCGTGATCGCGGGCGGCTTCGGCGGCGATGCCGGCGGCGCCGGCGACGGTGCTCCCAAGGAGCAGCGCCCGTGGAAGCGCGGCTCCGCCGAGGACGCCGCCTTCCTGATGGGGCAGGCCGAGCAGGTGATCATCGTCCCCGGCTACGGCATGGCGGTTTCCCAAGCGCAGCATGTGCTGCGCGAGATGGGCGACCAGCTCAAGGCGGCGGGCGTTCGGGTCAAATATGCGATCCACCCGGTCGCGGGGCGCATGCCCGGCCATATGAACGTGCTGCTGGCCGAAGCGCATGTCCCCTATGACGAGGTGTTCGAGCTGGAGGATATCAACAGCGAGTTCTCGCAGACCGATATCGCCTTCGTGATCGGCGCCAACGACGTCACCAACCCGGCCGCTAAGACCGACAAGACCTCGCCGATCTACGGCATGCCGATCCTCGACGTCGAGAAGGCCAAGACCGTGCTGTTCGTGAAGCGCTCAATGGGCGGTGTCGGCTATGCCGGCGTCGACAACGACGTCTTCTACATGGACAACACCATGATGCTCCTCGGCGACGCCAAGAAAATGGTCGAGGAAATCGTCAAGGCCATGGCGCACTGATCCCTCTCCCTCCCGCATGCGGGAGGGGAGGCTTGCGCCCCGGGCGGGGCCGCCCTGACCGCGCTCGTGGAGGGCGTTTCGGGCAGGCGGCTTGCCTTTCTCGCTCGGCCGGTGTCAGGGAGAGGTCATGTCACCACAAACCTGCGCCATGGCCGTGGCGGCCGCCTATGCCCTGATCAGCGGCAGGAAGCTCGCCGGTCTCTACGATCATGCCGCCGCACGGCATCTGCGGATCGCGGCGGAAGCGCGCGGAGAGCATCTGCAGGGCTATGACGGGGACCGCGACGCGCGGTTCGGCGGTACGCTGCCCGAGATTTATGACGCTGGAAGCAAGGTGTTCGTCTCGATGGAGATCGATGGCGCGACCGCGCGGGGCCATGATCGGGGCTCATCGACCGACTATTCGATCACCGTCGGCGAGCGGCAGGCACAGCTCTACGATCACGGCGAAAGCCAGTGGTTCTCCTTCGATGTCCAGGTGGCGTGAACGGGCATCCGGCCTGGCGACCGGCAGGTATCGGTCGGCCGGCGGATTGGCCGAGGCTTGTTTCGACCGGATAATGACCTATATCGGTTACATGGCTTACCAAAGCTCCTTTCGTCGGTTCGCGGCTCACGGTGGTAGCCTCATGACGCGGCTGCGGGCCTCGGGGCTCCGCGGCCGATAGTTTCGCGCTCGGGCGCCCGAGGCACTTCTCACAACTCCAATGATCCGCTCGCCAGGGCCGTTCGGCTCCGTCGGCGATGCGATGTGCTGTCGAGGAGAGAAGCATGCACAGCGATATGATTACCCGCGATCACCTGTCGGTCCTGATCGCGCGGCGCGACATCATCGAAGCGGTCATGGCCCGGCATCTCGCGGGGCAGCGCGCAAGCGGCGCCACCGATGAGGAGCGGGCCGCGACCCACAGTTTCGTGGACATCGTCCTGGCGGCGATGGAAGGCAACCCGCCTTCGCGCGCGCTGGAGGACCCCCTGTTGCGCCGGTATGCCAGCGCGTTTGGCGACGGGCTCGCGGCCGTGCTGAAGGATGTGATCGGGGGCGAGGTGCCCGGCGCCTTCATCGCCCGGTGCGTCGATCGCTTCTGGGCCGGTCTGCGCCCGGCGGCGGCGTGAGAATGCCGCGCCGACAACAAGACCCATCGGAATCGGAGGGAAATCAGATGTCTGAACGTTTCATCGTGGAGGCTGCCGGCCGCGCGGTGGGGCTGGCCGTGCGCTGCAAGGGAGGGTTCCGCTTCTTCGCGTCGGAGCCGTTTCTGCATCGCTTAGAAAACCAGGTCTTCCCCCGCTTCCGGGCTCTTCTCCGGGCGGTCAGGGCGGCCTGTCCCGGAGCGGCCGAGGGCGGCATGGTTGGGAGCGGCCATGCCGCGTTCCACCCGGGAGCACGGGCATGAACAGGCCACCGATCCAGCTCATCGACAGTGAGGCGGACATGCTGGCCAATCTGGCGATCAGTGTCGAGCAACGCCTCCCGCAGGTGAGCGAATTGCTGCTCGACGAGATCGCGCGGGCCGAGGTGCGCCGGGCCGGCGATATCCCGCGCGATGTCGTCATCATGGGAACGACGGTCGAGTTCGTCAGCGACAGCACCGGCCAGCACCGGACCGTGCAGCTCGTCCTGCCCCAGGACGAGGATATCTCGAACGGCCGCATCTCGATCCTGACGCCTGTCGGCGCAGGATTGATAGGATTGCGCGAAGGTCAGTCGATCATGTGGCCCGATCGTGGGGGAAGGGAGCACAGGATCTCCATCCTGCGGGTGGACCAGACGACCGTCACCGCCTGATCCTGTCGTCCTTTGCCCGGAAGGAAACGTCGTTGCGTCCTCTGCTGCGGCGCGTCGGCGCGTGCCCGTCGCGATCGTCACCGCGCCTACCGGTGGAGGGCCACCCCCGGAAAGGCGTGCGGCTCAGGCAGGGGCTGCATTCCGTGCCCATTGCACGATCGTGGAGGCCGGCATCGCGCCCGATTGCCGCGCGATCTCGCGGCCCTTGTGGAACAGGATCATCGTCGGGATCGAGCGGATGCCATAGCGGGCCGCGATCGCCTGTTCGGCCTCGGTGTCGAGCTTGCCAAGCCGCATCGTCGGTTCGAGCTGGCGGGCGGCCTCGGCGAAGGCCGGGGCCATCTGCCGGCAGGGGCCGCACCAGGATGCCCAGAAATCGACGAGCAGCGGCAGATCGCCGCGCGCGGCATGGGCGTCGAAGCTGGCAGCGGTCAGGTCGATCGGCCTGCCCGCGAACAGCGGCTGGCCGCAGCGGCCGCACGTGCCGCCCGCACCCAGCTTCGCCGCGGGAACGCGGTTCAGCGTGGCACAGGCGGGGCAGGGGACGATGGGAGTGTCGGTGTTCATGGCTATCTCTCTGCCTGCAACGCGTTGGCGGTCGGGATGCTCCCCGCCGAATTCATTCGACCGTCTGGGGGCCAGATCCGGGGAGATGGAGGAGTCATGCCTGGTCCACCGGCAGGGAGGTGGTGTATTTGACCTCGGACAGGGCAGCGATCGAGTTGATCTCCTGGACGCCGTCGAGCTTGCTGAGCTTGTCGAAGAAGAAGCGTTCATAGGCCTCGATATCAGCGGCCACGATGCGCAGCAGGAAATCGACCGGGCCCATCAGCACATAGGCCTCCAGCACCTCCGGAAAGCCACGGATCGCCGCGGTGAACTCGTCAAGATGCTGGCGGCCGTGGGCGTTCAGCTTCACCTGGGCAAAGATCTGTGCGTTCAGGCCGATCTTGCGCCGGTCGACCAGCGCCACCTGCTTTGCGATGATCCCCGCTTCGCGCAGCCGCTGGATACGGCGCCAGCAAGGGGTGGTAGACAGGCCGACCCGCTCGGCGATCTCGGCGGCCGAAAGCGAGCAATCCTCCTGGAGCAGCGCGAGGATTTTTCGTTCGTGGCTGTCAAGGTTCATGGAAAAAAATATACTCAATAATTCCCAGAAACCGAAACAGTTTTTGCAAAAATCCGCGCAAACCCTCAAATGGAGAAAGTCTTTTCGCGCCCGACGCGGTAGAAGGCTCGCTTCCACTCCGGATGAGGATATGCCTGTGACCGTCATCGCCGCGCCGCTTGGCCAGCGTTCCACCCAGATCGAGGTCGAGGCCGATGTCGACCTGGGGGTGACGAGCCGGCTGCTCGACCTGCTGGTGATCCACAACCGTTTTCCACAGCGGATGAACCTGGCGCGTGAGGGCACGACGATGACCGTCACCCTGTCGCTGGCCGAGGGCACCTCGGCCGAGGCGCGGCTGCTTGCCAAGATGCGCGCCATTCCCGGTGTCCGCCGTGCGGACGAACTGAACGCCGCGTGATGACCGTCCTTGCCGAGCGCCTGCCGGAGGCGCGGACGGCGGAGCGCAGCGGTGCCGCCTTCCTGCTCGATTTCCTGGCCGATGCCGGAATCGACACCATCTTCGGTTATCCGGGCGGCGCGGTGCTGCCGCTCTATGAGGCGATCGCGCGGCAGGATCGCATCCGCCACATCCTCGTCCGTCATGAACAGGCGGCGATCCACGCGGCCGAGGGCTATGCCCGCTCCAGCGGGCGGGTCGGCGTGGCGCTGGTCACGTCGGGGCCGGGGGCGACCAACACGATCACCGGGTTGACCGACGCGCTGATGGATTCGGTGCCGGTGCTGTGCATCGCCGGACAGGTGATGCGGCCCTTGCAGGGCACGGACGCCTTTCAGGAGGCGAACACCGTCGCGCTGTCGCGCGCGGCAACCAAATATAACGTCGCGGTGCGCGAGCCGGGGGAAGTGGGGCCGCTGCTGCGCCGCTGCCTCGATCTGGCGACCGGAGGCCGGCCCGGGCCGGTGCTGATCGACCTGCCCAAGGACATCCAGGCGATGGTCGCGTCCGCCGAGACGTTCGACGGAGATCTGCCGCCGCTGAGCGTGGCGGCGACGCCCGCCGTGGATGGCGATGCGGTGGCGACGGTGGCGACCATGCTGCGCGAGGCACGGCGGCCGCTGATCTACAGCGGCGGCGGTGTGATCAACGCCGGGCCTCGCGCCGCCGAGGCGCTTCGCCGCTTCGCCGCGCGCACCGGGCTGCCGGTCACGTCCACCCTGTTGGGGCTGGGTGCTTTTCCCGCCTCCGATCCGCAATGGCTGGGTATGCCCGGGATGCACGGCACCTATGAGGCCAATCTGGCGATGCATGGCTGCGACCTGATGTTGTGCATCGGCGCGCGGTTCGACGACCGGGTGACCGGCCGCGTGGCCGACTTCGCGCCGCATGCGCGCAAGGTGCATGTCGACATCGATCCGAGCGAGATCGGCAAGATCGTGCCGGTCGATGTCGGCATCGTCGGCGACGCCGGGGAGGTGCTGGAGGCTCTGTGCGCGGCGGTTTCGCCTCTCGCGCCCGGCGCGCTCGACAATTGGTGGGAGCAGCTCAACGCCTGGCGCGGGCATGATTGCCTGGCCTACCGTCAGGGTCCGGGCGCGATCCTGCCACAACATGCGATCCGCCGGTTGCACGCGTTGGCGCACCCGCATGACCCGATCCTCTCCACCGAGGTCGGCCAGCATCAGATGTGGGCCGCGCAGCATTTCGGTTTCGAAGCGCCCAACCGCTGGCTGACGTCGGGCGGGCTCGGCACGATGGGCTATGGCCTGCCTGCCGCGATTGGCGCGCAGATCGCCTTTCCCGATCGGCTGGTGATCGACGTGGCCGGCGAGGCGTCGATCCAGATGAACATCCAGGAGCTGGCGACCGCGATCCAATATGATCTGCCGGTCAAGCTGTTCATCCTCAACAACGGCCATATGGGAATGGTGCGCCAGTGGCAGCAGCTCCACCATGGCGGGCTCTATTCGGAAAGCGTCTCGACGGTGCTCCCCGATTTCGTGAAGCTGGCGGAGGCCTATGGCTGGACCGGCATCCGGATCGAGGATGCTGCCGAACTCGACGCCGGGATCGCGCGGATGATCGCGACGCCTGGGCCGGTGCTGGTCGAATGCCGGGTGGCGAACCTCGAGAACTGCTATCCGATGATGCCGGCCGGCGCGGCGCATAACGAGATATTGCTGGGTTAGGCTCGGCCGCCGCATGGCGAGAGATTTTCCACGATATGGGAAAGTGAGGCGGATCGAGTTTGACCCGTCTCCCTGCGAAATCTAGGCATCGCGCATGGAGAAGGACTACCAATCTGCGGCGCAGATGCTGCGCGACGCCTATCAAGGCAGCCCGGTTGCCCCCTTGCGGGACTATCTGGAACCCACCGATGTCGACGGGGCCTATGCGGTCCAGGCGATCAACACCCGGCAATGGCTGGCGGACGGCCGCCGGCTGGTGGGGCGCAAGATCGGGCTGACGTCCAAGGCGGTCCAGACGCAGCTGGGTGTGGGACAGCCCGATTTCGGCGCACTGTTCGCCGACATGGAGATACCGGACGGCGGCACGCTCGACCCTGCCAGGGCGATCCAGCCCAAGGCCGAGGCGGAGATTGCCTTCATCCTGGGCCGCGACATCGACGATCCGGATGCGTCGGTGGAAACGGTCGTGGCGGCGATCGACCAGGCGATGGCCGCGATCGAGATCGTCGACAGCCGCATCGCCGACTGGAAGATCACCTTCGCCGACACCGTCGCCGACAATGGCTCCTCGGCCTTCTTCGTGCTGGCGAAGGACCGCCTCCGGCTCGACGGGCTCGACCTCTACAGCTGCGGCATGGTGATGGAGATCAACGGCGCGGTCGTTTCGCTCGGCGCGGGGGCGGCCTGCCTCGGCCATCCGCTCAATGCCGCGCAATGGCTGGCACGCACGCTGGCCGCGCGCGGCGAGCCGCTGCGGGCGGGCGACATCCTGCTGTCGGGTGCTCTCGGCCCGATGGTCGCTCTCAACCCCGGCGATGAGGTGCGGACCACGATCGGCGGCATCGGCAGCTGCTCCTTCCGCTACGCCTAGGCCTGGGATCGCAACACGCCGCCGCTTGTCCTACTGCAGGGCATCGAGGCCGGTCAGTTCCCGGCCGATGGTCAGCTTGTGGATCTGGGTGGTTCCGTCGGGGATCGTCAGCATCCGCGCATCGCGCAGCAGGCGCTCGGCGGCGCATTCGGTGGTAAGGCCGATCGCGCCGTGGACCTGGACGCCGAGCGAGGCGACCTTGACCGCCGATTCGGTCGTATAGGCCTTGCCGATCGACACCGTCTTCCGACACGGCTCGCCCGTCATCATCTGCGAGGCGACACGATAGGCCATCAGCCGAGCGGTCTCGGTGTGGATCGCCATGTCGGCCAGCATGTCCTGGACGAGCTGAAACGCACCGATCGGCTTGCCGAACTGGGTACGCACCTTCGCATAATCGACGGCGAGGTCGAGCGCGGCCTGGGCAACGCCCACCGCCATGAACATCAGCCGCAGACGCCCCTGCTCGATGAAGCTGAGCGCGGTCCGCAGCCCGCCCTTGTCCGGCGTCAGTTCGGCGTCGCTCGGCAGGCGGAAGTCGTCGAACGAGACCGCACAGGTCGATATGCTATCGAACCCCATCATCTTGACGGGCTCGACATGATAGTCGCGACGCTTTCGGTCGACGATGAACAGCGAGACTCGGCCGGTCTCCAGGTTGCGCGCGAGGACGATGATGCCGGCGGCGATCGTGGCGTGCGACGTCCACAATTTGCTGCCGTTCAGCACCCATTCGTCGCCGTCGCGTCGCGCGGTGGTCTGTACCCCGGCGATGTGCGATCCCGCGTTCGGTTCGCTCATCCCCATCGCCACCATCTCGCCGGGTGCGAACATGTGGCCATAGCTGTCGACCTGCCCGTCCTTGAGCAGGCCGCCCAGGTCCCACACCGGGAAGAAGAGCGCGGTGGCGAGCGACACCAGCCCGATGCGCAGCCGGGCCAGCTCCTCCATGAAGATGCCCAGACAGATCAGGTCGAGATTGCCGTTCTCGTCCAGCGGTGGCTCGGTCGCGATCTCGTGGCCGGCGATATCGGCGCGCAGCCTGGCTATCTCCTCACGGGTCAGCGCGCGCGAGAAATCATATTTGTCGTTGACCAGCGGGGTGAGCACCCGTGCGACGAAGCGCTGCACGCCTTCGCGATACTGGGCCTGCTCGAAGCTGTAGTTGAGGTCCACGGCCGTCTCTCCTGTCGCGCATGTTCTGGCTTTGCGGTGCGCCCCTGGCTGGCACGGAAAGCTCGGAAGGGCTTATCGTCGGCGTCGCGTCGCTTCAACAAATTTTATATGTACGTTCAAATTATATTGCTAAATGCCGGTGGCGTGACTAGGGATGTCGGCGATAATGGCCCATCCCGAGGGTCCGCATGTGCCTGGGCGGCGCGAAAACGCGGATCCGGGAAGTGCTGAGCGAGAGAAAGGAACAGGATGCGCCCGCTCGAACTTTGGACCAACCTGACCAGTCTAAACCGGGGCGATCCGGGTGAGCTGCTGGACCGGGCGAAGATGCTCGAGGCGGACGGCTGGGACGGTGCCACCTTCCCGGACTCGAACTTCCAGAACATGGAGGCCTATGTCGTGCTGACGGCGGTGGCGATGGAGACCAGCCGGCTTCGGCTCGGCACCGGCGTCACCAACCCCGCGACGCGGCATCCCGGCGTGACGGCTTCGGCGATGATGGCGCTGAACGCGCTGTCGAAGGGGCGGGTGGTGATCGGCATCGGCCGTGGCGATTCGCCGCTGGCCTATATGGGCGGCTCTCCGGTGTCGGTGAAGGCGTTCGAAACCGGCCTCGACATGATCCGTAGCTACATGCGCGGCGAGGTGGTGCCGATCGAGATGGCGGCCACCGCGCTGGCGCGCAACTCCAAGGAAGGGTTTGGCGACAATCTGGCGATGCATCACGCGCCTGAAGGCAGCCTGATCAAGTGGATCACCGCGGATCATGAGGTGCCGCCGCTCGACGTGTTCGCTACCGGGCCCAAGGTGATCGAGCTGGCAGCACGGAAGGCCGACTACATCACCTTCGCCTTCGGTGCCGATGCCCGGCGGCTGGAATGGGCGATCGGCGTCGCCACGGCGGAGATGGAGCGGATCGGCCGCGATCCGGCGAGTGTTTCCTTCGGTGCGCATATACCCTGCTTCCCCCATCGTGACCGGGAGGTCTCACGCAAGCTGGCGGAGGGCTACATCACCGCCCAAGCCCGCTTCGGCGTGATGACCAACAAGGTGAATGGCCCCGCCACCGAGGAGCAGCGCGCCAATTTCCAGCGGCTTGCCGGCGCCTATGACATGGACAGTCATGGCAAGGCGGGCAGCGCCCAGGCCAAGGCGCTCGACGCCGATTTCATCGATTCCTTTGGCCTGACCGGCGACCCGGAACCCGCAGTTGGCCGGCTGCGGGAGATCGCGGCCCTGGGCATCGACCGGCTTCAACTGGTCACCTCCCACACCGCAACCGATGAGGCCCGCGAAAGCTATCGCCTCACGGTCGATGCGATCGTGGCGGAGATGCGCGCGGCCTGACACCGGCGCCTTTGGGAGAGTTGGTCCAGCATGAGCGGCGCGGTCATCAGTCGGGGCGGGGGAGCGGAGTGGCGAAAGGGCTATCCCGTCGTCGCGACCTCCTTTCTTGGCGTCGGCGTTGCGGTCATCGCGAGCTGGAGCATGGGGCTGTTCATCGAACCGATCCAGCGCGAGTTCGGCTGGGGTCGGGGCGAGATCAGCGCGGCGCTGCTGGTGCTCAGCACGGTCAGCTTCTTTGCCGCCCCTTTCGTGGGGCGCCTGATCGATACCGCCGGCACCCGTCGCGTCGGCATCGTCGGGATGATCGTGTACAGCATCGGCCTGGCCCTTATCGGCTGCAGTGGAACCGAGCGCTGGCAGTGGTGGGCGATCTGGATCGTCGTCGCCATCGGCTATGTCCTGGTAAAGCCTACGCTCTGGGCGGTGGCGGTATCGAAGCGTTTCGATGTGCAGCGCGGGCTGGCCCTGGCTATCACCATGTGCGGATCGGGCGTGATCCTGATCATCATGCCGACCATCGTCACCCGGCTAATTGCGGAGTTCGGCTGGCGGACGAGCTATATCGTGCTGGGCGCGGGCACCGCGGTGCTGACGCTTCCACTCATTCTGGCCTTTCTCCGCGACGAGGATCGCCGTCCGGACGGCGCGCGTCCGACCGTGACCGCCGAGGCCGAGCGCGCGGCGGGAAATGCCGAGCTGTGGTCGTCGCTGCGATCGGGGCGCTTCCTCCGGCTGGCGATCGGCACGATCGTGATGACGATCGCGACGATAGGCCTTCAGGTCCACTTCGTTCCTCTCGTCACGCAGAAGGGGATGTCGCTGTCGACCGCCGCCTATGTGGCCGGGATGATCGGCGTCGGATCAATCATGGGGCGTCTGATATGTGGCTTCCTGATGGATCGGTGGCGTGGCCAGATCGTCGGCGCCATTTTCTTCGCTTTGCCCGCCCTCTCGTCCCTGTGCCTGCTGAACTATGGCGGGGGCACCCTGGTCGCATGCGCGATCGCCTTCGTGCAGGGGCTGGCACTCGGCGCCGAGATGGACGTCATCTCCTACCTGACCAGCCGCTATTTCGGTCTGCGCAACTATGGGACGCTGGTTGGCACGATCATGGGTGGCGTGGGACTGGCGAATGGGCTCGGGCCGACCCTTGCCGGGTTCATTTATGATCTCACGGGCAGCTACGACCTGTTCCTGATCATGACGGTGCCGGCCTTCCTGATCAGCGCGATCCTCGTTTATTCCTTGGGTGACTACCGGCTTCGCGAGCCGAAATTCGCCCCGTAGCGAGGGTTGATCTGGGGATTGAGGCCCGTACGTTGGCTTAACAGATTTGAGTGTACGTATAACTGTTTATGATCGGCAAAGGCCGGAATTCCGGCGCGATCCCATGGCCATGGGTGCCAAGAAAAGGAGGCTGTGTTGCAAGGCGAAACAGGTTTGACGGGTGCGCCGCTGCGCTTCGACGGCAAGGTCGCGGTGGTCACCGGCGCGGGCAAGGGGCTGGGACGTGCCTTCGCGATGGAACTGGCCTCGCGCGGGGCCGCCGTGATCGTCAACGACATAGCGAGGACGGAGGATGGTGCGGGCCACCTGGCCGCGCAGGTGGTCGAGGAAATCGTCGCCAGCGGCGGACGGGCCAAGGCCAATCTGGCATCGGTTGCGGAGGCGGAGGGCGCCGCGTCGATCGTCGACGATGCGCTGTCGTTCGGCAGCATCGACATCATCATCAACAATGCCGGATGCCTGCTGCTCGGCGAATTCGAGACCTTCCCGATCGATGATCTGATCACGACCTTCAATGTGCATGTGAAGGGCGCCTTCCAGATCATCCAGCGGGCCTGGCCGCATATGCGCAAGCAGGGCGGCGGCCATGTGCTCAACGTCGCCTCGATCGGCGGCAACATCGTCGGCAACAGCAACCATGCCGCATATGACACGTGCAAGGGCGCGCTGTCGGGTCTCACCCGCAACCTGGCGCTGGAGGGGGAGCCGTTTGGCATCAAGGTCAACGGATTGTTCCCCGGCGCCTTCACCGGCATGGTGAAGCATGCGGTGAACGTCGTCGACCAGACGATCAGCCCCAATCTCGACATCGACATGCGCGCCGAACTCGTCGGGCCGACCGCGGCCTGGCTGGTGCATGAGGAGTGCGGCCTGACCGGCGCCTTCTTCGCCAGCAGTTCCGGGCGGCTGGGTCGGGTGTTCCCGGGCGTCGCGGAGGGCTTTCAGGACGATCCGGAGCTGTTTTCGATGGAGCGTATCCGCGAACATCGCGAACGGGCCCACAGCACCGAGCCCTTCTTCACGCCGCGTACCACCCAGGACTTCAACAAATGGCGGATCGGCCTTTTCCGCGCGATGCAGGAAAGGCGCGCCAAGGGGGCAATGCAGCCCGCCGAATGAGCGAAGCGATCAGGAAATCCAGCGATACAGGAGAGTGGCGATGAGCGCCCAGGCCGAAACCTACAATGTCGAGGATTATGCGGAAACCTACCGTACCCCGACCGGCATGACGGTGAAGATATTGGAGCCGGAGATCGGCGCCGAGCTTTCCGGTGTCGATCTGTCGCAGCCGCTGCGCACGGACACCGGGAATGACATCAGGGCCGCGCTGCTTCGCCACGGCGTGGTGTTCTTCCGAAACCAGCGGCTGGATTATGAGCGCCATGTCGAACTGGCGAGCTTCTTCGGCAATGTGATCCGCGACGGCCAGGATCAGAGCCGTCCCGAGATCTTCATGGTCAAGGGCGCCGGCGGCGCCAGGGATCAGTCGGCCAACCGCTGGCACAGCGACGCATGCTACCAGGCGATCCCGCCATCGGTCTCCCTGCTTCGCTCGATCACGGTGCCGCGTCTTGGCGGGGACACCTGCTTCGCCAGCGCGGTGGCCGCCTATAACGGACTGTCGGACGAGATGAAGGAGCGGATCGGGCATCTCCGCTACAACACCGACATCCTCTATGCGACGCGGCGATCGGTGCATGCCTCGCCCGAGCGCTATGCGGAGATGCGGCTGAAATACCCGCCCTGCGACCATCCGGTGGTCCGCATCCATCCCGAGACGGGTGAGAGGACGCTGTTCGTGAACGAGGCCTATTCGATGGGCATCGTCGGCATGGAGCAGGAGGCGGCCATGGCGCTGATCCGCGAGCTGTCCGACGAGTTCCGCCGACCCGAATATCAGGTCCGCTTCAAATGGACGCCCGACGCGCTGGCGATCTGGGACAACCGGCTGGTCCAGCATTATGCCGTCGCGAACCAGGCGGGCGACCGCTATCTGGAGCGGATCACCGTCGAGGGTACGCCGACGCTGAGCTCCGCCGACTGGAAGGCGATGGGCAACAGGATTGCCGAACCGGCGTAAGCGCTGACGCCAAGCCTGTTCGGGCAAGAGCGAATGCACATCGGAAGGCCGGCTGGCACCCAGCCCGCATCGGGGAGGGGCGGTTGTGCGTCGGGTCCGATGCACCTTGTTGGTTCAGCAAAGATTATTTGTACGTAGATATAAATATCTTGACTGTTTCGGGCAAAGGAAGCACTGAACGATCGTTCAAAAAATTAGCGGGAGAGGTGTGGCGCCACCGTCGGCTCGGAATCAGCCGGGCGCCAGGCCGGAACTCCCCGGATCGTTAACGGATAGGGCCGGGCGGCGCGCTGTTCACCCGGGGCATAAAGCTGAAAAATCCAAAAGGGAGAGCGGATCATGAAGGGTGGTGCAAGCATTCTCGCCGGATCGCTGGTGCTGTTCCATGCGCAGGCGGCGTGGGCCGGCCAGTCGGAACCGGCCGCTGCGCCAGCCGCCGCCGAGGCGGGCGCGCCGGAGGGCATCGAGGACATCGTCGTAACCGCCCGGAGGACGAACGAGACCGCGCAGAAGGTTCCGCTGGCGATCAGCGTCGTCACGGGCGAAGCGATGAAGGAGGCCAATGTCTCCGAGTTCCGCGATTTCGCGCGTCTCACGCCGAGTTTCCAGGCGCTGGTGGGCGCGGGCGACGCCACCGCCGTGATACTGACCATCCGTGGCGTTTCCGCCCAGGATCGACTGCTGACCACGGACTCGCCGATCGGCATCTATGTCGATGGCGTCAACTACGCCCGCACCTCCAACCTCGAAACCGCCTTCCTCGATGCGGATCGGGTCGAGGTACTGAAGGGGCCGCAGGGAACGCTGTTCGGCAAGAACAATACCGGCGGCGCCGTAAGCGTGACCACCCGGCAGCCGAAACTGGGCGAGTTCGGCGGCTATGTCATCGGCACCGTGGGGAATTATGACACCTACGAGGCGCTGGGCGTGCTTAACCTGCCGCTGGTCAAGGACAAGCTCGGTATCCGCGTCATGGGATCGCATCGCGAGCGCGGCGGCTTCGGCAAGGATTTCTTCGGGCGCGAACTCAACACCAAGAACCAGGACGCCTTCCGCGTCAACGGCCTGTTCGAGAGCGGATCGGTTCGCTGGGCGGTGTCGGGCGATTACACCAAGACCACCGGCAGCGGCGCCATCGCGAGGCTGACTTTTCTCAATCCGCTTCCGAGCACGCTGGCCGGCACTCCGGCGACCGCGCCGATCTATATCGCGGTGGCGATCCAGGCCGGGTTGCTCAATCCCGCGCTGCTGGCCAACCGCACCGCGAACGCCGCCGCGATCAACGCCGC
Organism: Rhizorhabdus dicambivorans; assembly: GCF_002355275.1. NCBI lineage: Bacteria > Pseudomonadati > Pseudomonadota > Alphaproteobacteria > Sphingomonadales > Rhizorhabdaceae > Rhizorhabdus > Rhizorhabdus dicambivorans. The sequence goes on along the minus strand of NZ_CP023449.1, from coordinate 3,733,306 downwards.
CGCGGCGCTGGCGCGGCCTCTGCTGGTCGCCGAAATGAACGCGCCTTTCTATGATACGCCGACCAATATCGCCCGGAACATATTGGGGCGGACCTATGGCGTGTCGTCGAACTTCAGCGTCGATCTGCTCGACAATCTCCAGTTCCGGTCGATCAGCGCGGCCCGCTGGGCGAAGGTGAGGAGCCCGAACGAGTTCGACGGGTCGCATTATGCGCTGGTCGACTCCACCAATTTCCAGAACGGTGTCCGCAACCTGAGCCAGGAAATCCAGTTCGTCAGTTCCGGCAACAGCTGGTTCGACTGGATCGTCGGCGCCTATGTCAACGAGGAGACCGGCTTCGAGGGTACCATCTCGAACAGTCTGGCCACGGTCAATCCGACAACCAATCCCAATGTCACCGGCGCGGACGTGAAGAACGGCAGCTGGGCGGTGTTCGGGCAGACTAACATCAAGCTGACCGACACGGTGCGTGCCACGCTTGGCCTGCGCTGGACCGAGGAACTGCGGCAAATCCGCGCACGCAACTTCATCGGCCCGGCCGCGACCTGCAATATCCCGGTCGCGGTCCGCATCGGCGGACAATGCCTGGCGCAGTTCAAGAACATCTATTCGGATGCGTCCTATCTGGCGAGCATCGACTGGCAGGCGACCGAGGCGACGATGCTCTATGCGCGCACCGCGCGGGGCTTCAAGGGCGGCGGGCAGAATCTGCGCGGCACCGCCGGCTCGGTGGAATCCTTCACCCCCTTCAAGCCCGAGACCGTCACCGACTATGAGGTCGGCGTGAAGACCGACCTGTTCGACCGGAGGGTCCGCTTCAACGCGGCCGTCTATTATGCGGACTACAAGGACATCCAGCGTACCGCGCTGATCCCGACCGCGGCAGGCAACCTGGCCAGTGTCATCAGCAACGCGGCCAAGGCCCGCATCCAGGGCGCGGAAGGCGACCTGACCGTCCGCCCGATGACCGGGCTCACCTTCCGCCTGTCGGGCGCGATCGTCGATGCCAAGTACAAGAAATATGTCGACGGTAGCGGCGACCGTTCGGGAGAGGATTTCCAGTTTCCCAAATATAGCTGGGCGGCGAGCGTGGATTATAAAGTGCCGATGTCCTTCGGCACCGCCGGGGCGTCGCTCAACTATAGCTGGAACAGCAGGGTCAACCTTGCGCCCACCGCCAAATATCTCGGAACGGTGGTGCAGCCGGGCTATGGCCTGCTCGGTGGTCGCCTTTCGGCCACCATCGATGCGATCGATGCCGACATCGCGGTCTATGGCAAGAACCTGACGAACAAGAAATATTTCATCAATGGCGTCGCGGCCGACAGCAGCTTCGGCTTCAACGCCGCCTTCGTGGGCGAGCCGCGCCAGTTCGGCCTTACCCTGACGAAGCGCTTCGGCGGCGAATAAGGGACGGCGGTGCAGGGCGGCGCTTTCCCTGAAGGAAAAGGGAGCGCGCCGCCATCGTACTGGACTGGGCGCGCGATGGATCAGGCGAGATGAGCGAAAGCCCGCGCAGGGGGCCGTTGACCAGCCTGAAGGTGCTGGAGTTCGCGGGGCAGGGGCCGGGGCCATTCTGCGGGATGCTGCTGTCGGATCTCGGTGCCGACGTGATCCGCATCGACCGGGCTGGCGCGCGCGGCGGCGGCCCGGGCGAGGTGATGGGGCGAGGGCGCCGCTCTGTCGCGCTCGACCTCAAGAACCCGGCCGCCATGACCCTTTGCCTGGACCTGATCGAGCGGGCGGACGCCCTCATCGAAGGATATCGTCCCGGCGTGATGGAGCGGCTGGGGCTGGGCCCGGACATCGCCCTGACCCGGAATCCGCGCCTCGTCTATGGCCGGGTGACGGGCTGGGGGCAGACCGGGCCGCTGGCCCAGGCGGCAGGCCACGACATCAATTATGTCGCGCTCAGCGGCGCGCTGAGCCTGATCGGCGTCAAGGACAGGCCGGTGCCCCCGCTCGCGACGCTGGGCGATATCGGCGGCGGTGCGCTCTACCTTGCCCTCGGGCTGCTGGCCGGCATCGTCCGGGCCCGTGATAGCGGCCGGGGCCAGGTGGTCGATGCGGCCATCGTCGATGGGGCCGCATCGATGGTGTCGATGATCTATGGGCGCCACGCCGTCGGCGGCTGGGTTGGCGAGCGCGAAGCGAACCTGTCCGATGGCGGCGCGCATTTCTACAATCCCTATCGCTGCGCCGACGGGAAATGGGTGTCGATCGCGTCGTTCGAGCCGCAATTCTATCAGTTGCTGCTCGACAAGACAGGCTTTGACGATCGCGATCCGGCGCGACGGATGGACAAGGCGGCCTGGCCGGCGCTGCGCGAGAGGATGGCGGTGCTGATCGCCACCAGGACGCAGGCGGAATGGTGCGCGCTGATGGAGGGGACCGACGTCTGCTTCGCGCCGGTGCTGAGCCTGGATGAGGCGCCCCGGCATCCGCACAATGCCGCGCGCGGCACCTTCGTCGACGTGGAGGGAATCCTCCAGCCGGGCCCGGCGCCACGCTTCTCGGAAACCCCCGGTGCCATCCAGCGGCCGCCTCCGGCGATCGGTGAGCACAACCGGGATGCGCTGCGCGACTGGGGTTTTCCGGAACGGACGGTGGCCGATCTCATCACCGCCGGCGCCATGCGCGACACGGCAACACCATCATCAGCGGGACATGAACCATGACCGGAGCACTGGAAGGCATTCGCATATTGGACCTCAGCCACGCGCTGGCGGCCCCATCGGCGACCAAGCTGCTGGCCGACTATGGCGCTGAGGTGATCAAGATCGAACCGCCGGAGAAGGGCGATTTCACCCGCGCGTTGACGCCGGGCGTGTTCGAGGCGTTCAACTGCAACAAGAAATCGCTGGCGGTGAATCTGAAGGCGCCGGAAGGGGTGCGGATCGTACGCGACCTGGCGCGGATCAGCGATGTGGTGGTGGAGGCATTCCGGCCGGGCGTGGTCGCCAAGCTGGGCCTCGGCCGCGAAGAGCTGACCGCGATCAACCCGAAGCTGATCTACGCGTCCTTTTCCGCCTTTGGACAGAGCGGGCCCGGCGCGAAGCGGGCGGGGGTCGATGCCCTGGCCCAGGCGGAATCGGGACTGGTGCAGATTCAGGGCAAGCTGATCCCGAACCTCAGCTTCGTCGATGTGACGGCGGGGCTGGCGCTCACCTCGGCGATCATGGCGAGCATCATGAAGCGCGACCGGACCGGTCGGATCGACCATATCGACTTGAACCTGTTCGACATGGCGCTCTACATCCAGTCGGGCCCGATCCTGCAGTACAGCCTTACCGGCAAGATGCTGGACCAGGCTGCGCAGGCCGGGCGCAACCCGCTGGCGAACGTGTTCGAGGCCGCGGACGGCCCCTTGTATATGGGCCTCTACTGGGATCCCGACTGGACCATATTATGCGAGATCGCGGGCGAGCCGGAGCTTGCCACTGATCCACGCTTCGCGACCGCCGCGGATCGATCGGCCAATGTCGGGGAACTGACCGAGGTGGTCGGGCGGATATTGTCGACGCGGCCGCGACGCGCCTGGATCGACGCGCTCGAGGCGCGCGGGCTGCTGGCCGGTGAGGTCCGCATGATGAACGAGGTGCTGGCGTCCGAACAGGTTACCGCGACCGGAGCCGTACATTATCGCGAGACCAGCCAGGGCGCCCGCGGCGCCTATGTGGCGGGGCCGGCGCATGCGTCGAGCGGAGCGCCGCCGCCCGCGAGCAGCGCGCCAAGCATCGGCCAGGACACCGACGCGGTGCTGGCGCTGATCGGGCTGGAAGGCCACGCGGTGCAGGCGCTTCGCGAGCAGGGTATCGTCGGCTGAGTCGTCGATGCCGAATAAGGCTGGAGCGGCCAGCGATCTGACTGTATCAGGACGGCCGCTCTACGGCTTTGTTTTACCGCGATTTCCGAGCGGACAGATGCTTCCATCTGTTTGAAATCGCTCTGGAGGGGGCGGTGATCGTGCTTAAGGCGATGGGTTGGAGCGCGGTGGCGTTGCTCGGGGCGGTGGCGCTGGGGATCGTGGCGCTGGCGCGGGGCGAGACTGTCAACGCGGTGTGGATCGTGATCGCCGCGGCCTGCGTCTATCTGATCGCCTATCGCTTCTATGCGAAGTTCATCGCGAACAAGGTGCTGCGGCTCGATCCGGCACGGCCGACGCCGGCGATCACGCGCGCCGACGGGCTGGACTTCGTCGCCACCGACCGGCGGGTACTGTTCGGCCATCATTTCGCGGCGATCGCGGGGGCGGGGCCGCTGGTCGGGCCTGTGTTGGCGGCCCAGATGGGCTATCTGCCCGGCATGCTGTGGCTGCTGGCGGGCGTGGTGCTGGCCGGGGCGGTGCAGGATTTCCTGATCCTGTTCATCTCGATGCGGCGCGAGGGCCGATCACTGGGCGAACTGGTGCGGCTGGAGATGGGCACGATCCCCGGCACTATCGCGCTGTTCGGGGCCTTCCTGATCATGGTGATCATCCTGGCGGTGCTGGCGCTGATCGTCGTCAAGGCGCTGGCGCAGAGCCCGTGGGGCATGTTCACCGTCGCCGCGACCATTCCGCTGGCGCTGGCGATGGGCGCCTATAGCCGCTGGATCCGCCCCGGCCGGATCGGTGAGGTGTCGCTGCTCGGCCTGGTCGGCCTGATCCTGGCGATCGTCTATGGCCGCGACGTCGCCGAATCCGCGACGCTCGCGCCGATGTTCACCTTCTCGGCGGTGCAGCTCTGCTGGATATTGATCGGCTATGGCGCGGTCGCCTCGCTGCTGCCGGTGTGGCTGCTGCTGGCGCCGCGCGACTATCTGTCCACCTTTCTGAAGATCGGCGCGATCCTGGCGCTGGCGATCGGCATCCTGATCGTCGCGCCGCCGATGCGGATGCCGTCGATCACCCAGTTCGCGGCCGGCAACGGGCCGGTCTGGTCGGGCCCGTTGTTCCCCTTCCTGTTCATCACCATCGCCTGCGGTGCTGTTTCGGGCTTTCACGCGCTGATCGCGAGCGGCACGACGCCGAAGTTGATCGCCAATGAATCCCACGCGCCGTTGATCGGCTATGGCGCGATGCTGGCCGAGAGCATGGTGGCGATCATGGCGCTGGTCGGCGCCTCGGTGATTGATCCCGGCATCTATTTCGCGATGAACAGCCCTGCGGCGATCGTCGGCGTCGATCCGGCCAGCGCCGCGCAGGCGGTGAGCGCGATGGGCTTCGCGATCACCCCCGACGCCATCACGGCGATGGCGCGCGACGTCGGCGAGACGACGATCATCTCGCGCGCGGGCGGCGCGCCGACCCTGGCGGTCGGCATGGCGCATATCTTCAGCGAACTGATCGGTGGCAAGGCGATGATGGCCTTCTGGTATCATTTCGCGATCCTGTTCGAGGCGCTGTTCATCCTCACCGCTGTCGACGCGGGGACCCGCGCCTGCCGCTTCATGCTGCAGGACCTGATCGGCCTGGCCGTGCCATCCTTCCGCAACGCCAGCAGCTTCCTGCCGTCGCTGGTGGGCACGGTGCTGTGCGTCGCCGCTTGGGGCTTCTTCCTCTACCAGGGCGTCACCGATCCGCTGGGCGGGGTGAACACGCTGTGGCCGCTGTTTGGCATCTCCAACCAGATGCTGGCGGCGATCGCGCTGATCCTGGCGACGGTCGTGCTGTTCCGGATGAAGCGCCACCGCTACGCCTGGGTGACGATGGTGCCGACGGCCTGGCTGCTGGTGTGTACCCTGTCGGCCGGCCTGCTCAAGCTGATCAGCCCCGATCCGAAGATCGGCTTCCTGGCCCATGCCGCGAAGTTCAAGGAAGCGATCGATAAGGGGCAGGTGCTGGCGCCCGCCAAGTCGATGGAGGAGATGCGGGCGATATTGTTCAACGACCGGATCGATGCCGCCCTGACCGCGCTGTTCATGCTGGTGCTGCTTTCGGTCCTGCTGTTCGGCATCCGCGCCTGCATTGCGGCGCTGGCCTCCGATCGGCCCACCGCGCGCGAGCTTCCCGGCGGGGAGGCGATGGCATGAGCCTGATCGGAGCCGCGCTGGGACTGATTGCCGAGACCGGCCGGCTGATGGTCGGCCAGAGCTCGTACCGCGCCTATCTCGACCATATGGCAGCGCATCATCCCGGCGCGCCGGTGATGGATGAACGCGCCTTCTTCCGGAGCCGGCAGGAGGCGCGCTACGGCGGCCGCAACGGCGGGAAATGCTGCTGATCCACCGCCCGGCAGCGGCTGATCGGTGCCACCGGGGCCCTGCCACGGTGTCGCAACCCGCAAACAATTTTCGAAGCGGAAACCATTAGAACTCAGAGTCTATTTACAAGCTTGATGAATTCAGGTGGATGTCGGCTGTCGGGGGGCCGGCAGGCCGGGGCGCTGCCCAGGCCGGCTTGGAGGCACGCTTGACCGACTTCCCTTCGGACGAAGCGCCGCGGCAACGCGGCGACATCGTCGCTTTTCATGACCATGGCCCGCCGCCGCCGAACTTCGGCGCGCTGTTCCTGGCGGGCCTCGCACGCACGCCGCGCAGCCTGGCCGGGCAGATGCTGCTCGACCGGCGTTCGCCCGCGTTCCGGCGCATCTGCGCGCTGCCCGAATATTATCTGCAGCGGGCCGAGCTGGAGATATTGCGCGACCGCGCGGTGGAGCTGGCGCGTGCGATCGGCCCCGATGCGCAGCTGGTCGATTTCGGGCGCGGCTTCAGCGCGCAGACGGCGCTGCTGCTCGCGACCCTGGATCGTCCGTGGGCCTATGTCGCGATCGACCATGACCGCGATGCGCTGCTGGAGGACGCCCGCCGCGTCCAGCATCGCTATCCCCGGCTGTGGGTGGAGGCGGTGCGCGCCGACATGCGCAACGCTTTCGACCTGCCGCCCAATGCCGGGGGAGGGCGGAGGATCGCTTATTGCCCGGGCAATGCGATCGGCAATTTCGATCCGACCGAGGCCTTGGGTCTGCTCTCGCTCTGGGCGCGCGAACTGCGGCCCGGCGGGCTGCTGCTGATCGGCGTCGATCTGCGCAAGAGCGTGCTGATCCTGGAATCGGCCTATGACGATCCGCATGGGCTCAATGCGGCGCTCGTGCTCGACGTGCTTCGCCGGGCAAACCGCGAACTGGCAGCGAATTTCGACGTGCGCCTGTTCGAGCATCAAGTTCACTTCGACGCGGATCGCGGTCGCGTCCGCGCCGATCTGGTCAGCCTCGGGCCGCAGCAGGTCCGCGTCGGCGAATCGATGGTGAGCTTTGCCCAGGGCGAGGCGCTGCATGTCGAGGACAGCTGGAAATATTCGGTAGAGGATTTCCAGGCGCTTGCCCGTGGCGCGGGTTTCCGTCCGCGCGAAATGTGGTGCGATGCGAGGGAATTGTTCAGTCTGCACCTGCTGGAGGTCGGCGCATCAATTGGCTAAGAGCCGTTCCATGCCCGGCCCCAGTTTCAAGCTCGAAAAACCACATCCCCTGCCGCTCGCCGGAGTTGATGAGGCGGGACGGGGGCCGCTGGCCGGGCCGGTGGTCGCGGCCGCGGTGATCCTCGATCGGCGGCGGGTGCCCAGGGGGATCGACGATTCGAAGAAGCTCAATGCCGGCGCGCGGGGCGAGCTTTGCGCCAAGATCCGTGCGGTCGCCCATGTCGGCGTCGGCATCGCCACGGTCGAGGAGATCGACGAGATCAACATCCTCTGGGCGTCGATGCTGGCGATGGAGCGCGCTGTCGCGGCGCTGGGCGTCGAACCGGCCATGGTGCTGGTCGACGGAAACCGCCTGCCGCGCTGGAGCCGCCCGTCGCAATGGGTGATCGGGGGCGACGCGCTTTGCATGTCGATCGCCGCCGCGTCGATCATCGCCAAGGAAGAGCGGGACCGGATGATGGCCGATTATGACGCGCATCATCCCGGCTATGGCTGGTCGCAGAACAAGGGCTATGGCACGCCCGCACATCTCGATGCGCTGTCGCGGCTGGGTCCTTCGCCGCTCCACCGCAAGAGCTTCGCACCGATCGCGCAATATTCGCTGTTCGGCTAAATTCCCCCGACATAGTCGAGGCAGCCGCGCCGGAAGCCCCAGCTGTCGCTGGGGCATTGATCGGGCACGCTGATCGCGGCCAGCACCGCCCAGCGATAGCCGAGGTCGCGTTCGGAGCAACGATCGCATTGCGCCACCGTGTCGCTGTCAGAGCCGCCGCGGGAATCGTCCAACCGGCCCCGCCCATCCTCCTCGCCGAAAGTCGCCGCCTCGGCGCGGGCGAACAATGAAGGTGCCTCGGCAGGGCCGTAGACCTTCTGGTGGAGCCCGTTGACCGTCGCCATGCCGGCGGCCAAGCCGCCCGCGATCGCGACAACGGCGCACAGTATCGGCGGAGACATCCGGCGGGGCGACAGCATGGCCATGGCGGCAAAACGACGTGCCGGCGCCGCCGTTCCGGGGATTTTTCGATCAAAAAGGCATGGGTGAGTCCTTCGCGCCACACCACTAGGGATTGAGTCCAGTCGCCGGGTTGAGACTCCATATGAAGTATCGGACTCCTTTCGTTCGCCTTGCCTCGGATTTCTGTCAGGTTCGGCAGCCAAACTATTGTTCTTGACCGAAGAGTCCGGATGACTCACCCTTGACGAAGTTCGAAGGGGGGTGATCGTCCATGGGTGTTCTCGAGAAGTTTCCGGCTGCGCGCCGGGCGAAGCGCGCGGTCGAGGCACCGGCGCGGCTTCCCCTCAATGAGATATTGCGCGGCGACTGTATCGAGACGATGCGCGCGCTTCCGGATCGCTGCGTCGACATGATCTTCGCCGATCCGCCGTACAACCTCCAGCTCGGCGGCGATCTCCACCGCCCCGACGGAAGCCAGGTCGACGCGGTCGACGACGACTGGGACAAGTTCGACAGCCTGGCGGTCTATGATCGCTTCACCCGCGAATGGCTGCATGAGGCGCGCCGCATCCTGAAGGACGACGGCACGATCTGGGTGATCGGCAGCTATCACAACATCTTCCGCGTCGGCACGGCGCTGCAGGACGAGGGCTTCTGGATTCTGAACGACATCGTCTGGCGCAAGGCGAACCCGATGCCCAATTTCAAGGGCACCCGCTTCACCAACGCGCATGAGACGCTGATCTGGTGCTCCAAGGCCGAGAAGGCGAAATACACCTTCAACTACCGCACCATGAAGGCGCTCAACGACGACATCCAGATGCGGTCGGACTGGACCCTGCCGATCTGTTCGGGCGGCGAGCGGCTGAAGGACGACGATGGCCACAAGGCACATCCGACCCAGAAGCCCGAAAGCCTGCTCTACCGGGTGATGCTGGCCTGCACCGAGCCGGGCGATCTGGTCCTCGACCCCTTTTTCGGCACCGGCACCACCGGCGCCGTCGCGCGTCGCCTCGGCCGCCGCTGGATCGGCATCGAGCGCGAGGACAAATATATCAAGGTCGCGACCCAGCGCATCCAGGCGACCCTGCCGCTCGACGAGAGCGCGATGATGTCGATCCCCGAGAAGAAGGCCGCCCCGCGCGTCGCCTTCGGCCTGCTGGTCGAAAGCGGCCTGATCCCGCCAGGATCGACCGTGACCGACAGCAAGCGCCGCTGGTCGGCGATGGTGCGCGCCGATGGCGTGCTGGCGGGGCCGAACGGCGCCACCGGCTCGATCCACGGCCTCGGCGCCCAGCTTCAGGGCGCGCCCTCGTGCAACGGCTGGAGCTTCTGGCATATCGAGACACCCACGGGGCTGGAGCCGATCGACGCGGTGCGCCAGCGGCATCTCGCCCAGTTGGGCGAATAGCGAAATCCGGTTCGGAATGAACCGGATTCCGGCTGGATTCCGCAACGAATTTCCCTGATGTCTGCTGTGTCGGGAAGGTCGCCTGACAGGCGTTGGGGGGACGCGCATGGGTTTCGGCAAATGGATGGCGGCCCTGGCCGCGCTCGGGCCTCCTGCACCCCTCCAGGCGGCGTGGAATGAGGTCCGCGCGCCGCACTTCATCGTCTATTCGCAGGGCTCTCCCGATACGGTCCGCAGGTTCGTCACCGATCTGGAGCGGTTCGACCAGGCGGCCCGCAAGCTGCTCAGCTATGGCGATTATGAGGGCGACGATCCCAATCCGCTGACGATCTTCGTCGTCGACAATGTCGATGCGATCGTCAAGTTGTGCAAAGGCGGCGAGGGCAAGGACAAGGCGGACAAGGCGAGGGCCGACAAGGCGTGCCGCTATGTCGCCGGATTCTATGACGGCCGGGCCGAGGGATCGGTGGCCTTCGTGCCGCGATCGGCGGGCGGCGGATCCCCCCTGTCGCTCGGCGCGCAGACGATCCTCTTCCACGAATATGCCCATCACCTGCTGCTGGCGAATTCCCTGGCCGTCTACCCCGCCTGGTATGTGGAGGGCTTTGCCGAGTTCCTGTCCAACGTGAAGCTCGACAGGCCGGGCGAAGTCGGCATCGGGTTGCCCGCTTTCAGCCGTGCCTATTCGCTGTTCGAGCAGCGGCCGATGCCGGCGCGCGAGATACTGACCGTCAACCCATCGACCCTGTCGCCGGTGGATCATGTGATCTTTTATGGGCGGGCCTGGCTGCTGACCCATTATCTGAGCCTGGGCCCGAGCCGCAAAACCGAACTGACCGAATATCTCCAGGCCATCAACAAGGGCGAGCCCAACGCGGAAGCCGCCGCGAGGATATTCGGCGACTTCGACGTCCTCGACAAGGAACTGGAGCGCTACATGCGCGGCAAGATGCCGTATCTGCCCGTCATCGTCGCGCCGATCCCGCCCGAACGGATTCGCGTCCGTCGCCTCGATCCCGGCGAGGAAGCGCTGATGCCGGTTCGGCTCCAGTCGAAGCGTATGGTCGATGAAGAGACGGCACCGGGGGTGGCGGAGGAGGCGCGGCGGCTGGCGGCGCCCTGGCCTTCCGATCCCGGTGCACAGATCATTCTCGCCGAGGCCGAATATGATGCCGGCAACGACGATGCCGCCGAAGCGGCAGCGGATCGCGCGCTGTCCGCGAACCCGGCATATGGTGCCGCCATGATCTACAAGGCGCTGGCGATCATGCACCGCGCCGAGCAGGCGAACCGCCATGACGATATGGTCTGGCGTGGGGCGCGGAACTGGCTGCTCAAGGCGAACAAGATCGAGAACGACGCGGCCTGGCCGCTCATCCTGTTCTACCGGAGCTTCATCCAGCAGGGGAGCAAGCCGACGCCGAACGCTGTCGCGGCGCTGGAGCGGGGTGTCGCGCTGGTGCCACAGGATGACAATGTCCGGATGATGCTGATCGGCCAATATCTGCGCGACAGGAAGATCAAGGAAGCGAAGCAACTGCTCAGCCCGCTGGCGTTCAACCCGCACGCCCCGCCAAACAACGGCGCGCGCCGCCTGCTCGACCGGATCAACGAGCGCGGCGCCGAAGCACTTTCAGGATGGGACATGCCGGCTATCGAAACCGGCCCGATCGAATTGCCGCCGGAGAAGCCGGAGCCTAAAGCCAGGAAATGACCGCCATCTCCCGCTACGCCCGCCTCTATTTCCAGCCGACCGCCTTCGTCGCGGCGCCCTTCGGGCTCGATGGCCGGGTGGCGCGGCTGGCGGGCGGGTTGCTCTGGTTCTCGGCCTATGAAGTTATCGCGGTCGATGGCGGCAGGCGGATGGCGAGCCGGCTGGTGCCGGTCGAGGCGGTCGACGGTTTCCTTGGCACGCTGACCGAGGAACAGGCCGGGGATGCGCGGGCGACGATCGCGCGGATCACCGCGCAGCGCCCCGCGCTGCATCTCGGCAACCGCGTGCTTCCGCTCGATCAGCCGCAGATCATGCTGATCCTCAATATGACACCCGACAGCTTTTCGGACGGCGGTGCGCTGATCGACGATCCGGCGGCGGCGGCCGATGCCGGCTTCGCGATGGTCGAGGCTGGCGCGGCGATCGTCGATGTCGGCGGGGAATCGACCCGGCCGCGCGCGCAGCCGGTGTGGGAAGGCGATGAGATCGCCCGGGTCGAGCCTGTCGTGCGGCGGCTGGCGGCGGGCGGCGCGATCGTCTCGATCGACACCCGCAAGGCGGCGGTAATGAAGGCGGCGCTGGAGGCGGGGGCGGCGATCGTCAACGATGTGTCGGCGCTATGCCATGATCCGCAGTCGGTGGCCCTGCTGGCACGCCACGACTGCCCGGTGGTGCTGATGCACCATCAGGGCGATCCGCAGACGATGCAGGACCGGCCGCATTATGACGATGCCCTGATCGAGGTCTATGACTGGCTGGCCGAGCGGATCGCCTTTGCCGAGGGCGCTGGCATCGCGCGGAGCCGGTTGATCGTCGATCCCGGCATCGGCTTCGGCAAGACGCTGCGGCATAATCTCCAGCTTTTGAATGGGTTGGCGCTGTTCCACGGCCTGGGCTGCCCGATCCTGCTCGGCGCCAGCCGCAAGCGGATCATCGGCGCACTGTCAAACGAGGCGCCGGTCGACCAGCGACTGGGAGGTTCGGTCGCGCTGGCGCTGTACGGCGCACAGATGGGGGCGCAGATCTTGCGGGTGCATGATGTGCCGGAGACGCTGCAGGCGATCCGGGTGTGGCGTGGGCTCAGAGATGAAGCGCTGACGCCGCCACTCTTCTAGATCCTCCCTGTCCGAAGGACGGGGAGGGGGACCGCGCTCGAAGAGCGTGGTGAAGGGGTAATCCAACGCCAATGGATGCGCTTACCGAGAGGTTGCAGACCCCTCAACCATTCGCTTCGCGAACGGTCCCCCTCCCAATCGCTGTGCGATAGGGAGGATCTAACGGGTCAGGCATCTATGACCTCTTCATCCACCGTCGCCGCATTGGCCTGGATGAAGGCGAAGCGATGCTCGGGGTTCTTGCCCATCAGCCGGTCTACGAGATCGCGGACGCTGGCGCGTTCCTCATATTCCTGGGGCAGGGTGACGCGCAGCATGGTGCGGGTCTTCGGGTCCATCGTCGTTTCGCGCAGCTGCTGCGGGTTCATCTCGCCGAGGCCCTTGAAGCGCGCCACCTCGACCTTCTTGCCCTTGAACTCCTTCGCCTCGATCTCGGCGCGGTGGGCGTCGTCCATCGCGTAGAGGCTCTTGCTGCCGACGGTCAGGCGGTAGAGCGGCGGCTGGGCCAGGTAGAGATGCCCCTCACGCACCAGATCGGGCATCTCCTGGAAGAAGAAGGTCATCAGCAGGGTCGCGATATGCGCGCCGTCGACATCGGCGTCGGTCATGATAACGACGCGTTCGTAGCGCAGCAGATCGACATTGCACTTGTCGCGGGTGCCGCAGCCGAGCGCCTGGATCAGGTCGGCAATCTCCTGGTTCGCGCCGATCTTGGCGCTGTTGGCCGAGGCGACGTTGAGGATCTTGCCGCGGATCGGCAGCACCGCCTGGGTCTTGCGGTCGCGCGCCTGCTTCGCCGAGCCGCCGGCGCTGTCGCCCTCGACGATGAAGATTTCGGTGCCCTCGGGCGAGTCATTGGCGCAGTCGGTGAGCTTGCCGGGCAGGCGCAGCTTGCGGCCCGAGGTCGCGGTCTTGCGCTTGATCTCCTTCTCCGCCTTGCGGCGCAGGCGATCGTCCATGCGATCGAGCACGAAGGCGAGCAGCGCCTTGCCGCGCTCCATATTGTCGGCGAGGAAATGGTCGAAATGATCGCGGATCGCATTCTCGACGAGGCGCGCGGCGTCGGGTGAGGTGAGCCGGTCCTTGGTCTGGCTCTGGAACTGCGGATCGCGGATGAACACCGACAGCATCTGTTCGGAGCCGGTGACGATGTCGTCGGCCGTGACATCCTTGGCGCGCTTGTTGCCCACCAAGTCTGCGAAGGCGCGGATGCCTTTGACCAGCGCCGCGCGCAGGCCCGCCTCATGGGTGCCGCCATCGGGGGTCGGGATGGTGTTGCAATAATAGCTGTACGAGCCTTCGGACCAGAGCGGCCAGGCCACCGCCCATTCGACCTGCCCGTTATTTTCGCCCGGAAAGACCTGCTTGCCGGTGAAGAACTGGCTGGTCGCGCATTCGCGACCGCCGATCTGCTCCTTGAGATGGTCGGCGAGGCCGCCGGGAAACTGAAACACTGCCTCCGAAGGGGTATCGTCGCCGATCAGCGAGGGGTCGCATTTCCAGCGTATCTCGACCCCTGCATAGAGATAGGCCTTGGAACGGGCGAGCCGCATCAGCCTGCCTGGGCGGAAATGCGCACTGGCGCCGAAAATCTCGGGATCGGGGGAGAAGGAGACGCTGGTGCCGCGCCGGTTGGGGGCGGCGCCCAGTTTCTCGAGCTTGCTCACCGCATGGCCCCGCGAGAAGCGCTGGCGGAACAGCTCCTTGTTGCGCGCCACCTCGATCACCGTCTCGGTCGACAGCGCGTTGACCACCGACACGCCGACGCCGTGCAGTCCGCCCGAGGTCGCATAGGCCTTGCCATCGAACTTCCCGCCAGAGTGGAGCGTGGTGAGGATCACCTCCAGCGCCGACTGCTTCGGGAATTTGGGATGTGGATCGACCGGGATGCCGCGGCCATTGTCGATGATCGTCAGCCGGTTGCCAGGCTGGAGCGACACCTCGATCCGATTGGCATGGCCGGCGACCGCCTCGTCCATCGCATTGTCGAGCACTTCGGCGGCGAGATGGTGATAGGCGCGCTCGTCGGTGCCGCCGATATACATGCCGGGGCGGCGGCGCACGGGCTCCAGCCCCTCAAGCACCTCGATCTGCGAGGCGTCGTAACTGCCGGAGCTGGTGGACGGAGCGGAGGCGAAGAGATCGTCGTCGGACATTGAAGCCGACTATAGGGCGAGGCGACGGCCAAAGGGAAGGGGGAGGCGCCGCCCCGCAACCGGGCTAGCCGGCCTTCTCCACCTCGTCGGGCTGCGCCTCGCGGGTCTTGCCGGTCTCGCCCGTCGCTTCGATCTCGTCATAGAGCTGCGCCTGGCGGGTTCGCAGCGTCTCGCCCAGCGCGTTCAGATCGATCTCGCCCCGCTCGTGCGCGGCCTTGGCGTCCTCGAACAGGTCCTCGTCCTCCTCGTCGATATGGTGGACGGTTTCCTCGCCCAGGACGTGGACCTTCGCGGCGAAAAGCTCCTCGGTTCCGTCGAGCTGCTCGAGCTCGGCGACGATGCGCTTGCCAGACTGGTGCTCGACGATGCCCTCGTTCACTTCATCGTCGCCGATAATCGGCTTCAGTGCGGGATAGAGAATCTCCTCCTCGATCGCCATATGCACCGCCAGACGCATGCACAGCTCACCCGCTATCTGCGCCAGCCGCGCCTCTCCCGCCGTTTCGGCTTCGTCGAACAAGGTGCGGAAGACATGATGTTCTTCCTTCAGCAGGCTGATCGCCAGCGGATCATCCTGTGCGACCACATGGCGTCCCTCGGTGTTGCGTGCGGCATATTTGCCCGCCATGGCCTCATCTCCCTCGTCCTGGCTGAAGCCGAAGGAACGTACCTCCGGGCTCGGATGTTCCGCCGGGGAACAAGATGATCCATTCCGGACTATTCGGCTGCTGATCGGCGACGGGATGCCCGCTAGAATTCGGGGGAATGGCGCACGCGGGGGCGGGGGCTGTCATGGTCGCGTGCTGGAGACGATGAAATGGCGGATTGGGGCTCTGCTCCGACGATTTTGATCTTTGGGGATTCGCCGGAAGGCCGGGCGGTCGCGTTGCGCAGCGTGACTGCCCTTGGCGGGCGCGTCGCCGGAGAGCTGCCGGTCGTCGGCGCGGCGGAACGCCTCGACCTCCAGGTGGCGGTCGACCTGGTGATAGCTGATGTCGGGACCGATCATGGCCCGCAGCTCGACCGGCTGCTCGACCGGATCGAGGCGGGGTCCGTCCAGGGCCGCTTCGCCAGCATCATCGTCGTTGCGCCGGAGTTGATCGACATCGTTTCGGCTCGGATCGCGCATGAGGGGGTGAGCCTTCTCGTCGGGCCCGACGAGGAGGCGTTGGCCTTGGCGATCGGCGAACGGCTCCGCTGGACCGAGCCACAGCTGCGCGACACCAGCGATGGCGGCCAGGGACAGCCGATCCAGAATCTGCTGGAGGAGCTTGCCCGGTTCGCGCGCAGCGCCGCGGATGGGCAGGACGACGATGCTTTCCGCGGCGACGATCGTTCGCTGGAGCCCCCGTCGCGGGAGATCGATGAGGTCGCGCCGGTCGAGGCGGGGCTGATCCGCGAACTGATCCGCGCGCGCCGCCTGCGGGACGAGCTGTTCGGCCCTGGCCTGTTCGCCGATCCGGCATGGGATATATTGCTCGACCTGACGGCCGCGCGGATCGAGGGGCGTTCGGTGGCGGTGTCGAGCCTGTGCATCGCGGCCGCCGTGCCGGCCACGACCGCGCTGCGCTGGATCAAGCAACTGACCGATTCGGGCTTGTTGCGCAGGGTCGCCGATCCCGATGACGGCCGCCGCATCTTCATCGAGCTGACCGACCGGGCGGCGCACGCGATGATGACCTATTTCGCCAACGCCGCGCGGGCGGGGAAGGGCTGACCAGCCCTTCCCCCGAGCTGTCTATCCGACGGCTTTCAGCGCCTGCTCGAAATCGGCGATCAGATCGTCCGGATCCTCTATGCCGATCGATATCCGGACCAGATTGTCGCCAATGTCGAGCGCTTTCTTGCGCTCGTCGGGCACCGAGAGGTGGGTCATGCCCGCCGGGTGGCTGGCGAGCGTTTCCGTCCCGCCGAGGCTGACCGCGAGCTTGGCGATCTTGAGCGCGTCGAGGAAGGCGAAGGCCTCGGGCTCGCCCCCCTTCAGGTAGAGCGAGAAGGTCGACCCCGCGCCTTCGCAATGGCGGCGATAGATGTCGGCCTGCCGCGATCCCGGCTCCAGGAAGCCGAGATAGCCGACCCGTTCCACCTTGCTCTGGCCGCGCAGCCATTCGCATACCTTGGCCGCATTCTCGCCCGCGCGGCTCATCCGCAGTTCCAGCGTCTCCAGCGAGCGGAGCAGCATCCAGGCGGTGTTCGGATCGGTGATCGTCCCGATCGTGTTGCGCATCGCCCGGACCGGATCGAGCAGCGCCTTGGCCCCGACCACCCCGCCGGCCACCAGATCGCTATGCCCGCCGGCATATTTGGTCAGCGAATAGACCACCAGCTCGGCGCCGTGGCGCAGCGGCTTGGACCAGAGCGGGCCGAGGAAGGTGTTGTCGATCGCGATCGGCGGCTTCTCTTCCTCTCCGGCGAACAGACGGTCACGCGCGTCGCGCACCGCCTCCACATCAACCAGCGCGTTGGTCGGGTTGGCGGGGCTTTCGAGATAGATCAGCGCGACCCGGCCCTTGGCCTTGGCCGCTTCGATGACCGCGGCGATCTCCTCGGGCGTGGCGCCCGCCGGGAAATCGAGCCAGGACACGCCGAAGCGACCCAATATGCGTCCGATCAGCGTCTCGGTCGCGGCATAGAGCGGCGCCGAATGGACGATCACGTCGCCAGGCTTCACCAGCGCCAGCAGCAGGGTTGCGATCGCCGACATGCCGCTGGAGAAGCTCAGTGCATCCTCGGCATCCTCCCAGATGCCCAGGCGATCCTCCAATATCTCCTGGTCGGGGCCGTTGAACCGCGAATAGACCAGGCCCTCGGCCCCGCCGGGCCGCTTGCCGGTGACTCCCTCGAAATGGCGCTTGCCGGCGGCGGCGCTTTCGAACACGAAGGTGGAGGTCAGGAAGATCGGCGGCTTCAGCGCGCCTTCCGACAGCATCGGATCATAGCCATGCCCCATCATCAGCGTGGACGGCTTGAGCCGCCGGCCGCCGACTTCGAGGATTTCGGCCTTGGGGCGCCGACGCGGCGTGGTGCCGCTCAGCGTGTGTTCGGTGGGTTTGGACATCGTCTTCCTGCGAATATATTTTTGATGGCAGGAGGATGCGCCTCGCCGCCCTGGCTGGCAAGCGAACGGCAGTCGCGGATGTTCCGCCGGCGTCGTTGTCGCGGGCCGGCGATGCGATGGGCGCTAGCCCAGCGGGCGCAGCAACTGGACCGCCATCGCGATCCACGGCGGATCGACGATCACCTGCTGGCGCGAACCCTGGGCCGGAGGCTGGATCTGCAGTCGGTTGGCATCGCGATCGATCAGCCGGCCGAAGGCGAGGCGGCCGCCGTGGCGCGGCACCAGCACGTCGCGGTTGAGCGCCCGGCCGAAGGATTTGCGCTCCAGCTTTTCCAGCGAAACCATGTCGCCCTGCCGATATTCCCCCACGCTGAACTCGACCAGCATGGTCAGCCCGTCCTGGGCGGGGCGGGGCGGGGCGGCGTGCCTCGGCTGGCGCGGAATGGCGGCGCCCTCGGGGCCGAGCAGGATGTCGACCTCCGGCCCGGCCCGTTTCGGAACCCGCAGCAGATCGGTCGCCTCGACCCCAAGCGCGGCCGATATCCGGTTGAGCCAGGCGATCGAGACGGTGCGGGTGCCGGTTTCGAGCCGGCCGATGGTCTGGGCGGTGGTCGGCGGCGTGCAGCGATCGGCCACGTCCTGCAGCGTCATGCCCATGGCGTGCCGCACGTCGCGGATGCAGGTCTTCATTTGCCCCTTCCCACCAACCGGTCTCGCCAGCAGCGTTTCATAGCCCGCCCGGCGGCCGCGGTACAGGCGGTCCGGAACCGGGAAGATTCTGGCATTTCGCCGTTGTCCGGCCTATGGGCGCGACAGGAAGTGGAGCAGTAATGGCGAAGATCGGCTGGGGCAGGATATTGGCGGGCGTGGCCACCGCCGCCGCCGCCGGGGCGGCCTATATCTACTTCAAGCAGCGCGCCGCCCGCGCGCCGCTCCATGAGACGCTGGCCAGCGAGGGCGGGTTCGAGATCCGCCGCTATCCCGCGCTGCTGGTGGTCGAAACCGTGCAATACGGGTCGCGGGACCGGGCGCTCGGCAACGGCTTCGGCGTGCTGGCCGACTATATGTTCGGCGAGGGACGCGAGGGGGAGGAGATTCCGATCACCATGCCGGTGCTGGCCGAACCGTTCGGCGACGGTGGCTGGCGGGTCCGCTTCCTGATCCCGCAGGGCATCGCCCGCGAAAGCCTGGAACCGCCGGGGGAGGGGATCGCCATCGCCGAAATCCCGGCGCGCGAGGTGGCCGTGATATCGGTGCCCGGCAAGCCGAGCGACCGGCTGTTCTCCGCGCGCACCGCCGAGCTTCGGCGCTGGATCAAGGCACGGGGCAGAGTCGCTGCCGGCGGCCCCGAGCATGGCTATTACAACTCGCCGCTGAAGCCGGGTACGGCGCTGCCGAACGAGGTGCTGATCCCGCTCGCCGATGACGCTGACGGAAAGCGCTGACTGTTGCTGAAAAGCCACAGGTCGGAACACTCGTGAAATTTTTTCCAGCGCAGGCAACCCTTTCATGAAACGGTCGTTTAGCGGCTGTCTGGGTAAACCGATGCGGCACCGGAATGGAAAGCGTTGCCAAGTCGGTACACTGCAGAAACGGATGCGCTTGCGCGTGTCCGGGTGATTGGTTTAGGTGAACACAGTTCCATTTGGAACCTGTTGGAAAGGGGAATGATATGCGCAAGCTTGCCATCTTGGCAGCGCTAGCATCTACCGCGCTCGCTGCGCCGGCCTTTGCTCGTGACAATGCTTGGTATGTCGGCGTCGAAGGCGGCGGCATGATGATCGAGGACATGAAGTTTGACGTGGGCACTTCGACGCTCGCGCCGGGTGGTGGCCGTGCCACTGCCGATACTTCGACCGGCTTCGACGTAGACGGCATCGTCGGTTACGACTTCGGCATGGTCCGCGTCGAAGGTGAAGTGGGCTATCGCCGCGCTCGCGTCGACAGCTTCTCGACCACCGCAGCCCGGACGCCCGCGAACATCGGTGGCGCAGGTGCGCCCGCCGGCACCTATCAGGATGCCTCGGGCAAGAACAGCGCGCTGAGCTTCATGATGAACGCTCTGCTCGACTTCGGCGGCGATGACGGCTTCGGTGCCTATATCGGCGCCGGCGGCGGTATCGCCCGCGTCAAGTACAGCGGCTACAATGTGTCGACGGACGACTTCCTGAACGACAGCGACTCCAAGTTCGCCTGGCAGGCGATCGCTGGCGTCCGCTATCCGGTGTCGACCAATGTCGATGTCGGTGTGAAGTATCGTTACTTCAACGTCGACAAGGTCAAGGTCTTCGACCGCGCCGGCGCGGAATATAAGGGTGACTGGCGTTCGCACAGCGTTCTGCTGAGCCTCGTCTACAACTTCGGTGAGCCGGCTGCTCCGCCGCCTCCGCCGCCGCCCCCGCCGCCGCCTCCTCCGCCCCCGCCGCCTCCGCCGCCGCCTCCGCCGGTGGTCGAGACTCCGGGTCCGTTCATCGTGTTCTTCGACTGGGATAAGTCGGACATCACGGCGGAAGCCGCGTCGATCCTCGACAACGCCGCGAATGCCTATGCCACGACCGGCCAGGCCCGCGTCCAGCTTGCCGGCCACGCCGACAAGTCGGGTGGCGACCAGTATAACGTTGGTCTGTCGCAGCGTCGCGCCGATGCCGTTAAGGCCTATCTGGCCGGCAAGGGCGTGCCTGACTCGGCGATCGCGACCGAAGCCTTCGGCGAAAGCCGTCCGCTGGTCGACACCGCCGATGGTGTCCGCGAGCCGCAGAACCGTCGCGTCGAAATCACCTTCGGCGCCGGCATGTAAGCGGCTTCATCATCGGGTTTCCGATGATGGCCAAAGAATTGGGGTCGGCCTTCGGGCCGGCCCTTTTTCTTTGTCTTCAGGCCTTTATCGCCCGTGGCCGATGCGGCATGATGGCGTCGCCGGGGGCGGCCAATCACCGAGGAGACGACCATGTCCCGATCCCATCTTCCGCATTTAGCGCTGCTCATGTCGCTGTCGGCCGCGCTGGCCGCGCCGGCCGCCGCCTGGGCGCATGGCGGCCACCATCCCGCCACCGCCGACATCATCGACGGCCAGGGCCAGACCAAGGGCAAGGCGATGCTCAGCCAGGGCAAGGACGGGATCCATGTCAACGTGAAGGCCGTGGGGCTGCCGGTCGGCGTCCACGCCGTCCACATCCACACCATCGGCACCTGCACCGGGCCCGATTTCACCAGCGCGGGCGGCCACTGGAACCCGGCCCACAAGCAGCATGGCCATGACAATCCGGCGGGCGCGCATATGGGTGACATGCCCAATATGACCGTGGGCGCGGACGGCACCGGCGAACTGAAGGCGATCGTGAAGGACGCCATGCTGAAGGGCGGAGAGGCGCCGCTGTTCGATGCAGATGGCGCCGCCATCGTGATCCATGCCGCTGCCGACGACTACAAGACCGATCCGACCGGCAATGCCGGTGGCCGGCTCGCCTGCGGTGTGCTGAAGGCCGAATGACCGAAGGCGCGCCGCCGCGGCTGCTGTTCGTCTGCCTCGGCAATATCTGCCGTTCGCCGCTGGCCGAGGGTGCGATGCGCCACATGGCCGAACTGGCCGGCATCGCGATCGAGGTGGATTCGGCGGGAACCGGGGACTGGCATGTCGGGCGGCCGCCCGATCCCCGCGCGATCGCCACCGCCGCGCGCCATGGTCTCGACATCGGCGGCCTGCGTGCGCGGCAGCTGAAGGCGGAGGATTTCCACCGCTTCGATCGTCTCGTCGCGCTCGACCGCAACAACCTTCGCGACCTGCGTCGGCTCGCGCCCCCATCCGGCGGCGCGGTGCTCTCCCTGCTGCTCGATCATGCGCCGGGCCGGGAGGGGGAGGATGTCGCGGACCCCTATTTCGGCGAGGATGCCGGGTTCGAGACCGCCTGGAATGATATCATGTCGGGGGTGGGCGGCCTGATCGCGGCTTTGCGTGGTCAGTCCAACCGATAACGCGCCACCGCCGAATAGGTCGGCCCCGTCGCCCCCAACTCGCTTTCGTACAGCAGGAAATGATCGAAGCGCGCCTCGACCGGCGCCGGCCACATCCGGTCGATGGGCAGCGCGTCGGACGACGTCGGCCCACGCGTGAAGCGGGCGAGGGTGATATGGGGCATGAAGGCCCGTTCTTCCGGCTTGATGCCGGCGCGGGTCAGTGCCGAGGTGACGGCGGCGTGGAGCGACCGGACGGGCTCCTGCGGTGCCACCCCTGCCCAGATATTGTCGATCCTGCCGCGCCGGTCGAAGCAGCCGATGCGATCGAGCCTGAGATCGAAAGGGGGGTGCGATACCGAGCCCAGCGCCGCCGCGATATCCTCGGCCAGATGGCGGTCGACCTCGCCGATGAAGCGCAGGGTGAGGTGGAGCAGATCCTCGTCCTGCCACCGCGCCTCGGCTATGTCATCCCTCAGGGCGAGCAGCGCCGCGCGCATGGGCGGCGGCGGGCGAAGGGCGACGAACAGACGATGCATTCGCGCAGATGATGCCCCGTGTGACGGTAACGCAAGCCCCTTCAACCGGGTTTGCGCCGTGATACGCTTGAAAATATGCCGGGTTCGGCCGATATTGGGGATCGGGCGGGCCTGTCCCCGCTATTATTGGAGAGTATCAACATCATGGCAAACTGGTCTGACCCCCGAGTGAATGCCGCGCCTGCCGCGACAAGGGCGGGTGTGGCCGACGCAGTCTTCGACGCGGGCCTGCGGTCCTACATGCTCTCGATCTACAATTACATGGCGTCGGGTGTGCTGCTGACGGGCATCGTCGCGCTGGGCTTCGCCAGCTCCGGCATGGCCGAGCAGGTGCTGGTCACGCCGCTGCGCTGGGTGATCATGCTCGCGCCGCTGGCCTTCGTGATGGTGCTGAGCTTCGGCATCAACCGCCTGTCGACCACCGCCGCCCAGGCGCTGTTCTGGGCCTTCGCCGTGGCGATGGGCCTGTCGCTGTCGTCGATCTTCCTGATCTACACGGGCACCTCGATCGCGACGACCTTCTTCGCGACCGCGGCGGCCTTCGCCTCGCTCAGCCTGTGGGGCTACACCACCAAGAAGGACCTGTCGGGCTTCGGCACCTTCCTGATCATGGGCGTGGTCGGCCTGCTCATCGCGTCGCTGCTGAACATCTGGCTCCAGTCGTCGGGCCTGCAGCTGGCGATCAGCGCGATCGGCGTGCTGCTGTTCGCGGGCCTCACCGCCTATGACACGCAGAAGCTGAAGAGCATGTACGCCTATGTCGCCGGCACCGATTTCGCCGGCAAGTCGGTGGTGATGGGTGCGCTCACCCTCTATCTCGACTTCATCAACATGTTCACCTTCCTGCTGCAGTTCCTCGGCGATCGCCGCTGATCCGAAGCGAAGGGAAAGATCGAAGGCCCGGCGGAAACGCCGGGCCTTTTTCTTTGCCGCCCGCAGGATATGCTCGGGGCACGGGGGAGCCGATGGATTATCTGGGCCTGAGCTTCGAGCAGATCGACGAGGAGGCGGCAACGGCGCTGCTGCGCGGCCGCCGCGCCGACATGGCGTTCGCCTATCTCGTCACCCCCAATGTCGATCATGTCGTCCGCCTGTCGGAACTGGATGACGACGCGCCCGAGGCGCGCGCCTACCTGCTGGCGGCGTGGCGGCTGTGCGACAGCCGGGTCCTGTCGCTGCTCGCTTCCCTGCAGGGGATCGCCCTGCCGGTCGTCCCGGGAAGCGATATCATCCATCGGCTGCTGCGCGATGTGATCGAGCCCGGCGACCGGGTCTGCCTGATCGGCGGGGAGGCCGGCGACGTCGATCTGCTACAGGCCATGCGGCCGGAGGCCGTTTTCGTCCAGCACATCCCGCCGATGGGCTTGCGCGGCGATGCCGGTGCGCGCACCCGCGCGGCGCGGTTCGCGGTGGAGGCCGCCGCGCGTTTCACCCTGATCGCGGTCGGCTCGCCGCAGCAGGAAATGATCGCCGCCGAGATGCACGGGATGGCAGGCGCGCGGGGCACTGGCCTGTGCGTTGGCGCCTCCATCGACTATATCGCCGGCCGTGAGAGCCGCGCACCGCGCTGGATGCGGCGGTTTGCGCTCGAATGGCTTCACCGTCTGCTGGTCAATCCCCGCCGGCTGTGGCGACGCTATCTGGTCGACGGGCCGCGCATCTTCCTGCTGGCCTGGCGGTTTGGGAAAACATCCTCTGCCGACAGGCCGGGTGGGCACTGATCCGCTCGATCCTTATGCCAGCTTCGCCCGGAAGAAGGCGATCGTGCGATCCCAGGCCAGCGCCGCCGCCGCCGCGTCGTAGCGCGCCGCCGACGTGTCGTTGTGGAAGGCGTGCTGGGTGCCGGGATAGTCATAGCGGCGGACATCGGCATGGGCGGACTGGAGCGCCGTGACCCACGGGCCTGCGCCGGCGTTCACGCGATCGTCGCTGCCGGCATAGTGGAGCATCAGCGCGGCTTTCACCTTCCCCGCCTCGGACGGGGGCGGGGGAGGGCCGTAGAAGGCGACGGCAGCCTGCAGCTTCGGCCCGGCGGCGACCGCCAGCCGGTTTGCCATCGCGCCGCCCCAGCAGAAACCGACAGCGCCGACCTTGCCGCTCAGCAGCCGGTTGGCTGCCAGCCAGTCGATCGTGGCGACGCCGTCGGCGGTCGCCGCGCCTAGATCCAGCGCCCCGATCAGCTTGCGCGCTGCATCCTCGTCATTGGGCGGGGTGCCACCGGCCGGGGCCAGGAAGTCGAGCGCCACACCCACGAAGCCCTCCACCGCCAGCCGCCGCGCGACATCCCTGGTATAGGGTTGGAGGCCCCTGTTCTCGTGGATGACCAGCACCGCCGCCGGCTTCTTCGCGTGCTTCCGGGGGATCGCCATATAGCCGAACAGCTTGCGGCCATCGGCCCCCGGCCAGTGGACCATCTTCGCGGTCAGCCGCTTGTCGTCCTCGGCGATGATCGCGGCGGCGGCGGGATCGGCGGCGATCGAGGCGACCAGCATCTGCGCGGCGGCGGCGCTGCCGGCGAGCCTCGTCATGTCGGCCATGAAAGCGCGCCGGTCCTGCGCGCTATGGGTGAAGCGGTCGTACAGCGCGATCGCGCGGGCCTTCAGATCGTCGTCGTTCATCGTCAGAGCCCTTTCTGGTCGTCAGTTGCCGGCGGGCGGCGGGGCAGGCTGGGTCACGGGCGGCGGCATGACCAGCGGCGGCGGTGCCGCGACCGGAGCCGTCGCATTCTCCGCCGACGGCTCAACGGCCGGGCGCGCGTCGGGTTTCGCAGTGCGCACCACCGCGCCGCCGTCACGGGGCATGCCCGCGCCGTCGCCCGTCGCCGCGTCGATCGCAGTAATCTGGTCTGACTTGTCGGTCGGCAGTGCATAATCCTCGAGGCTGGTGGCGATCTGCGGGCCGCCGCCCTCGGCGGGCTCGGGCGCCGTGGCCTCCTCCTTCCCGCAGGCGGGAAGCGCCAGCAGGATCAGCCCGGCGATCAGCGAACGGCGCATAGTTTCAAACCCCATGATAATCACGATACCAAGTTACGAAGCAGGGCACGCCCTCGTCGATGCTCGTCGTCGGGTGGAAGCCCAGGTCGCGCTCGATCGCGCCGATTTCGGCGAAGGTTTCGCGTACGTCGCCGGGCTGCATCGGCTTCATCTCGCGGATCGCCTCGCGGCCGCAGGCCTGCTCGATCAGCGCGATCAGCCGGGTCAATTCCTCGGAACGGTGGTTGCCGATATTATAGAGGGCGTGGGGGCCGTGGCTGCCGCCCGCCTTCTCGCTGCCATCGTCGGTGGGGGCACGGTCGAGCGCCGCGACCACCCCGGTCACGATATCGTCGATATAGGTGAAGTCGCGCCGCATCTCACCGCCGTTGAATACCGAGATCGGCCGTCCCGCCAGGATCGCGTCAGTGAACAGCCACAGCGCCATGTCGGGCCGGCCCCAGGGGCCGTAGACGGTAAAGAAGCGCAGCCCCGTCTGCGGCAGCCGGTAGAGATGGGCGTAGGTCTCGCTCATCAACTCGTCGGCCTTCTTGGTCGCGGCATAGAGCGACAGCGGATGATCGACCCGGTCCTCCACTCGGAAGGGCAGGGCGTCATTGCCGCCATAGACCGAGGAGGAGGAGGCGTAGACCATGTGCGCCGTCCCGCGCCGGCGCGCCAGCTCCAGCATGTTGAGATGGCCGACGAGGTTGCTCTGCGCATAGGCGCGCGGGTTCTCGATCGAGTAGCGGACGCCGGCCTGCGCGCCGAGATGGACGATCCGGTCGAAATCCTCGCCCGCCAGCGCGGCGTCCAGCGCCGCATGATCGGCGAAGTCACAGCGCAGGAAGCGATATCGGTCCCCGCCCGCCGCCTCTACCGCCGCGATACGGTCCTGCTTGAGCTGAACCGAATAATAGTCGTTGAGATTGTCGATTCCGATCACGCATTCGCCGCGTGCGAGCAGGCGAAGCGAGACATGCATGCCGATGAAGCCGGCGGCGCCGGTGACCAGAATCGCCATGCGCCATCCTTAAGCCGTTGGGCGGCCCAGTAAAACCGATCTTCGAGCCGATCCTGCGAGTGGGGGCTTCCCATTGCCACGATCATGCCTATAAGGCCGCTTCGCCGTGCGATGCTGGGGCGTCGCCAAGTGGTAAGGCAGCGGCTTTTGGTGCCGCCATTCCCAGGTTCGAATCCTGGCGCCCCAGCCAAGCAGCGCTCCTACGGATTTTCATGCTCCGTCTCGCGGCAAACTGTCGGCCATGCCCTACAGAACTAATGGTTCGCTGCTATTGCCTCATCGATCGCGTCGGTCGCCGGGCGGCCGACCGGAAGGCCGGGCGCCCTGGGCATCCGCATCTCGATCGGGTGCAGCCATAGCGCGGCCCTGGCGCCGAACGCGATCTGCGGATCGGACGGGATCAGCTTGCCGCGAGTTTCCCAGTTGCCGATCAGGGTGCGGGCCTCGCCGAAGGCGGTGGCCAGGGGCTGGTTCTTGCGCAAGGCGTGATTCACGAGCGCATCGCCGAAGAAGGTCCAGTCATTTTCGGCGGCGCAGCCGAAGGAGGTGCGGTCCGCCGCCGCCGCGGTGATTACAACCGCTTCGGCCGTGGCCAGGGCCGGTACGAACAGGCCCGAGAAGCAGGGGCTGATCATCACCAGCCGGTTCCGCAGGCCGCCATGTTTCAGGACATAGTCGAGCCAGGTGGGCGGCAGGGTGGCCAGGAAATCGCCCTGGTCGCGCCAGGCAAGGCCGGCCGGCGTGCCGTGCGCGGTGATGTAGAGGATCAGTGCGTCCTCTGCCGGGTCCATCGTCTTCGCCACCCTGTTCAGCGCGGTCTCGAGGGTTTCGAGGCTGCCGCGCGGGAGGGGGTCGATGTTGCGGCCGTCAAAACCGGCGAGGAGCAGCGTCCGCCCGACGGCATCATAGCGCCGAGCCAGTACCCGGGCCGCCTCCCGGGCTTCGCGTGCGAACACGGGATCGCTGTCGAGCGCGGCCACCACGACATAGGCGTCCACGGTGCCGGGCCGCTGGGGGGCCAGCGCGTCGGCCGCGTCGGCGAGGCGGCGGCGGTCGAGATCGGTGACGGCGGCGGAGCCCGGGCGCTGCATGGCCGGCCGGCCGGACATCTGACCACCCGTGGGGGCGGGCGCCGCAAGGGAGGCGGCCAAGCCGAAACAGAGCCATGCGGTCAGCCGTGCCTTCATCGGTCTTCGCCCCCTATCGAAGTCGATGGCGTGAGACTGGCGCAAGCGCGGGCGCTTGGGAAGGGGACGGGTTTTGCTCAGCCTGCCGCGCGCATCCGCTTGGGCGATCCAGGCGGTTCGGTGCCGGCGATCACGACCCGGTCGCGGCCACCTTCCTTGGCTGCGAGCAGTGCGCCATCGGCAACGCTGATCAGGCTCGCCGCATCGGCCTCGACCGGATAGCTCGCCACCCCGATCGAGACGGTGACGGGGGGCAGGGGGCGTCCCCGCCAAGCAAGGCCGACCTTGCGGATGGTCTGGCGGATATCCTCGGCGCGTTCGGCGGCGGCGGCGCTGTCGCGGCCGGGCATAAGCAGTGTGAATTCCTCGCCGCCATAGCGGCAGGGCAGGTCGCGCTCCCGGGCGTGGCTTTTCAGCACCTGCGCGACATGCTGCATCACCAGATCGCCAGCGTCATGGCCGAACTCGTCATTGAAGCGCTTGAAATGATCGATGTCGATCATCAGGCAAGCCAGAGGGATGCCTTCGCCCTCGGCAAGCGCGCGCTCGATGTTGAACATTTCGTCGAGATGGCGGCGGTTCGACAGGCCGGTGAGCGGATCGCGCGTGGCCAGCGCCCCCAGCGTCGCGCGGAGCTGGATATTGGCGAGGGCCAGGCCGATATTCTCCGACATCAGATCGATGTAGATCGCGCGATCGGGGAAGCGCCCGTCGCCCTGAGCCGCCTCGAAATAGAGCATGCCGACGGTGCCACCCTGGGCCATCAGCGGCACGCACAGGCAATCCTCGTCCGTGATGTCGCCGAGGTGCTGGCAGCAGATATCCTCGCCCCGCGCATTGCTGCGATGGGAATGGCCGCGGCGCAGGCCCCAGCAGAAAGTCGGAGCGAAATCGGGCAGGCTGAGCCGTGGGCCCTGCCAGCGTCCGATCGTGTCCAGCCGGCCGCGCGCATGATCATAGACGAAGATATGGCCGGCGAGATCGGGGAATATCTGGGGCGCGTAGCAGGCCACGACATCGGCCAGCTCGGCCTCGATATCGCAGCCCTGCATGCGGTGCATCATCCGGGAGATGAGGTCCTTGACGCGGCGGTCCTCGTCGCGTTCGCGCTCCAGCCGCTCGCGTTCGATGCTGTTGCGGCGGAACAGGCGCAGTGCCTGGGTGACCTCGCCGATCTCGTCCTGGGTACGGTCGTCGGGAAGATCGGTCTCATAATCGCGCTCGGCCATGCGGGTGACCACACCGCTCATCTTCGCCAGCGGCCGCGCGACGCGGCGGGCGAGGATGAAATAGAGCACCGAAAGAAACAGGGCCGCCGTCAGCCCCAGCAGTAGCCGGGCGATGTCGTCCCAGCGGTCGGCGCGGTCGCGCGCGGCGGCCAGGTCGCGGTCGGCCCAGGCGCGGACATCGGCCTTGAACGTGTCCACCGCCCGGCTGAGCTGCGCCGACAGCGTGATATAATCGTTGCCGTAGAGCAGAGCGCGGGCGGCGGCGGAATCGCCGCGATCCACGGCGGCGATCGCAGCCTGCTCGATCGCCTCGATCCGGTCCGCATCCTCATCGGCGATGGCCAGTTCATTATAGAGCGAGCGGGGTAGCGATGTGTTTCGCAGCTGGGCGATCGTCCGGTCGATCACGGCGATGCCCTCGCGGTCGCGCTGCCAGGCGCGTTTATGGGCGGGCTCGCCGCGCGCCGCGTAGAGCTGCGCCTGTTCGGTCATGCGTTCGACGATCAGCTCGACATCGTCGGCGATCCGCACATAGGCGGAGCGCCGCTCGACAGCCTCTCGCTCGTCGGTGTCGGCGCGCATCGCCGCCATGAAGGCCCCGCCCGACCCGAACGTCAGCAACAGGGTGATGCCATAGGCCCAGTTGGTGATCGTCGCGATGCGCATGGCCGGCTCCGGCTCTGTCTCTTGAAATACCTTTAGATCATGGCGTTACGGGCTTGCCCCCTCCGCAAAATTGCGGAGGCGGACCGTCTGTCCCGCTCGGTTGCGCAATGAGAATTGCCGCGAAAAATTCGCCGGAGTGTCGGATAAGGGATCGCCCATCCGTCGTAATGGCGTGCCGACAAGACGAAGGAGGTTGCGATGTCGAGGATTACCCCCTGCCTGTGGTTCAAGGACCAGGCCGAGGAGGCCGCGCGCTTCTACTGCTCGATCCTGCCCGACAGCTGGATCGACAGGATCCACTACGCCACGGTCGACTCGCCGGGCCCGAAGGTGGGCGATCTGCTGCTGGTGGAGTTCACCCTGGCCGGGCAGAAGATGCAGGCGATCAATGGCGGCATCCATGCCGAATATAATCTGTCGGTCTCGATGTCGTTCGGCGCGAAGGACCAGGCCGAGCTCGACCGGGTATGGGAGGGGCTGCTCGCGGGCGGCAAGGCCCAGCAGTGCGGCTGGCTGGCCGACCGCTACGGGCTGCACTGGCAGATCGTCCCCGCCAACATGACCGATATCATGGCCGATCCGGCCAAGGCAAAGGCGGCAACGACCGAGGTGTTCAAGATGGTGAAGATCGACATCGCGACGATCGAACGGGCGATAGCGAAACTCTAAAGGGAGAAGCGCAATGGCGAACAAATTCTTCTGGTACGAGTTGATGACCAGCGACCATGCGGCCGCCGAGGCCTTCTATTCGAAGGTGGTGGGCTGGACGCTGACACCCTTTCCGGGGGACGGCCATCCCTATACGGTCGTCGAGGCGGGCGGGCGTGGCGTCGGCGGCCTGATGCCGATCCCCGAGGAGGCCGCCGCGAACGGGGCGAAGCCCTGTTGGGTCGGCTATATCCATGTCACCGACATAGATGCGGCGGTGGCCGGGGTGAAGGCGCATGGCGGCGCGGTCCATCATGGCCCGGACATGATTCCCACGGTCGGCCGCTTCGCCGTCTGTGCCGATCCGCAGGGAGCGATGTTCAACATGCTCCAGCCCGCAACCCAGGGCGAGCTGCCGGACCTGCCGATGGGCACGGCGGGTGGGGTCGACTGGCACGAACTGCACAGCAGCGACTGGCAGGCGGGGCTTGCCTTCTACAAGGCGCAGTTCGGCTGGTCCGGCACCGGGGCGATGGATATGGGGCCGATGGGCACCTACCAGTTCTTCGCGATGGAACCTGTCGAGGGCGATGGTCCGTGCGAGACGACCGCCGGCGGGATGATGACGGACCCCGGCGCCTCGCGGCCCTATTGGACCTTTTACGTCCATGTCGACGATATCGACGCCGCTGTCGGCCGGGTGAAGGACAATGGCGGCAGCATCCTGATGGGGCCGGAGCAGGTTCCCGGCGGCGTCTGGGTGATCAACGCCGTCGATCCGCAGGGCGCGCTGTTCGCGCTGGTGGGGAACAGGAAGGAATAGACGATCGGCTCCTCTTCACCTCATTCCCGCTTTCACGGGAATGACGAGTGGGTTGATCTGTCGCCGTTCCTTACGGGCTCAGCTATAGTTGAAGCTGACGCTGATCCTGTCGCCTTTTGCGGCGCTGGGTGGCACCTCGTGCCGCAGCCAGCTTTCCCACAGCAGCACCATGCCGGGCCGCGGCTCGGCATAGACGAAGGGGCGGCTGTCCTCGGGCGCGTCGTCGGTGCGTTGCGGGGCGGCCATCATCAGCGGCAGGCGCGGGTCCTCCAGCTTCAGGCCGCCAGATCCCGGTGGCACCGCGACATAGAAGGTGCCCGAGACGATGCTGTGCGGGTGGAGATGCCCCGAATGGGTGCCGCCCGGCTTCATCAGGTTGACCCACAGGCTGTCGAGCCGCAGTCGGCGGCCGAGGTTCATGTGCGAAGCCTCCGCGAAGCTGCGGACATGGCCGTTGAGCAGCTTCACCAGATCGGAGAACGCGGGATCGCGGGTCGGCAGGTCGTTCAGCGAGGCATAAGAGGTGTAGCCGCGATAGCCGTGCGCTTTCGACCAGGCCCGGCCGGCCCGGTCCTCCTCGGCGAGCGCCCGGACGGATTGCTCCAGGTCGGCGACGAGATCGGGCCTGCCGATCATCGCCTCGTAGAGGCGGGTGACGAAGAGGGTGCGGATGGCCATATCCAGCCCCAAGCATGGGGAGCCGCCGGGCGCAAGCCCGGGCCGCCCTACTCCTCCACCTCCGCATAGGGATCGGCATCGCTCTTGTGCAGGCCGATGACGAAGGTCGTCCCCTCGCCGGGCGCGCTGGTACAGTCGATCGTGCCATGGTGGCGGGCGACGACGGTGCGGACGAAGGCAAGGCCGAGCCCGACGCCTTCGCGCGGCCCCTGCTGGAAGCGCGCGAACAGGTTGGCGAGCTGCTCCTCGCTCATCCCCGCGCCCTGGTCGGCGATGCCGACGCGGACATGGTCGTCGGCTTCGGTCAGCGTGCAGCGCACCACCATGCCGTGATCGCTATATTTGATCGCGTTGCCGATCAGGTTGATTAGCGCGCGGGTGAGCAGCTGGCGGTCGCCGTCGACGAGGTGCGGCGCTTCATAGGCGCCCTCGACCTCGACCCGGATGTTGCGCGCCCGCGCGGTCGGCCACAGCGTGTCGGCGGCGTCGATCGCCACGTCGTTGAGGTCGACCGGCTCGATCGCCAGCGGCTTGGCCTCGGCGCGGGCGAGTTGGACGAAATCCTCGGCCAGGTCGAGCGTGCGGTTGGCCAGGCCTTCGATCCGGTTGGCGATCGCCTTGGGGATGCCGGTTTCGGGCCCCTTGAGCAGCGAGATGATCGCCGATTGTGGCGCCCGCATGTCATGGCTGAGCAGTTGCAGCGCTTCCTCGCGGTGGCGCTCGGCCTGTTTCAGCGGGCTGATGTCGACGATGCGGATGATCCAGCCGACATGGGCATTGGTGGCGTCGCGCTGCGCGACATAGCGGATTTCATAGCAGCCGCCGCCCTCGGTCACCGCCTCGGCGGCGCCCTGCGCGGGGGCGTCGGCGGCGAAGGGGGAGAGATGGCCGGTGCCCGTCACGCGGAACAGGCCGAGCAGCGCGCGCAGGTCGCCGCCGGTCTCGATCGGGGCACCGAGCCGCCGCGCCAGACGCCGCCCTTCGGCGTTGGTCAGCGCCAGCCGGCCATCAAGCCCGGTGACGAACAACGCGTCGGGCAGCCGCCCGATCGCGTCCGAAAGGAAGCGGCGGAGGTCGCGCAGCCGGTCGATCGCCTGGCGGAGCAGGCTCGCCTGTTGGGTTACTTCACGGTTGCCCGAGCCACGCGTTTGACGCGGGAAGGCATCGCCCTCGGCCTGAAGGTCGCGCAGTTCGTCGGTCATGTAGCTGCTGATCGCCTGGAGCCGCCGCCAGCCCCACAGCGGATAGACGAACAGCAGCCCGATCAGCGCCGCCGACGGCGCCAGCCAGACATGCGCGAAGCGGAACAGGCCGAAGGTGAGCAGCAGCAGCAGGAGGGCCAGGCCCACCGCAAGGTTGGCCGTGGCGCGCGGGCTGAGCCGCAGGAAGCCGATCAGCAATGTCCACAGCGCGGCGATGGCGAGGCCCAGCTGCCAATGATCCGATGCCGGGACGATCGCCTGATCGCGCAGCAGCGCATCGAGCAACTGCGCCTGGATCTCGACGCCGGCCATCACGCTGGTCTCGCCCGATGTCGGGGTGGGGTAGCCGTCGCCCATGCCGTCGGCGGTGGCGCCGATCAGCACATAACGCCCCGCGACGATCTCGGCCGGCACCCGGCCTTCGAGCAGGTCGACGAAGGAAATGGTGCGGATATGGCCGGCCGCGCCGCCATAGGGGATCATCACCGGCCGTTCCTGCCACAGCCCCTCGCTGCGGCGGCCGGGCGCGCCTTGTGGCTCGATCCCGGCCATCAGCGCGGCGAGCTGGAGCCAGGATCGGCCGCCGCCGCCTTCCTCCAGATAGGCCTTGCGGATGATCCGGTCGCCGTCGAAGTGCAGGCTGACCTGCGCGATGCCGGCGGCGGCATCCTTGAGCAGGCCGGCGGGCAGGGCCGTCGCATAGGCGGCCCCGTTCGGCCCCGGCACGTCTATTACCATCGGCAGATAGGTCGGCGTCTTCATCACCGAGGCGGCGAGAAGGGGATCCTCGGGGGTCGGCTCCACGAACAGGACGTCATAGCCGACCGCCCGGGGCTTCGCCTCCGCCAGCCGGTCCAGCGCCTGCGCATGGACGCGGCGCGGCCAGGGCCAGCGGCCGATCGCCTGGAGGCTGCGGTTGTCGATCGCGACGATGACGATGTCGTCGGGGGGCGGGCGGCCCGACGCGATCAGCGCATTATCGTAGATGATGTGATCGAGCCGTTCGGTCAGCCGCCCCAGCACCAGCCCTGTGACCAGCAGGGTCGCGATCAGCGCGACCGCAACCCATTCGGCGTAGAGGCGGGTGGAGGCGGACGGACGGCTGGGCGTTTCGGCCATGGTCGCTCAGCCTTGGCCGGGCCGTCGCGAGGCCGGATCAGGACCCGGCACGGACGCCGGGGGCGTAGGTTCCGGGCAGACCCTCCATGCCCGACGGGGCGATGGCGGTCAGCCGTACATAGAATGTCGCGCCGTCCTGCAGCGCGAAATCGGCGTCGGGCTTGTCGCTTATCACCTCGTCGATCACGTCGCGGAAGGCGAGATCGGTGGCGAGCTGGATGCGGTACCGCGCCGCGCCCTCGACCTCCTTGCCCGCAATCGCGACGCCAGCGGGCGTCCGAGCCATCGACACCAGAGGCGGCGGCGGAAGAAGGGGGACGGGCTTCTGGACCCCGGCGGGGGTGGCGGCGACGCCATAGCCGCGCCCGACCCCGGTCTCGTCCGCTTCCTCGTCCTTTGCGACGCCGACGGTGCCGCCGACCACCTCGGTCAGCACGGTCTCTCCGCCCTCGTCGACGGCGACGCGGAAATCGGTGCCGCGCACCGCCGACACCGACAGCGGCGTGGTCACGCGGAAATTGCTCTCCGGATCCTTGAACGGCGTCACCGAGGAACGGCTGCGGCCCGCCTCCATCACGAAATTGCGGTCGACGCTGCCGGTCAGAAGGATGCGGCGCAGCCGGGCGATACGGATGCGGCTCTGCGAGGGGAGCGAGATGGCGCTGCCGTCGTCGAGGGTGACGGTGACATTGGCGTTGGCGCCGGTTTCGACCCGGCTGCCCTCGCGCACCTGCTGGGCGAGGGCGACCGGCCTGCCGTCGACAGTGACCGTACCGCGATAGGAACTGACCCGCGCGTCGATCGGCGCCACCCGCAGCAGGCGGGTGGGAATCAGCAGGGTCGAGGCGATCGGCAGGCGCCGGGGATCGGCCACGCGGTTGAGCTGCTGGACGGTACGATAGTCGCCATTGACGAAATAATCGCGCGCCATCGCCGACAACGTGTCGCCCGGCTTGACCCGATAGCGGAACAGGGTGTCGGGCGGTTGTTGCGCGGATGCCGGCGCGGCGGCGAACGCGGCTGCCACCGTGGCCAGCGCCAGAAGGATATGATGCCGTTTCCCCACTGGTCTGCCTCAGCCTTCTTCGGGTTCGAGCGGTTCGAGGCGGTAGCCGTAGCTGTACACCGGCACCAGCCGGAAGCCGCGCTCGGGCCGGATGCCCAGCTTGGCTCGGATCCGGGAGATATGCGCGTCGAGGGTGCGGGTCGGCAGGTCCGGATTGCGGCCCCAGACGATCTCCAGCAAATAGGAGCGCGACAGCGGTCGGTGCATGTTGCGGAACAGCGTCGCGGCCAGTTCGAACTCCTTGGCGGTCAGCACGATCGTCTCGCCATCGACGATGACCGTCTGGCGCGCGGGCTGGAGCTGATAGGGGCCGTAGGTCTCGTTGGCGCCGGTCGCCTCGCGAGGCCCGGTGCGGCGGTGGATCGCGGCGATGCGGGCGAGCAGCACCGGCGGCTGGACCGGCTTGATCACATAATCGTCGGCGCCCGCGTCCAGCCCCGCGACGATGTCGGCGTCGCTGTTGCGGTTGGTGAGCAGCAGCGAGGGGACGGGCTTGTCCATATTCTCGCGCATCCAGGTGA
Source organism: Rhizorhabdus dicambivorans (assembly GCF_002355275.1). Classification (NCBI taxonomy): domain Bacteria; kingdom Pseudomonadati; phylum Pseudomonadota; class Alphaproteobacteria; order Sphingomonadales; family Rhizorhabdaceae; genus Rhizorhabdus; species Rhizorhabdus dicambivorans. Next base: position 3,697,875 of record NZ_CP023449.1, on the reverse strand, counting down.
TGATCTCGGGCCCGCTCTTGTCGGGCATGTTCCAGTCGAGGATGACGAGGTCGAACGTATCCTGGCGCAGCCGCGTGACGAGCGTGCGGGCGTTGGGGAATTCATAGGCGAAATGCCCAGCCTCGATCAGCGTCTGCGTGACAAAGGCGCGCGCGGTGGCTTCGTCGTCGAGAACGGCGATACGCATGCTATCGCCTGCTGCCTTGTCGGCCGGTCCGTTCGCTGCCATGGCGGCGACAATGCCCGCCGTCGCGTCGGAAGCCAAGCCCGTGGTGAGGCGCCTTGCCCATAATCAGCTCCGTTCTGCCCTGGAACGGAACCCTGTTAACCAAGAAGTTCCCGGAACAAGTGTGACGGACTGCAAATTTAACAATTGTTTACAAGAATTTCAGCTAGATGCAGCGTTATGGTTAATATGGTGATGCCGGCAGCCGCGAGAGATCGGGGGTGCCGGCGGAAGGGTTGCTCCCCCTCCGCATGGCCGGCCTGTCTTGCCCTGGCAGGCCAGGTTTCAGCGCCGCCGGCATCACCAACCTCCACCGGTCATTACGTCTGCGATTCGCCGCTCAGAGAAGCTGGTCGATCGCGTGCAGGCCAATCCCGATCAGTCCGCCGACCAGCGTGCCGTTAACCCGGATATATTGCAGGTCGCGGCCGACCGCATTCTCCAACTGGAGGGTGACGGTGCGAGCGTCCCAGCCCCGGATCGTTTCCGAAACGAGCTTGACGATACCGTCGCCATAGTCGGCGACGAGGCCCACCGTCATCCGCCGGACGAAGCGGTTGACGGTCTGGCGCAGCGGCGCGTCGGTCTGGAGGGTCGCGCCCAATTGCTTGAGCGCCTCGCCGACCTGCCCGCCGAGCGCCGCATTGGGATCGCGCGCCGCGTCGATCAGCTTGATGCGCGCACTCTGCCAAAGCGTGTCGAGCCAGGCCGTGACTGCGGGGCTGTCGATCAGTTCGGCCTTGATCTCGGCGACCCGGGTGCGGGTCTCGGGATCGTGCTGGAGCTTTTCAGCGAGCTGTTCGAGCCCTTCCTGCGCCTTGAGGCGCAACGGGTGTTCCGGGTCGGTCGCCATGTCGTCGAGCAGCTTGTGCAATCCCTCCACGATTGCACCCGACAATTTCTCGTCAAGGCCGGTCCAGCGCATGAACTTGCCGGTGCGCGCCTGCACCATGTCATGGATCATCCCCTCATTGTGGAGGAGGACACGGCTGCCCCAGCCGATCAGCCCGTCGAGCATCTCGGCATGGCGGTTCTCGACGATCGCGGCGCCAAGGGTGCGGCCGAGCAGCGGAGCGATGTCGAAGCCGCGCAGCCGGCTGGCAAGGGCGCCCTTGATCATCGATCCGAGCCGGTCGTCGCCCAGCGATTCGAGGATGGTCGCCAGCGCGCGGCCAATCCCTTCCCGGGTCTTGCCGCCCTGCGGCGGGGTGGCGAGGAGCCGGCCGAGCGCCGCTGCGGCGTCGACCTTCGACATCCGCCGCGCCACCACCGATGCGGTAAGGAAATTGACCCGCAGGAAGCCGGCCAGGCTGTCGCCGATCCGATCCTTGTTACGCGGGATGATCGCGGTGTGCGGGATCGGCAGGCCCAGCGGGTGGCGGAACAGGGCCGTCACCGCGAACCAGTCGGCCAGCCCGCCGACCATGGCCGCCTCGGCGAAGGCGCGCAGATAGCCCCAGGCTATCGGGGCGCCGGGCCCCTGCTGCGCACGGGCCAGCAGATAGAGACCGGCCATGATCACCAGCAGGCCCGACGCAACCACACGCATCCCGCGTACGCCGCCCTGGGCCGGATTGAAGCGGTCGAGCCCGGTGATCTGGAGAAGGTTCATTCAATCAAAATGGACGGTGGCGCGGAATGTTCAACCGAAACGATCAAGAATGCACGTCGTCGCCCCCGCGAAGGCCGGGGCCGTCGGAGTTTTCGGCGAGTTGATGGCAGGAGCCTGTTGCGGCCCCGGGGCCTCCGCCGGGGCGACGGCGGATTACTCCGCCGCCTGGGGGACCGACCCGCCCGGCTTGTGCTCCTCGCTGTTGACGAGGAACTTCATCAGCCGCGGGCCCAGCCACTTCTCCATGTCGTCGGCCAGGGTGAAGCCGGCAGGGACGATGATGAGCGTGAGCAGGGTGGACATGGCGATGCCGCCAATCACGCAGATCGCCATCGGCGAGCGCCAGCTGCCGTCGCCCGACAGGCCCAGCGCGATCGGCATCATGCCCGCGATCATCGCGACCGAGGTCATCACGATCGGCTGGGCGCGCTTGTGGGCAGCCTCGAGGATCGCCTCGAAGCGGTCGACGCCGTGGCGCATCTCCTCGATCGCGAAATCGACCAGCAGGATCGAGTTCTTGGCGACGATGCCGAACAGCATCAGCAGGCCGATATAGACCGGCATCGAGATCGGGATGCCGAAGATCAGCAGCGCCAGCAGGCCGCCCAGTGGCGCGAGCAGCAGCGAACCCATGTTCACGAAGGGCGGTAGCACGCGCTTATACAGCAGGATCAGCACCGCGAACACGAGCAGGATGCCCGAGACGACGGCGATGATGAAGCCGCTGATCAGGTCGCCCTGGAACTCCTGCTCGCCGAACTTCACCTCGCGCACGCCGGCGGGCAGGTTCTTCATGATCGGGGTGGCATAGATATATTTATAAGCGTCGCCGCTCACCGAGCCCGGGGTCAGGTCGCCGCCGATGACGAGGCGGCGGACCTGGTTGTAACGGCGAATCTTGGACGGGCCCGCACCAAAATGGATATCGGCGACGACCCGCAGCGGCACGGTGCCGCCGAAGCTGGTCTGCACCGGCAGGTTCTGGATCGTCGACAGGTCGCGCCGCGAATCCTCGCTCAGCGACACGCGGATCGGAATCTGCCGGTCGCTCAGTGAGAATTTGGCCATGTTCTGCTCGATGTCGCCAAGCGTGGCGATGCGGATCGCCTGGCTCAGCGCCGCGGTGGTGACGCCGAGATCGGCAGCCAGATCGAGCCGTGGCTTGATGATCAGCTCGGGCCGCTGGATGTCGCCATCGATGCGGGGATCGCGGATCAGCGGACTCTTGCGCATCTCCTCGATCAGCGCATTGGCGCTGCGCTGCAGCTTCACCGGATCGTCGCCGGCCAGCATGACCGTCAGGTCGCGGCCGAAGCCGCCGGACTGGGACTGAAAATTGACCCGCGCGTCCGGGATCTTCGCCAGCTGGGGTGCCACTTCCCGCTCGAATTCGGTGCTGGTCCGCGCCCGTTCGCTGGCAGGCTTGAGCGTGATGTAGAGCGACGCGAAGCGTGTATCGCCATTGTCGCCGATATCCGCGAACACCTTCTCGGTCTCCGGCTGGCGGCGGATGATGTCGGCGGCCTGCTCGGCGACGCGGGCGGTATCCTCCTCGACCCGGGCGCCGGGTGGGAGTTCGATCTTGACGACGCTGTTGTCCTGATCGAACGCTGGCTGGAACTGCTGCTTCGACATGCCGAAGATGATCACCGTGAGCACCAGCGCCAGGACGCCGATGCCGATCGTCTTCCAGCGGTTGCGGAGCGACCATTTCAGAAGATCGAGATATTTCTCCATCACCGGGCCGCCGCCATGTTCCCTGACGCCTTCGGCCTTCAGGAAATAGGCGGCAATCATCGGGGTGATGAGCCGGGCGACGGCAAGGCTCATCAGCACCGCGACGGCCACGGTCAGACCGAACTGCTCGAAGAACTGGCCGGGGATGCCGGGCATGAACGACACCGGTACGAACACCGCGACGATCGCCATGGTGGTGGCGACCACCGCCAGGCCGATCTCGTCGGCGGCGTCCATCGACGCCTGATAGGCGGTCTTGCCCATCCGCATGTGGCGGACGATGTTCTCGATCTCCACGATCGCGTCGTCGACCAGGATGCCCGCGACCAGGCTGAGCGCCAGCAGGCTGATCGTGTTGAGCGTGAAGCCCATCAGCGACATGAACCAGAAGGCCGGGATCGCCGAAAGCGGGATCGCCAGGGCGGAAATCGCCGTCGCGCGCCAGTCGCGCAGGAAGAAGAAGACCACGATCACGGCGAGCACCGACCCCTCGACCATCGCGTCGATGGCCGAATGATATTGGGCCTTAGTGTATTTCACGCCGTCATAGAGCAGGCTGAACTTGACCTTCGGATTCTCTTTTCGAAGCTGTTCCAGCACCTTCACCGCCTCATCATAGACGGTGACGTCGGACGCGCCCTTGGCCTTCTGCAGGCCGAAGGACAGCACCTGCCGGCCATCCATGCGGGAGATGTTGCGCTGCTCGGCATAGGCATCGCGGACGGTGGCGATGTCGGCGAGCCGCACCGTCCGGCCGGAGCCGACCGATATCTGCGTCTGGCTCAGCTCATAGGCGCTGGCGGCGTTGCCCAGCACGCGAACCGATTGCTCGGCGCCCGCCACTTCGGCCCGGCCGCCGGCCGCGTTCAGGTTGACGCTGCGCAGCACATTGTTGACCTGCGCGGCCGTGACGCCTTGCGCCTGCATCCGCGCGGGATCGAGCACCACGCGGATCTCGCGGCTCACGCCGCCGCCGCGGAAGACGCCCGCCATGCCCGGGATCGAGAGCAGCCGCTTGATCACCGTATTGTCGGTGTACCAGCTCAACTCCTCCAGCGTCATGTCGACGGCTTCGACCGAATAATAGGCGATCGGGCCGCCCTCGACTTCGATACGCTGGATCTGCGGTTCGAGAATCCCCTCGGGCAGGTCGGATCGGATCTTGGCGACGGCGTCGCGCACGTCGTTGACGGCGCGGTCCACCGGCGTGCCGAGTTGAAATTCGACATTGGTGCCCGACGTGCCTTCGCTGACGAAGGAGGTGATCGACTTGACGTTGCCGACCGATGCAACCGCGGCTTCCACCTTGCGGGTGATCTGGGTCTCCATCTCCGTCGGTGCGGCGCCGGGCTGGCTGATGTTGACCGACGCGCCCGGGAAGCTGATGTCGGGCATGTTGTTGATGTCCATGCGCGCGAAGCTGATCAGCCCCGCGAGCGTGAGCGCCAGGAACAGGACGATAGGCGGGATCGGATTCTTGATCGCCCAGGCGGATATGTTGCGCATGCCCGAAAGCTCCGGTTGATCAGCGGGTTGGGGCGGCGGAGAGTTGCGGTGTCACCTTGTCGCCAGGATTCAGGAAGGCGCCTGCGGACAGCACGATCTTCTCATTGCCCTGGATGCCGGACAGGATCACCACACCCGCATCGGAGACGTCCCCGACCTTGACGTCCCGTCGCACGACCTTGTTGTCGGGGCCGACGACATAGACATAGGCGGACTTCTCGTCGTTCAGCACGGCGGATTCGGGCAGCATCGGCGCTTGGGTCGTGCCGCTCTTGATCACGACCGAGGCGAAGCCGCCGGGCCGCAATGCGGGATCATAGGCCAGCTGGACGCGGGCCACGCCCTGGCGGGTCTGCGGATCGATGACCGGCGAAATCTGCCACACGGTGCCGTTGAAGGCACGCTTGCTGCCGATCGGCGTCACCTCGGCGCCATTGCCTACCCGGATGCGCGCGATATCCTGCTCGGCGAGCTGTGCCCGCAGCTCCATCTCGCCGCCCTTGGCCACGCGGAACAATGCGCCGTTGCCCGGGCCTACCACCTGGCCCGGCTCGACCGCGCGGGTCAGCACCAGTCCGGCGGCGGGCGAACGGATGATCAGCCGGCCGATCGTTGCGCGCTGCTGGCCATATTGGGCCTGCGCCACCGCGACGCGGGCGGCGGCGGCGTCGCGCGTCGCGGTCCTCCGGTCGATATCGGCCTTGGAGATGAAGCCGCGCGCGACCAGCGCCTTGGCGCGATCGAGTTCGGCCTGGGCAAGCTGCGCATCGGCGCGCGCCACGCGGACCGAGGCGGCGAGCGAATTGGCCTGCTCGGTCTGCACCGAGCGCTCGATCACCGCCAGCGTCTGTCCGGCGCCGACCCAGCTGCCGGGTTCCACCAGCACCGACTGAACCATGCCACCTTCACCGGCAACGCCGACGGGCATCTCGCGCTTGGCGAACAGGCTGCCGGTGGCGGACACGGTGGCATCGACACTGGCGCTGCCGGGCACGATCACGGTGACGCCCGGCGCGGCCGGGGCGGCGGGGGCGGGCTTCTTGCCGCCGAAGAACATCATGGTCGCGGCAATGACGCCGATCAGAACGGCGACGGCGATGCCGATGACGATACGCCGCCGCCGCCGGGCCTGCACGTCATCATAATCATAAGCCGCGTAATCGCTCTGGATGCCGGATTCGACGTTCATCCCCATGTCTTTCCATTGCCGGCCCGACGGGCCCCTTTGTCCGTTCGAGCTGTATTATATCAATATGTCACCTCGCTCAAGAGAGCGGCGCAACATCGCCACGAACTCTCCGCCGATAGGGATCGTTTCGTGGCCGAAAGGCGTTCAGGCCTTGTGCAGCGAGGTTCCTACAAGCGTGTTAGCATGCCACGGACGGCGCGGCAAAGCAGGAGAACAACCGAAATGACCGTAAGATCACCAAGATGGAGCGTCGCGCTGCCGCTGGCGCTGGCCTGGGCGGCCCCGCTGATGGCGCAGGAAGCGCCCGCACCATCGCACATGCTGGCCGGCACGCGGCTGGACGTGGTGGCCAGCGGCGAGGTGAGCGCGGTGCCCGATATCGCGACGATCGGGGCGGGCGTGGTCACCCAGGCGCCGACCGCCGCCGCCGCGATGGCCGAGAACGCCCAGCGCACCGCCGCCACCGTCGCCGCGATCCGCAAGGCCGGGGTCGCCGATCGCGATATCCAGACGACCTCGGTCAGCCTCAGCCCGCAATATCGCTATGCGGAGAACCTGCCCCCCGCGATCGTGGGCTATCAGGCCTCGACCCGCGTCAGCGTGCGCTTCCGTGATGTGCGCAAGGCCGGTCCGATCCTCGATTCCCTGGTCGCGGCCGGCGCCAACCAGATCGACGGCCCGACCCTGTCGATCGACAAGCCCGAGCCGTTGCTCGATCAGGCGCGTGAGAAAGCGGTTGCCGCGGCCCGCGCCCGAGCGGCGCTCTATGCCCGCGCGGCGGGCCTGCAGGTGAAGCGGATCGTCGCGATCAGCGAGGGGTCCTTCGAACCGATGCCGATCGTCCGGCCGATGCCGATGATGGCGATGGCACGTGCCGAGAAGGCCGCCGACACGATGATCGAGGCGGGCGAGCAGAAGATCGCGATCAGCCTGTCGGTGACGTTCGAACTGATGTGACGAGGCCGGCCCCTTCCAGCGGCGGGAGGGGCCGCGACTCTATCGGCGGCCGGGGTTTTTCCAGGTGCCCCCGCCCGGTGCGGGGCGGTCGGTGCGCATCGTGCGAAAGCCGCGCGCCTTCGGCGCCTTTCTCGCTTTGGTCCTGGGGCCCTTAGGCTTGCGCTTGACCAGATCCGACAGGACGATCACGGCCAGGAAGGCCACGAACAATCCCGCGATGATCCACCTGATGTCCTGACTGTTCATGACGGGGTGCTCCATATCCGCCGGTACATCACGCTACGCTGGACATGGTGCGCCGCACTGCCGTTGCCCCGGCAGCTGGTACGAACGGCTGCAACGGCTTTGTCATAAACCTATTCGCGCCTGCGGAAAAGCGGGATTGCGCGCGCCGGCGGCTCAGTCGCGATCTTCGCCATAGAGGGGGCGGTCCCGCTTCGAGCGGTCGAAGCTGTAGAAGGCCGGCATGGTGAAGCGATCGCCGCCACGGACCTTGAGCACCGCATGCTCGTGCCGCCATCCGCCGGTGAAGGCCACCAGCATGCCGGCGCGCGGCTTGAGCATCAGGTCCTGTGCGGTGAAATAGAGTTCGCCGCCCTCATACTCGTCGTTGAGATAGACCACGCTCGCAAAGTCGCGATAGGCGAAGGCGTGGGCGGAGCCGTCGGGATGGGCGCGATCGGCATGGGGCGGCATGTGCATCCCCTCGCTCCAGCGGACCAGTTGCATCGTGTCCGCGAAGATCGGTGCGTCGAGCCGGTAGAAGCGGGCGATGGCCTCGGTCGCGGCCCGGTCCGCCGCCTGCATCAGCGCCGCCATGTCGGGCCGCCGCTCCAGTACGTCCGAATAGAAAAGAAGCCGGCTCTTCCAGTAGCTTTCGCCTATGTCCTCATGATTCCTGGTGAAATCCTCGCCGCGTGCATAATCGGCCAGGGCCCCGCATTCCGCGGGCGCGAGGAAATCTGGGATGACGAGGAAATCGAGCCCCGCACGGCCGGGATCGCCGCTGAGGTCGGTCACGCCTTCCGCATCGGCCAGCAGCCCGTCCTTCAGGCGGTCGCGTCCCGCGACGTTGCGTGGGGTCTGCCCGGTCTCCAGGCGGGCAAGCAGGCTGTCGGCTTGCCAGGGATCGGCCCTCGGCGCGGCGATGATCCTGGTCATGGAGGATCGCTGCGGGCCGCCCGACAGTGCTCCGCCGCTCAGCAGCGCCGATGCGGCCTGGTTCATCGTCAGCGACAGCCGCGTGACGGCCGCCGCAGGATCGGGCTTGGCATAGGCCGGCCGCTGGCCGCTGGCATCGGTGGGGCTCGCGAGGCGCATCTTGTTGGTATGGTCCTCGACCATCGTGCCGTCGGGATGGCGCCCGACGAAATAATGGCGCTGCCAGGCCTGCTTGATCGCCTCCGGATCCTTCGCATCGATCCGCTTCTGGAAGCTGTCGCGCTCCCGCCGGAAAGCCTCATGCTCGATCCCCATCGCGGGATCGTCGCGCATGTCGTGGATGACGACGTCCCAATCGCCGAGATAGTTTTTCGGGATCGGCATGATCGTGCAGATCGGCTCGCCCTTGGCAAAGCGGACGGTGCCCGGCGCAGTCATGTTCCAGTTCATCGTGAAGGGGTAGGGCAGCCAATCGCTCTCGACGATGCCGGTCATCGGCGCGATGCCGTGCTTGGGATGGTTGAACGGGCCGCTGACCAGGATGCTCCAGCCGGGCGGGGTGCGGAACATATAGGTGGTGTGGAAGGTCACGACCCCGCGCGTGAAGTGCGAACGCAAGAAATCGTCGAGCGCCACGCCCTCGGGCAGCGGGCCCGTGGCCCGGACGACCAGATCCTCCTTGGCCGGCTTGCCGTTCCATTCGATCTCGACATCGGCCGGGCAGAGGATATCCCAGCCATGGGTATTGGCGATCGACAGCGGCAGGCAGCGATAGGCGTGGCGATCGCTGAACTCGTCCATCCATTGCCGGTCGGGGGCGCTCGGCACGAGATCGAAGGTGGGGAGCTGTGCTCTGAAGGCCTCGATCCGGGGGCGTGGTTTCATCTACAGACTCTCTGGGCCGCGTCGTCGGACCTAGTTAGTCGATGCGCGGGGCGGGTGCCAGCCTGACGCAACCGGCCCGCCCCGCTTGGTGAGCGGGCGGGCCGGACGATGAAACCGACGATCGCGTCAGCGCATCGAGCCGCGACGCACCAGATTGACGATCGCCAGCAGGATCACTGCGCCCAGGAAGGCGCTGAGCCAACCATAGACGCCGCCGCCGCCCAGGCTCGGGCCGAACAGCACGCCGCCGATGAACGATCCGATGATGCCGACGACGATGTTGAGGATGATTCCCTGCTGCGCGTCGGTGCGCATGACGATGCTGGCCAGCCAGCCGATGATGCCGCCTACGATCAGGAAAATGATCAGATTCATTGCGTCCTCCTGCCACCTGTCGAGAGGTTCTCCGTCTGTGCGGAAAGCCTTGGAGTCAGTACGTTTCAGAACCGACCTTGTTCCTTTTGCGCTCCTGAGGCCGGCTGTTCCAGCCCCGAAAGAAAAAGGCCCGCCCCCGGAAGGGGACGGGCCCGATCGACGTGTTGCGCGGGCGCGTCAGTATTTCTGTTGGCGCTCGTACAGAGACTTATAGTGCTGGATGCGGGTCACGCGGAGGCCGGGCATGCCCGAGCGTTCGACCGCGCGCTGCCAGCCGGCGAATTCCTCGACGGTCAGGTCGTAGCGTTCGCATACCTCGTCCACCGTCAGCAGCCCGCCACTCACGGCGGCGACGACCTCGGCCTTGCGGCGCACGACCCAGCGGGTGGTGCCGGGCGGCGGCAGCGAGTCGAGCGTAAGCGGCTCGCCGAGGGGGCCGATGACCTGATGGGGACGGATTTTCTGATTCTCAAGCATGCGATACCTCGAACATGGTCGGTCGACCGAATGGCGTTGCCCAACAAACTTCCGGCGCCTTCCCTAGCGTCGCCCCGATCAAGGAAGCTTTGCCGGGAAGGGTAAATGGGCGGATCATGATTGTTACCGTGATCCGTCCCTGAACAGCGCGGCCGCGGCGGCATGGAAGCTGCCGGGCACGCTGCCGGAGGTCGCCGCCTGCCCTGGCCCCGCGAGCAGGATGGCGACCGCCGGATGGCTGGGATCCGGCAGCAGCACCGACTGGCCATCCCGCGCGCACCGGGCCGTAGGCGTCGCCGCCTGATGTTCGGCCAGCAATGCGCAGAGGGTGACGAAGTCGAGCGGAGCTTCGGCCGGCTGGGCGGTGTCGATCCGGAATTCGTCTATTCTGATCTTCATATCCGTTTCGCCCGTTTCCCGTGACAGGACAAGGAACGGCTCCGCGCGGCAAATCTTTAGGCAAAAAGCGCATCTTTTTGCGGGGCTTGGCCATAAGTGGTAGAGGCGCCGCGATGAACCCGGAATTCCAGCTTGAAAACCACCCCGACGGGTCGCTCAAGGGCGCCCGGATCGTCGTCGCGATGTCTGGCGGGGTCGATTCCTCGGTGGTGGCCGCGCTGGCGGCGGCGAGCGGCGCCGAGACGATCGGCGTGACCCTGCAGCTCTACGATCATGGCGCGGCGGTGGGGCGCAAGGGGGCATGCTGCGCGGGCCAGGATATACGCGACGCCCGCGCGGTGGCCGACAAGCTCGGCATTGCCCATTATGTATTTGATTATGAAAGCCGTTTCCGGGAATCGGTGATCGCGGACTTCGCCGACGAATATGCCGCCGGCCGCACCCCGATCCCCTGCGTCCGCTGCAATCAGGGGGTGAAGTTCACCGACCTGTTCGGCATCGCGCGGGACCTGGGCGCGGACTGCCTTGCGACCGGCCATTATGTCCGCCGAGTGCTGGGTGAAGGCGGCCGCCCCGAACTGCACCGCGCCGCCGATCCGGCGCGCGACCAGAGCTATTTCCTGTTCGCCACGACAAGCGAGCAGCTCGCCTATCTGCGCTTCCCGCTGGGCGCGATGCCCAAGCCTCGCGTGCGCGAGATCGCGGTCGAGCTGGGGCTGGGCGTCGCCGCCAAGCCCGACAGTCAGGACATCTGCTTCGTACCCGATGGCGACTATGCCGGCATCGTCAAGAAGCTGCGCCCCGAAGCGGCCGAGGAGGGCGAGATCGTCGGCCTCGACGGGACGGTGCTGGGCCAGCATCGCGGCCTGATCCATTTCACCGTCGGCCAGCGTCGCGGCATCGAGATCGGCGGCAGCCCGGAGCCGCTCTACGTCGTCCGGCTGGAGCCCGCGACCAGGCGGCTGGTGGTGGGCCCGCGCCGCGCGCTCGCCGTGTCGGGGGCGATGCTCGACGACATCAACTGGATCGGCGAGGGGCATGAAGGCCCGGTGACCGCCAAGGTCCGTTCGCTCGCCAAGCCGGTGTCCGCGCGGTTCGAGGAAGGGGCCGTCCATTTCGACCAGCCCGAATATGGCGTGGCGCCGGGCCAGGCCGCGGTGCTCTATGCGGGCGACCGGGTACTCGGCGGCGGCTGGATCAGGGAGACGATGCCGGCGGAGCTGGTCGCGGCGGCTTGATCATCCGAGGCCGTCGCCCCGGGCTATGGGTGGCGACTGAACCGTCACCCCAGGGTGAACGCCCCCTCGATCACCGTCACGCACTTCCCGCCCAGGATGACGCGGTCGCCGGCCAGTTCCACGTCGAGATGGCCGCCGCGCGAGGAAGCCTGATAGGCGGTGAACCTGTTCCGCCCCAGCGCCTTCGCCCAATAGGTGGCGAGCAGGCAGTGCGCCGATCCGGTCACGGGGTCCTCGTCGATGCCGGCGCCGGGCGCGAAGACGCGGCTGACGATGTCGGTGTCGGTGCCCGGTGCCGTAGCGATGAACAATATGTCGCCCATCGGGCGCATCGCGCGGAAATCGGGCTCCAGCGCCACCACCTCCGCCGCGCTTTCGTAGCGGAGCAGCGAATAGCCACCCTCGCGCCACAGCGTCTCGACCGGCGCGCCGCCGATGGCGGTGACATGATCCGGCAGCGGCCTGGGCGCCATTGCCCAGGCGGGGAGGGCGAGGCGGTAGCCTTCACCGTCGCGGGTCACGTCAAGCGGGCCGGCCTTGCGGGTCATGAAGCGGACCTTGTCGATCCCATCGGCGCGCGACAGCAGGACGTGGCCGGTGGCCAGGGTCGCATGGCCGCACAGCACCACCTCGACCATCGGGGTGAACCAGCGCAGCTCGAAATCGGCTTCCGGCCCCGCCCATGGGACTATGAAGGCGGTTTCGGCCAGGTTGTTCTCGGCAGCGATGGCCTGGAGCGTGGCGTCGTCGAGCCATGCCTCCAGCGGCATCACCGCGGCGGGATTGCCGGTGAAGGGGCGGTCGGCGAAGGCGTCGACCTGCTGGAAGGGAATCCTCATGGATGGTTCTCCTCGCCGGGATCGAGATGCCCCTCAGGTTCGGGGTGGATGGTGATGTCGACGCCCGGGAAGGCCTTGCCCAGCTTCCTTTCCACCTCGTCCATCACCCTGTGCGCTTCGCCCAGCGTCATCCCCGCATCGACCCAGACGTGGAATTCGGCGAAATCGTCGCCGCCTGAGGTGCGGGTGCGCAGATTGTGGATCCCGCGCAGTTCGGGATGCCTGCCCGCCACCTCGGCGAAGGCGCGGCGGCGTTCCTCGGGCCATTCGCGGTCCATCAGCTGGTCGATGGCACGGCGCGACGCGTGCCAGGCGCCGTAGAGCAGCCAGACGCCGATCGCCATCCCGGCCACGGCATCGGCCCCGCTTATGCCCATATAATGCTCGATCACCAGCGCCGCGATGACGCCGAGGTTGAGCATGACGTCGCTCTGATAATGGATCTTGTCGGTGCCGATGGCGAGCGACCCGGTCCGCGCGATCACCCGCCGCTGATAGGCGACCAGCAGCAGCGTCAGCACCAGCGCGATCGCCGATACCGATATGCCGGTTTCGGCGGCCTGCGGCCGGGCCCCGGCCATCAACTGCTGGGCGGAGCGGACGATGATGCCGAAGGCGGAGATGCTGATCAGTACCAGCTGGAAGAAGGCCGCAATCGCCTCGGCCTTGCCATGGCCGTAGCGGTGCTGCCGATCGGCCGGCGTCGCGGCCAGCCGGACGCTGTAGAAGGTCACGATCGAGGCGATAAGGTCGAGCGCGGTATCGGCCAGCGAGCCCAGCACGGCTGCCGACCCGGTTTCCCAGCTCCCATAGCCCTTGAGCAGGATCAGGATCGCCGCGACCGAGACCGAGGCGATGCCGGCACGCTCATTGGGCTCGAGGCGGCTGGCCCAGCTCATGGATAGAGCAGGCCTTCGATCCAGCCGTCGGCGTCCCGGGTGAACAGCCTCCGCTCGTGGAGGCGATGGGCGCGGTCCTGCCAGAATTCGATCCGTTCGGGTTCGACCCGGAAGCCCGACCAGTGCGGCGGGCGCGGCACCGGACCGCCTTCGAAACGCGCCTTCATCGCCTCGAAGCGCGCTTCGAAGGTCGCGCGGCTGTCGAGCGGTCGCGACTGATCGGAAGCCCAGGCGCCGAGTTGGGAATCGCGACGACGGGTGGCGAAATAGGCGTCGCCCTCGGCCTCGCTGACCTTGCTCACCGGCCCCTCGATGCGGACCTGGCGGCGCAGCGATTTCCAGTGGAACAGCAACGCGGCACGCGGAGTGGCGTCCAGTTCGCCGGCCTTGCGGCTCTCATAATTGGTATAGAAGACGAAGCCGCGCGGATCATGGCCCTTGAGCAGCACCATCCGGACCGACGGCTGGCCGTCGGTGCCGACCGTCGCCACCGCCATCGCCTCGGGATCATTGGGCTCGGAAGCGCGGGCCTCGGCAAACCAGTCCTCGAACAGGGCGTGGGGATCGGTGGTCATACAACATCCTTCAAACGCGCGTCCCCCCGACGGAGGCCGGGGGCCGCAACCGGTTCTTGCGGTCAGGTCGCAGCAAAAATCATGACGGCCCCGGCCTCCGCCGGGGCGATGGTGTAAGTCAAGCTCATATCACCGCGTCGGCCGGTTCGGTGCCGCTCGTGTCCAGCGCGGTCGCGACGCGGTCGAGCGCCAGCGCGAGCTGCGTCCGGTCGGCGGCGACACCCAGGCAGAGCCGCACGCCCGAGATCAGCGAGGGTTCGATGAGTGGCGCCGAGGGCGGCGTCAGCTCGACCCCGGCGCGCATGGCCCGCGCGACCATCCGTTCGGCCGCCAGTTCGGACATCGGCAGCCAGAGATGTGGGCAGCGGGGGTCGCCCGGTCGGGGCATCGCGGTGCCCAGCTTCTCCGCGGCGATCCGGTGGCGGGCGATCATCTCGGCCTGGGTTTCGGCGATGATCTCGTCGGCCGAGCCGTCTTCGATCCACTGGCAGGCGACCATCGGCCCCAGCGCGGGCGGCGAATAGACCCGTGCGCGGATCAGCCGCAGCACCCGGTCCATCGCCGCATCGTCGGGAACCAGCAGGTAGCCGGTGCGCAGGCCGGGGGCGAGCGCCTTGGATGCCGCGTTGATATAGAAGCAGCGCTCGGGCGCGTAGGAGGTAAGCGGCGGGGGCGCGTTGCCCAGGGCGAAGGCCGAATAGAGATCGTCCTCGATGATCCATAGTCGATATTTGCGCGCGATCGCGGCGATCTCGGCGCGGCGCCCGGCGCTCATGATCCGGCCGGTGGGGTTCTGCAGGGTGGGGAGGGTGTAGAGCACCCGCGCGCCCCCGGCGGCGGCGCGCTCCAGCGCCTCGGGCAGCAGCCCCTCCTCGTCCATCGCGAGGCCGAGGGTGCGATAGCCGCCGGCCTGCGCGATCGATCGGACCCCGAAATAGGTCGCGGCCTCGGTCATTATCGTGTCGCCGGGCCGGCACAGCGAATCGACCGCCAGCATCATCGCCTGCTGGCCGCCGCTGGTGATGATCAGCCGGTCGGCGTTAATCTCCGCCAGGCCGCCGATCCGCCGCAGCCAGCCGGCCGAAATGCGGCGATGCGCCTCGACCCCGGCGGGGGGCGCATAATCGAGGCAGGCGGCAAGGTCGTGACGCTTACCCAGCTTGGCCAGGGTGGCAGCGAAGCGGCGCTGGGTGGAAGCGAGCGGGGGCAGGTTGCGGGCAAGGTCGATCGGCCCGTCCTGCGCGCGCAGCGCGGCGGGGGCGTCGGCGACGAAGCTGCCTCGGCCGACCGTCGCGGTGAGCAGGCCCTGCCGAGCCGCCTCTCCATAGACCGATGTAACGGTGCCGATGCCGATGCCAAGGCGATGGGCGAGGTCGCGGTGCGGGGGCAGTTTCGCGCCGGGCGGAAGCACGCCGCCCTCGATGTCGCGGCGGAGCGCGGCCAGCAGCCGTCCGGAAACGGTATCGGCATCGTCCTGCAGGATCGGCGTCCAGATCATCGTGGCGGGCCTTTAATGTCACTATGACAATATCGTCTTTGACTCGCGATACAATAGGGCGCAGTGGCGCCGCGTCAAGGTGAATTGGCACCATGACATTCAGGACAGGGATCATGACAAGGATATGGACGACAGCGCTCGCTAGTTTCGTGCTGATAGGCTTTGCGGCGGTTGTTTCGGCCACTGCAATAGCGACCTCGGCGGATATCGACGCGCGCCCGGCTGGCCGGGCGATGATGGTCGAGGCGCAGTATCAGCTCGCCATGCGAATGAAGCGATGACAATGTCGCCCGATATCCTGATCGCCCTTGTGACATTCTGCGTGGTGTCGACCGTGACGCCGGGGCCGAACAACATGATGCTGCTGTCGTCGGGAGCCACGTTCGGCTTTCGGCGCACGATCCCCCATATGCTGGGGATCAGCATCGGATGCGCGATCATGGTGCTGCTGCTCGGTTTCGGCCTGTCCGGCGTCATCGCGCGGGTGCCGTGGCTATACACCGTGCTGCATATCGCCTCGGCCGGCTATCTGCTCTATCTGTCGTGGCGGATCGCGACCTCGACCGGCGTCGGCGCCGGGGCGTCGCGCGGGCGACCGCTGAGCTTCCTCGACGCGGCGGCTTTCCAGTGGGTCAACCCGAAGGCCTGGGCGATGACGCTGGGCGCCACCACCGGCTTCGCGCGGCCCGAGCATCTGACCGCCGACATATTGATCGTCGCGCTCGTGCTGGTGGCCCTGGGCCTGCCCTGCATCGCGCTGTGGGCGGGCGGCGGCACGATGGTCCGCCAGCTGCTGACCCGCCCTGGTGCCCTCCGCACGTTCAACATCGGGATGGCGCTGCTGCTGGTCGCCTCGCTGGTGCCGGGGCTGATCGAATTGGCGGGGCCGGCCTGACATCTGCCTACCCTCCAGGGAAGTCGAGCAAAGTTCATTGCACTGCACAACGGGATGTGCTGACTCTTGTCGCCATGATTCAGGCGGCACTGCATCACCAGACGATCTATCGTTATGATCAGCCGGTCCAGCTGGGGCCGCAGATCATCCGGCTGCGCCCGGCACCCCACAGCCGGACCTCGGTGAACAATTATTCGCTGCGCATCGCGCCCGAGAATCACTTCATCAATTGGCAGCAGGATCCGCACGGCAATTGGCTGGCGCGGCTGGTGTTCCCGGAGCGGACCAACGAATTCTCGGTGACGGTCGATCTGATCGCCGATCTGGTGGTGGTCAACCCATTCGACTTCTTCGTCGAGGATTATGCCGAGCAACGGCCTTTCACCTATGCGCCGCAGATCGCCACCGATCTGGCGGCCTATTTCGATATCGAGCCGCAAGGGCCGCTGTTCGAGCAGTTTGTCGCCGAGTTCGCCGACCAGCGCCTCCGCACGATCGATTTCCTCGTCAACCTCAACGTCGCGATCAACCAGCGGGTCAACTACGTCATCCGCATGGAGCATGGCGTCCAGTCGCCCGAGGAGACGCTGTCGATCGGGAGCGGCAGCTGCCGCGATTCGGCGTGGCTGCTCGTGCAGGCGGCCCGGCGGCTCGGCATGGCGGCGCGGTTCGTGTCGGGCTATTCGATCCAGCTGACGCCGGACATCATCCCCATCGACGGCCCCAAGGGGGTCGCGGCCGACGTCTGCGATCTGCATGCCTGGGCTGAAATCTATCTGCCCGGCGCGGGCTGGATCGGGCTGGATGCGACATCGGGCATGTTCGCTGGCGAGGGACATATCCCACTCGCCGCAACCCCACATTATCGTTCGGCTACGCCGATCGAGGGTGCGTTGCTCGAACCGGCGCATGTCGATTTCCATTTCGACATGAACGTGCAGCGTATCGCCGAGGCGGTGCGCATCACCAAGCCCTTCACCGATGCCCGCTGGGAAGCGCTCGACGCGCTGGGCGAGAAGATCGATGCCGACTTGCAGGCGCAGGACGTGCGGCTGACGACGGGGGGCGAGCCGACATTCGTCGCGCTCGACGATCCGGAAGCGCCCGAATGGAACGGCGACGCGGTCGGCCCCACCAAGGCGGGCTATGCCGACCGGCTGATCCGTAGGATGCGGGATCGCTTCGCGCCGGGTGGCATGCTCCACCATGGCCAGGGCAAATGGTATCCGGGCGAAAGCCTGCCGCGCTGGGGCTACTCGGTCTACTGGCGCGCCGATGGTGTACCGATGTGGAAGGATGCCTCACTGATCGCCGGGGCCGACACCGGCAAGTCGGTGGGCAATGACGATGCGGGCCGCTTCCTGGTGGCGATCGCCGATGGGCTGGGCGTCGGTGGCGATATGGTGCAGGAGGCCTATGAGGACGGCATCGAATGGGCCGTCAAGGAAGCCCAGCTCCCTGAGAATGTCGATCCAACCGATCCGAAGATCGATGACCCCGAGGCGCGGCATCGGATGGTCAAGGCGTTCGAGCATGGCCTGAGCAAGCCGGTTGGCCATGTCCTGCCGATCCAGCGCTGGCAGGCGGCGCAGGCGCCTGAGCCGCGCCGCTGGCGCTCGGAACGCTGGCAGGTGCGGCGCGGCAAGCTGTTCGTCATGCCGGGCGACGCGGCGATCGGCTATCGGCTGCCGCTCGGTTCGCTGCCCTATGTGCCGAAGTCCGACTATCCCTATCT
This sequence comes from Rhizorhabdus dicambivorans, assembly GCF_002355275.1. NCBI lineage: Bacteria > Pseudomonadati > Pseudomonadota > Alphaproteobacteria > Sphingomonadales > Rhizorhabdaceae > Rhizorhabdus > Rhizorhabdus dicambivorans. The sequence goes on along the minus strand of NZ_CP023449.1, from coordinate 3,679,672 downwards.
CCATATCCAGGACACGACCGAGATACGCGGTCCGCTGCCCGATTTCGCGGCGGAACGCAGCGAGGCGCCCGCGCAGCGGGCCGAGCCGGTGGCGCCGGTCGCTGGCGGCGTGGCGGCGCAGGAGCGGCAGGAGCAGACGATCATCGAGGGCGCGGTCCGCACCGCGATGACGACCGAGGCGCGGGGCGACCATATCGCGGTCTTCCTGCCGCCGACCGAGCGGCTGGAGGATTATCTGGAGCTGGTCGCGGAGATCGAGGCCACCGCTGCGCGCACCGGCACCCCGGTACGGATCGAAGGCTATGGCCCGCCGCCCGATCCCCGACTGAATGTCTTCAAGATCACCCCCGATCCCGGCGTGGTCGAAGTCAACGTCCAGCCCGCGGGAAGCTGGCGCGAGACAGTCGACATCACCACCAGCCTCTATGAGATGGCGCGCGAGACCGGGCTGACCGCCGACAAATTCATGGTCGATGGCCGCGCGATCGGCACTGGCGGCGGCAACCATATCGTGCTCGGCGGCCGGTCGGTGAACGATTCGCCCTTCATCCGGCGGCCGGATCTGCTCAAGAGCTTCATCCTCTATTGGCAGCGCCATCCCGCGCTCAGCTATCTCTTCTCGGGATTGTTCATCGGCCCGACCAGCCAGGCGCCGCGCATCGACGAGGCGCGCCATGACGGGCTTTATGAGTTGGAGATCGCGCTGGCGCAGGTGCCGGCCCCCGGCGAGGGCAAGCCACCCGCGCCCTGGGTCGTCGACCGGCTGTTCCGTAACCTGCTGGTCGACGTGACGGGCAACACACACCGTACCGAGATCTGCATCGACAAGCTCTATTCGCCGGATGGACCGACCGGGCGGCTCGGCCTGCTGGAGTTCCGCGGTTTTGAGATGCCGCCGGAGGCCAAGATGAGTCTCGCCCAGCAATTGCTGCTGCGCGCGCTCACCGCCTGGTTCTGGCGCGAGCCGCAGAAGGGAGGGCTGGTCCGCTGGGGCACCGCGCTACACGATCGCTTCCTGCTGCCCCATTTCGTCTGGGCCGATTTCATGGAGGTGCTCTCCGACCTGCGCCATGCCGGCTATGATTTCGATCCGGCCTGGTTCGAGGCGCAGCGCCAGTTCCGCTTCCCGGTCCATGGCACCGTCTCGGCGGGTGGGGTTACGCTGGAGATCGCCCATGCGCTGGAGCCATGGCATGTGCTGGGCGAAACCGGCGCGATCGGCGGCACCGTCCGCTATGTCGACAGTTCGACCGAGCGGTTGCAGGTCAAGGCATCGAGGCTGGTGCCGGGCCGCCATGTCGTCGCGGTCAACGGCCGTGCCGTGCCGATGACGCCGACCGGCGTGCCCGGGGAGGCGGTGGCGGGGGTGCGCTACAAGGCCTGGAAGCCGGCCAATTGCCTCCATCCGCTGCTCGATGCCGATGCGCCGCTGACTTTCGACATCCTCGACAAGTGGAACCAACGTTCGCTAGGCGGGTGTGTCTATCATGTCGCGCATCCGGGGGGACGCAATTATGACGCGGTTCCGATCAACGACTTGGAGGCCGAGGCGCGCCGCAGGGCGCGCTTCCAGGACCATGGCCACACGCCGGGCGCGGTGACGATCCCGATCATGGAAAGACCCAGCGAGTTTCCCGTGACACTCGATCTTCGCGCGCCGCCAACGTGGTAGGTGCGGCGGTGCAGGGAGACATGACGGCCGAACTGCCGGGCATGCCCAGCCTCGGTGAAGGCTGGCTGCAAAGCTATATCGCCAAGGCGGGGACGGCCGACGCGTTGCGCGGCGATGTCGGGCGCGGAGCCAAGTGGTGGCAGGCGCTGTTCGAAGGGATCGGCCGGATGACCGAGGGCCGGCTTGACCTACTCCAGCAGCGCATGGCGCGGCAGGTGCAGGAACTGGGCACCGCCTTCCGCCTGCCGGGCGAGGAGCGCGAGCGGCCCTGGCCTGTATCGGCCATGCCGCTGCTGATCGGCGAGGACGACTGGGAGATCATCGCCGCCGGCGTGGCGCAGCGCGCCGAGCTTCTCGAACGACTGCTCGACGACATATTCGGCGATCAGGAGATGGTCGGCTCGGGCGCGTTGCCCGCCGCGCTGATCACCGGCAGCCGCGCCTATTGGCGCTCGCAGGTCGGGGTCAAGCCGGGCGGTTATCGTCTCCACATCTATGCCGCCGATCTCGGCCGCGATCCCAGCGGCGAATGGCGCGTGCTGGACGATCATGTCCGCGCCCCGGTCGGCGCGGGCTATGCGCTGGAGAACCGCCTGGCCGCGACCAGGCTGATGGGGGCGCTCCAGACCAGGCTTCACGTCGAGCGGCTGGCGCCCTTCTTCTCCGCCTTCCGCGAAGGGCTGTCGGCGGTGTGCCGCCGCTCCGAACCGCGGATCGGCCTGCTGACCCCGGGCCGATACAACCAGAGCTATGCCGAGCAGGCGCATCTCGCGCGCTATCTGGGTTTCCTGCTGGTCGAAGGCAGTGACCTCGCAGTGCGCGAAGACGGGCTGTTCGTCCGCACCATCGAGGGGCTCAAGCGGATCGATGCGCTATGGCGCCGGATCGATTCGCGGCTGCTTGATCCGCTGGCCTTCGATGCCACGTCGGCGATCGGCGTGCCCGGGCTGATGGACGCGATGGCGGCCGGACAGGCCGTAATCGCCAATGCGCCGGGCGCGGGCGTCGTCGAATCCACCGCGATTGCGGCCTTCCTGCCGGCGCTGGCACGTCGGCTGATGGGCGAAGACCTGTTGCTGCCCAATATCGCCACCTGGTGGTGCGGGCAGGACGGCCCGCGATCCCAGGTCGAGGCGCGGCTGGACGAGCTGCTGATCGCGCCAGCCTTCTCCGAAGCGCCGGTCGGCCTGCCGCGCGGCCGGCCCGCCATCGCGGCGAACATGACCGGTGCCGAACGCGCCGCCCTGTTGGCCGACATGCGCCGCCGCCCGATGGATTATGTCGCGATGGAGGACGTCCATCTCTCGACCACGCCGGCGGTGCTGGACGGGCAACTGGTGCCGCGCCCCTTCACCGTGCGCGTGTTCGCGGCCCGCGACGGCGAGGGGCGCTGGACGGTGATGCCTGGGGGCTTCGCCCGGATCGGCGACGTGTCGGACGCGCGCGTCACGGTGATGGGCGAAGGCGCCTTCTCCGCCGATGTCTGCGTGGTTGGCTCCAAATCGGTCGAGCCGGTGTCGCTGCTGCCGCAGAAGGTGCCGATCCGCCGCAATCCGGGCACGCTGACCAGCCGGGCCGCCGACAATCTGTTCTGGCTCGGCCGCTATCTGGAGCGGGGTGAGGCCACGCTGCGGCTGATCCGCGCCACCCTGGGCGGATCGATCGTCGCCGATGGCGGCGCGGCGCTGTTCCCCCTGACCCTCGACCGGCTGGGCACGATGCTGATCTCCTCGGGCGCCGTCGTGCCCGAGGAACACGAGGACGAGGAGGAGGACGAGGACGCGCCCGAGAACAGCCATGGCGCAATCCACGACCTGCGCGAACTGGCGCAGCTGGCGCTCGACGGCGACGGACCGGCGAGCGTCGCCACGCTGATGCGCTATGCCCGCAACATCGCGAGCGGCACCCGCGACCGCCTTTCGGCCGACGTCTGGCGGCTGGTGGATGCGCCGCTGCCCAAGGCGACCTCGGCCGATGCCGAGGCGACACTGGCCCGTGCGGTCGATCTGCAGGAGCGCTTCTCGGCGCTGGCAGGCCTCGCCGCCGAGAATATGGGCCGCACCGCCGGCTGGCGCTTCCACGACATGGGGCGCCGCATCGAACGGGCGATGTGGGGTTGCCGGCAGGTGCGCAGCTTCGGCGGCGCCGATGCCTCCGCCGACGATCTCACCACCCTGCTCGACCTGTGCGATAGCCAGATCAGCTATCGCGCGCGCTATCTCGCGGGGCTGGCGCTGGAGCCGGTGCGCGATCTGGTCGCGCTAGACCCCTATAATCCGCGCTCGATCGCCTTCCAGGTCGAGCGTATCTCGAACCATCTCCAGAATCTGCCCGCGCTGCGCGACGACGGCATGTCCGAACCGCACGAGATGATCTTCTACAGGATCGAATCCGCGCTACGCACCGCCACCGCCGAAACCATGGACGGGACGATGATGCTGAGCCTGGAGAACATGCTGTCGGAACTGTCCAATGCGATCAGCACCCGCTTCTTCCTGCAGGGGAATGAGGGTTTCCGCATGGCCGGCATGACCCTGGCGTGAGCGGGGCTGTCCCTTGCCGTCGCTGGGGCGACGATATTTGGAAAGGAGGCGGCCGGTGATGCACTATCAGGTCCGCCACAAGACACGCTTCCGCTATGCCTATCCGGTGAGCTTCGCGCGCTGCAACCTTCGTCTCCGCCCCGTCGAATGGGCCGGACAGACGCTGGAGCGCTATGAGCTGGAACTGTCGCCGGTAGCGCGGATCACCGGCACGCGGCCGATCGGTTATCTCGGCCATGTCAGCCGCATGGTGATGGAGAAGCCGACCCGCGAGCTGGTGATAGAGAGCCGCTTCCGCATGCGGGTCGACCGCCCGACCCCTACGCCACGCCCCGGCGATCCGAGCATCGCCGCCATCGCGGGGGCCGCGCGCGGCACGATCGACATGGGCGTGGAGAGCCCTGCCAACTATCTCTATCCCTCGCCTTCGATCCCGCTGAGTTCAGCCATCACTGCCTGGTGTGCGGAGCATCTCGATCCGGCACGCGGGATCGTCGACGCGGGGCTGGCGCTGGCCACCCGCATCCATGACCGTTTCAAATATGACGGCAGCGCCACCACCGTCGACACCAGCCCGATCGAGGCGTTCGAGAAGCGCCACGGCGTCTGCCAGGATTTCGCCCAGATCATGATCGCGGGCCTGCGCGGGGCGGGGCTGCCGGCTGCCTATGTCTCGGGCTATCTGCGCACCGTGCCGCCGCCCGGCAAGGAGCGGTTGGTCGGCGCAGATGCCACCCACGCCTGGGTGGTGATCTGGTGCGGCAAGGAGCGCGGCTGGCTCGGCTTCGATCCGACCAACGCCTGCATGGTCGGCAGCGACCATATCGTCACCGCCATGGGGCGGGACTATGCCGATGTCGCCCCGATCGACGGGGTGTTCACCGGCCAGGAAGGGCAGAAGATCGACGTGTCGGTCGACGTGGAGCCTTTGGGTTAGGCCGGTCGAAGGTCCCGCCCGTCAGCGCCAGCCAGCATTGCGTTGCGCAGGGCCGCGGGCGGCGGCGGGGCGGGGATCGGCCCACTTGACCCGGCGGGCGCGCTCCCGCTGCCGGCTCGCGACCGACTTCATGCTGCGAAAGCCGCGCGAGAGGCGGCGTTTCCGCCTTTCATGCCATTGCATGACGAGGTTGATGGCGATCCAGCCGAACAGGATCGATCCGAACATCGCGATCGCGCCCCAGTGTATGACCGGCTCGTACATCATCCCGTTCCCATCTCGTCCGAATGGTGCCGATCTAGCCGATCCGGCGGGCAAAGGCGTGTCAACATGTGTAAATTATGATGCCCCGCCCTGGCGGTTTGACGCGGCGGCGCGCGCCTGCTTTGAAGCGCGTCGGGGGACGCGCGGGGGACGGGTTGCGTGAATCTGCTTGAAATCGCGGCCAATGCGTTCGCGACCGCCTCTATCCTGCTCGCGGCGCGCAACAGCATCCACGGCTGGTGGACCAGCATCATCGGCTGCACGCTGTTCGCCGTCCTTTTCTACGACGCTCGGCTCTATGCCGATGTTACCCTGCAATTCTTCTTCATCGGCATCAGCGCGACGGGGTGGTGGATGTGGCTGCGGGGCAATGCCGGGGCGCCATTGCCGATCCGCCACGCGCCGCCCGCGCTGCTGCCGGCGATGGGATTTGCCGGGCTGGTCGTCGGCCTGGGCTATGGCGCGCTGCTCCATCGGTTCACGAACGCCTATGCACCCTTCGTCGATTCGTCCGTGCTGGTGCTCAGCGTGATCGGCCAGCTTCTGCTGATGCGGCGGATGATCGAGAACTGGTATATCTGGCTGGCGGTCAACATGATCTCCGTGCCGCTCTACCTGTCGAGGGACCTCCAACTGACCGCCTTTCTCTATGCCTGCTATCTGGCCAGCAACATCTACGGGCTGTGGGTCTGGCGGCGCGAGATGCACCGCGCCGGGGCGACGGTGCCGGCATGAGCGCGGTCGGCCGCATCGCCCTGCTGGGCGGCGAATCGAGCGGCAAGTCGACGCTCGCGGCCGGGTTGGCAACGCGGCTCGATACGCTGTGGGTCGAGGAATATGGCCGCGAACTCTGGGTGAAGCGCGATGGCGCGCTGGATTTCGAAGACCTGCTCCACATCGGCGAGGTGCAGGTGATCCGAGAGGACAAGGCGGCGGCCCGGGCGAAACGGTTCCTGTTCTGCGACACGACGCCGCTGGTCACCGCCTTCTACAGCCAGGCGCTGTTCGGAAGGGTCGATCCGCGGCTGGCGGCGCTGGCGGAGCGGCGCTACGACCACAGCCTGCTCTGCGCACCCGATTTCCCGTTCGTGCAGGATGGCTGGCGCGAGGATTCGGCTTTTCGCCAGCAGCAGCATGATTTCTACGAGGCGGAGCTTGTCCGCACCGGCCAGCCCTTCACCCTGATCCGCGGGCCGATCGACGCGCGGATCGAAACGGCGCTGGCCGCGATCGGGGCATGACGGTCAGGCCGCCTTCGCCGCCTGCGGGCCGCGTCCTGCCGCCTTCGCTACCAGCCGGTTCACATAGTCGATCTTGCCGGTGATTGCGGGCGACAGGCGGAAGGGGTAGAGATCGGGCTGCCCCATGCTGCGGTTGGCGGCGTTGAGCGCGAAGCTCCACGGCACCATCTGCGCGCTCAGGGCATCGGTCGAGGCGGTGTAGGGATCGAAGTTCACCGCTGGCCCACCATGGCTTTCGGGGCCGGGGAAGGCCGCCATCCGCATGTCGAACCCGCCGATCGTCGCCAATGTATCGACCATGTGCAGATAATGGGCGAAGGTTTCCGCGAAATCCTCCCATGGATGGGCGGTCGCGTAGAAGCTTACATAGTCGTCGGTCCAGACCTTCGCGCTGTTGGGGCCATAATGGTCCTGCAGGGCCTGGGCGTAGTCGATCGTCTCGTCGCCGAAGACGTTGCGGAACGCCGCGAGTTCGACCGGATCGGTCTCGATCAGCCGCGACCAGTAGTGATGACCGACCTCATGCCGGAAATGGCCGAGCAGGGTGCGGTAGGGCTCGCCCATGTCGCGGCGCATCCGCTCGCGCAGCACATCGTCGGCCTCGATCAGGTTGAGCGTCACCACGCCGCCGTCATGGCCGGTGGTGATCTGGGTCTGGCCCTGCTCCTCGGCCAGCGGATCATAAAGGAAATCGAAGGCGAGGCCCTGCACCCTGCCGGCCTCCTCCGCCTTGGTCTCCAGCGGCAGGCCCAGCCGGATCAGCGTGTGGAACATTCGCCGCTTCGCTTCCTCGATCTTGCGCCAGCGCGGCGGGACGCTCGGCACGGTCAGGTCGGGGATCGTCCGGTTGTGGCGGCAGGCCCGGCAATAGGGGGTGTCATCCCCCGTCGCGACGAGCCAGTTGCAGACCTCATATGCGTTGTTGTTGGCGCAGACGGCCAAATCATGCGCCCGGCCGTCGATGTCTCGCCACGTCGTTGCTCCATCGCCGAGGAACAGGAAGCCGTCCGACGCGGGGTCGTAACCCAGGGTGAAGGCGCAGGCAGGGCAGACCCGCACCTCGAAGTGGAGAAGGCGTTTGCAGTTCGGACAGGGATAGGGCGCCATGGATGGGGTAAGCCGCTTGCAGTTGGAACGATCAGGCCGCAAGAACGCTGCGGGTTCCGGCGGGTTGCCGCGAAAAGGATTTTTTCACTTGCGGAATGGCAAGGGGGACCACATCTCATCTGTTGTATTTTTGCAACAGGCGTGGCGGCAGGATGACGACGACAACCATGGCGGACCTCTATTCGAAGCTGGGTGTGAAGCGCGGGGCGGACGAGGCCGAGATCAAGAAGGCCTATCGCAAGCTCGCCAAAGAGTTGCACCCCGACCGCAATCAGGACAATCCCAAGGCGGCGGAGCGCTTTTCCGAAGTCACCGCCGCCTATGACCTGCTGTCCGACCGCGACAAGCGTGCCCAATATGATCGCGGCGAGATTGACGAGCAGGGCAATCCGCGCGGTCCCTTCGGGTTCGGCGGACGCGGCGGCGGAAGCGGCGGTTTCCATCCGGGCGCGGGGCCGGGCGGCGCGGGTTTCGAATTCGGCGGCGACGCTTCTGATTTCGGCGACATCTTCGAAGGAATTTTCGGCCGCAACCGCGCTGGCGGTAGCGCGGGCGGCGGCCGGCGCGGCGGTTTCGGCGGCTTCGGGACACAGGGCGGCGGCCGGCCGCTGAAGGGCGCGGACGTCAACTACCGGCTGGCGGTTCCGTTTGAGGATGCCGCGGCGCTGAAGCCGCAGCGCATCACGCTGTCGAACGGCAAGACGATCGACGTGAAGCTGCCCAACGGGGTCGAGACCGGCACGCATATGCGCCTTGCCGGCCAGGGCGAGGAAGGGCAGGGCGGCCGTGGCGACGCGATCATCGCGATCGAGGTGCGCCCGCACCGCTTCTTCCGCCGCGACGAGGACGATGTCCGGCTGGATCTTCCAGTCGCGATCGACGAGGCGGTGGCCGGTGCCAGGGTGAAGGTACCGACCGTCGATGGCGCGGTGATGCTGGCGATCCCCAAGGGCACCAGCTCGGGCAAGACGCTGCGGCTCAAGGGCAAGGGATTTCACCGCAAGGACGGATCGCGCGGCGACCAGCTCGTCACGGTGATGATCGACATTCCCGCCGACGATGCGGCGCTGGAGGCCTTCATCGAATCCTGGCCGGGCAAGGGCCAGCGCAACCCGAGGGCTAGTCTAGGCGTTTGAGCGGGCAGGCCGGATCGCCAAGGGGACAGGAACCGATGCTTTGGTGAGCGACGAATCCCCCGAAGCACGGCACAGGCGCCCGTTCGAGAAACATCTCAACGAAATGCGGCCCGGTGGACGGCTCTATGCCGTCGTCCGTCGGGCCGCCCTGGGCGTCTATGCCGACGGCTTCATCCACGCCGGCAACATCGCCTATCTGGCGCTGCTGACCATGTTTCCCTTCTTCATCGTAATGGCGGCGCTGGCGCAGCTGTTCGGCCGCACCCCCGATGTCCAGCACGCAGTCTATGGTTTCCTGGCGACCGTGCCCCCCTCGGTCCGCGAGCTTGTCGCCAAACCGATCGAGGATGTGCTCGCCGCGCAGAATAGTGGCGCGCTGCTATGGCTCGGTGCGCTGGTCGGCCTGTGGACGGTGGGAAGCTTCGTCGAGACGATCCGCGATATCCTCCAGCGCGCCTATGGCACCAAGCCTTCGAAAAGCTTCTGGCATTATCGTGCCGGGTCGATCCTGATCATTCTTGCGTCGGTCGTGCTCGCAATGTCGGCCTTCAGCGCCCAGGTGGTGCTCACCGGCATCGAACAGTTCGTCTGGCGGCTGCTGCCCTTCGGCGCCGATGTCCAGCCGCTGATCAGCCTGACGCGGATCGCGCCGCTGCTGATGCTGATGGCCGCGCTCTATGCGATGTTCGCGACGCTGACTCCGCTCAAATACCGCCTGTCCCCCTGTCCCAAATGGCCGGGTGCGCTGTTCACCGCGCTATGGTGGATGGCGGTGACGATGCTGCTGCCCATGGTCGTATCGCTGTTCGGGGGCTATGGCCGCACCTATGGCAGCCTGGCAGGGGTGATCGTCACCCTGCTGTTCTTCTGGCTGGTGGGGCTCGGACTGGTTTTCGGCGCACATCTCAACGCGGCTCTAGCGGAAAGCCCGGAAACTTCTGTAAAGGACCCTGCGCCCACAAAGTGATGGAGATGTCGTGGCGGGTTTGATGCAAGGCAAGCGCGGGTTGATCATGGGTCTGGCCAATGATCGTTCGCTGGCATGGGGGATTGCCAAGGCGCTCCACGCGCAAGGGGCCGAGATGGCGTTCAGTTATCAGGGCGAGGCGCTGGAACGGCGCGTCCGCCCGCTCGCCGAGGAGGTGGGCTCGGATTTCCTGATCGAGTGTGACGTGTCCGACATGGCGGCATTGGACGTGGCGTTCGGCACGCTGGCCGAGCGCTGGCCGACGATCGACTTCGTCGTCCACGCGATCGGATTCTCGGACAAGAACGAGCTGCGCGGCAAATATGTCGATACCAGCCTCGAGAATTTCCTGATGACGATGAACATCTCGACCTATTCGATGGTCGCGGTGACGAAGCGGGCGCGGGCGATGATGCCGAATGGCGGTTCGGTGCTGACGCTGAGCTACTATGGCGCCGAGAAGGTCGTGCCGCACTACAACGTCATGGGCGTCGCCAAGGCTGCGCTGGAGACCAGCGTCAAATATCTCGCGATGGACCTGGGGCCGGAGAATATCCGCGTCAACGCGATCTCGGCCGGCCCGATCAAGACGCTGGCGGCCAGCGGCATCGGCGATTTCCGCTATATCCTGAAGTGGAACGAGCTGAACTCGCCGCTTCGCCGCAACGTGACGATAGAGGATGTTGGCGGGGCCGGGCTTTACCTGCTGTCCGATCTGGCGTCGGGCGTGACCGGGGAAATCCACCATGTCGATGCCGGCTACAACGTCATCGGCATGAAGGCCGAGGACGCCCCTGATATCGCGCTGGCCTGAGAATCTCCTTCTCCCTTCAGGGGAGAGGGAGGGGAAACATATCTCCGTTCGTCATTCCCGCGGAAGCGGGAATCCATAACCTCCTGCGTCAGGGAATATGGATCCCCGCCTCCGCGGGGATGACGGCCGGAGCAATTTGCCCTAGGGCGCGAGGCGCAATGGCGAGCGAGAATTGGTAAGATGTCGTTCAACAGCTTCGGCCGCGTCTTTCGTTTCTCCACCTGGGGGGAAAGCCATGGGCCCGCGATCGGTGCCGTGGTCGATGGCTGCCCGCCGGGGCTGGCGCTGAGCGAGGCCAATATCCAGCCCTGGCTCGACAAGCGTCGGCCGGGCACCTCGCGCTTCACCACCCAGCGGCAGGAGCCCGATCAGGTCCGCATCCTGTCGGGCGTGTTCGAGGGCAGGACCACCGGCACCCCGATCAGCCTGATGATCGAGAATGTCGACCAGCGCTCGAAGGATTATTCGGAGGTCGCGCTGGCCTATCGGCCCGGCCATGCCGACTATGCCTATGACGCCAAATATGGCTTTCGCGACTATCGCGGCGGCGGGCGCAGCTCGGCGCGCGAGACGGCATCGCGGGTCGCGGCGGGGTCTGTCGCGCGGCTGGTGATCCCCGAAGTCCGGATCCGCGCCTATCTGGTCGAGCTGGGCGGCGATACCATCGACCGCGCGGCCTTCGATGATGCCGCGATCGACGAGAATCCCTTCTTCTGCCCCGATCGCGCGGCGGCGGGGCGCTGGGAAACGATCGTCGATGAGGCGCGCAAGGCCGGTTCCTCCGTCGGCGCGATCGTCGAATGCGTGGCGGAAGGATTGCCCGCCGGCTGGGGTACGCCGCTCTATGCCAAGCTCGATAGCGAGCTGGCGTCGGCATGCATGTCGATCAACGCGGTCAAGGGCGTCGAGATTGGTGACGGCTTCGACGCCGCGCGGCTGACCGGAGAGACAAACGCCGATCCGATGCGGCCCGGCAACGACGGCAAGCCGGTCTTCCTCGCCAACCATGCCGGCGGGGTCGCCGGTGGCATCTCGACCGGCCAGCCGCTGATCGTCCGCATCGCGTTGAAGCCGACCTCGTCGATCCTGACCCCGGTCGAGACGATCGGCCGCGATGGCCAGGCCTCCGACATCCGCACCAAGGGCCGCCACGACCCCTGTGTCGGCATCCGCGCGGCGCCGGTGCTGGAGGCGATGGTGGCGCTGGTCCTGGCCGACCAGAAGCTGCTGCACCGGGCGCAGGTGGGATGACGCAGGAAGATCGTATCGCCCGCCGCATCCATGTGAAGGGTAAGGTGCAGGGCGTTTTCTTCCGCGCCTGGACGATCGAGCAGGCGGCCGATCTGGGCGTCGACGGCTGGGTTCGCAACCGCCATGACGGATCGGTGGAGGCGGTCGCGGCCGGCCCCGTGCACAAGGTCGAGGAACTGATCGCCCGGATGCATCGCGGTTCGCCGCCGTCGCGGGTCGATGCGGTGATCGTCGAGGAGACCCCTGGCGTGGTCGCGCAGGGCTTCAGCCAAAAGCCGACGGTATGAATGTCCGCCCCATCCGGATCGCTGCGCTCGACGGCCTGCCACATGGCTTTCTGGGCCGCGAGGGCGGGGTTTCCGAAGGCATCCATGCCGGGCTGAACGTCGGGCTGGGATCGGACGACGATCGCGACGCGATCCGCGAGAACCGCCGGCGCGCTGTTGCCGCGGTGGCGCCGGGCCATAAGCTGGTTACCCTTCATCAGGTCCATTCGTCCGATGCCGTGGCGGTCACCGCGCCTTATCCCGACGATGCCCGGCCGCATGCCGACGCGCTGGTGACCGACAGGCCGGGCCTGCTGCTCGGCATCCTCACCGCCGATTGCGTGCCGGTGCTGTTCGCCGACGCGGCGGCGGGGGTGGTCGGTGCGGCGCATGCCGGCTGGAAGGGCGCGATCACCGGCGTAACCGACGCGACCCTGGCGGAGATGGAGAAGCTGGGCGCCGACCGCGCGCGGATCGTCGCCGCGATCGGGCCATGCATCGCCCGGGCAAGCTATGAGGTCGACGAGGGTTTCGTCCGCCGCTTCGAGGCGGACGACCCGGCCAATGAACGCTTCTTCGCCGACGGCCGCCGCCCCGGCCATGCCCAGTTCGACATCGAGGCCTATGTCGCCCACCGGTTGGGGGCGGCGGGGGTGGGAAGGGTGATCGCGCTCGGCGAGGACACCTATGCCCAGCCCGAGCGCTTCTTCAGCTTTCGCCGCGCGACCCACAGGGGCGAGACCGGCTATGGCCGGCAGATATCGCTGATCGGCCTGCCCTGAACACGCCATCCTTCGAGAGGAGACCTTCATCATGGCGATCACCATGTACGGCATCAAGAATTGCGACACGATCAAGAAGGCGCGCACCTGGCTGGAGGGGCGCGGCCGCGACTATGATTTCCACGACTACAAGGCCGCGGGGATCGATGCGCAGACCTTGAAGGGCTGGACTGGAAAGGTTGGATGGGAGGTGCTGCTCAACCGGGCGGGCACGACCTTCAAGAAGCTCCCGGATTCCGCCAAGGCCGGCATCGACGAGGCGAAGGCGATCGCACTGATGGAGGCGCAGCCCTCGATGATCAAGCGGCCGGTGCTCGACGTCGACGGCGACCTGCTCGTCGACTTCAAGCCCGATGCCTATCAGGCGAAGCTGGGCTGAAAAGATCGTTGCTCCCGGCGGAAGCGGGGGTGACGCCTATCCCGCCAGCTGCCCCTGCCGGTCCACCGTCGTACGGTTGCGGCCGGCCTCCTTCGACGCATAGAGCGCGCGGTCGGCGCGGCGGACGATGTCGGCCAGGCTCTGGTCGGTCAGGCTCATGCCGGCGACACCGAAGCTGGCGGTTAGCCGGATCGGAAGATCGCCGATGCTGATCTCCATGATCCGCTCGCGCAGCGCTTCGACCCGGCGGCGGGCCTGCTCGAGATTGCTGCCAGGGAAGAACAGGACGAATTCCTCGCCGCCGAAGCGGCCATAGTCGCCGCCTTCCGCGAGCTGCTCGCGGAACAGGCCGGTCAGCCGGCACAACACCTCGTCGCCATGGCCATGGCCATGGAGATCGTTGATCTCCTTGAAATGGTCCACGTCGCAGATGGCGATGGTGAGCGGCCGTCCGGCGATCCGCGCCTCGTCCATCAGCCGCGCCCCCGTCACCTCGATCGCGCGGCGGTTTGGTGCGCCGGTCAGCGAATCGGTGTCGGCGGCGACGCGCAGCCGCTCGGCCAGGTCTCCGGCGAGCAGATAGAGCGAGAAGATGCCGGCCGCGACGGTCAGCCCGGGCAGGCCGAGGAAGACGATCATCGTATAGGCCCGTTCGAGCGCAGGCGTGGGCGAGTTGCGCATCGCCGCGAGGACGAGGCCGCCGGCGACCTCGATCGCCGCCAGCGCATAGCTGGTGATGACGATCGGCCGTTCGCCCAGCCGCAGGCGGCGGCCGGGCCTTACCAGGGCTGTGGTGCCGAAGATCAGCACCGAGGCTGCGAACAGCGGCACGATCGCGCTGCGATATCCCCGGTTCGGGTCGAAATAGCTGAACCACAGGATCAGCGCGGTCGCCGCCAGGTGGGCTGCGGCGAGCCGGCCAAGGTGGAGCGGCAGTCCCGAGCGCAGCCGATAGGCGGTTGCGGCGAAAATGGGCGGCGTCATCGCGATCATGCTGACGATCAGGTTGAGCGCCAGATTGCCGCGGAACAGGAAGATGTAGATCGCATCGACAATGTAGAGCAGCACGTTGATGCCGAAGGTGCACGCCAGGATATAGGCGATCCTGGGCTGGCCCAGCGTGCGTGCGGCGAGCAGCATCGCCAGCGCCATCAGCGCATTGACGACGAGCAGTATCGCAAAGATGAATGCATCTACCGACACGCGGCCGGATCGCTCCCCTGATTATCGTTCCCCTCTCCATAAACCCTTAGGAGGCCGTGGTAAAATGAAGTTGTGGCTGCCGCCGGGAAATCGCGGCCTGCCCGCTTCACCTGGCGGAGCCGACCGTCTATCGGCTGCTTTCAAGGAGAAGCCCTGATGACCCCCATTGCGAAGATCCTGCTGCTCGGTTCGGGCGAGTTGGGCCGCGAGTTCGTGATCGCCGCCAAGCGGCTGGGCGCGCATGTGATCGCGTGCGATTCCTATGCCGGTGCCCCGGCGATGCAGGTCGCCGACGAGCATGAGGTGTTCTCCATGCTCGACGGCGAGGCGCTGGCGGCCGTGATCGAGAAGCACAAGCCCGATCATGTCGTGCCCGAGGTAGAGGCGATCCGGACCGAGGTGCTCAAGGACTATGAGGATCGCGGCTATTCGATCGTGCCGTCGGCGCGTGCGACGATGCTGACGATGAACCGCGACCGCATCCGCGACGTCGCGGCGAACGAACTGGGCCTCGTCACCTCGCGCTTCCTCTATGCCGAGAGCCTCGACGAGATGCGCGCGGCGGTGGCGAAGGTCGGCATTCCCTGCGTCGTCAAGCCGGTGATGTCGTCGTCGGGCAAGGGCCAGAGCATCGTCACCGCCGAGGGCGCGGTCGATGCGGCCTGGGACTATGCCGTCGATGGGATGCGCGGCGACCGCAAGCGGGTGATCGTCGAGGCGTTCATCGCCTTCGACTATGAAATCACCCTGCTGACGATCCGCACCCGCCAGGGTGTGATCTTCTGCGAGCCGATCGGCCACAGGCAGGAACGCGGCGACTATATGGAAAGCTGGCAGCCGACGCCGATGTCGAAGAAGGCGCTCGCCGCCGCGCAGGACATGGCGCGCAAGGTGGTCGACAATCTCGGCGGCTACGGGCTGTTCGGTGTCGAGTTCTTCGTCGCGGGTGAACAGGTGATCTTCTCCGAACTGTCGCCGCGTCCGCACGACACCGGCATGGTCACGCTGATCTCGCAGAACCTCACCGAGTTCGATCTCCACGCCCGCGCGGTGCTGGGGCTGCCGATCCCGCACATCCACCTCAACGGCGCGGCCGCCTCGGCGGTGATCCTCGCCGATCGCCATGCCGAGGATTTCCATTTCGAAGGCGTCGCCGAGGCGCTGGCGCCGATGCCCGGCATTGAAACCGACGTGCGGCTGTTCAGCAAGCCGGTGACCCGGCCTAACCGGCGGATGGGCGTGGCGCTGGCGCTGGCGCGCAAAGGCGGCGCCGACGAGGCTCGCGCGGCGGCGCGGGCGGCGGCGGCGAAGGTCCGCATCGTCTATGTGGAGGAGGAATGATGCCGCGTACGCTGATCTCGTCGGGTTCGCCGTTCGAGAAGCAGGTCGGCTACAGCCGCGCGCTGGTCGACGGCGACTGGGCCTTCGTCGCCGGGACGACCGGCTATGATCCCGAAACCCGGATCATGCCGGAAAGCGCGGCCGAGCAGGCGCGCAACGCGCTGGCGCTGATCGGGCGCACGCTGGAAGGCGCGGGCTTCGCGATGGCCGATGTCGTGCGGGCCACCTATTATTTCACCGATGCCGCTTATTGGGACGAGGTCGGCCCGGTGCTGGGCGAGGCGTTCGGCGACATTCGGCCGGCCGCGACGGCGCTGATCGTGGGACTGATTAAGCCCGAGATGAAGGTGGAGATCGAAGTAACAGCGCTGCGCAGGCGATGATATGGTGTAAAACCCCGATGATCGGTGAATATTGCAGATAATTGGCAATCATATTCCGCCGCGATTTAGAAAAAATACGGAATTTTCAGCGAAATTACATTTGGCACGGTTCCTGCTGAAGTGTGTGCATCCACAACGCACATCGAAAGGGACGTTAAAATGCAGAGCTTCAAGAACACCGTCGCCGCCAGCTTCGCGGTTGTCGCCACCTTCATCACCGTCGCTGCGGCGACCCCGCTGCGTGCCGAACCGGTCAGCGTTCCTGTTGCCTATGGCGATCTGAACGTCGCCAGCGACACCGGCGCCGCCAAGCTCGACGCCCGCATCCGCAAGGCGGCCTATCAGGCCTGCGGCGCTTCGGATCTGGGCACCAGCATCAAGGTCGCCAACTGCCGCCGCGACGCGATCGGCGCCGCCAAGGCCAAGCTGGCGGTGAACAAGGTTTCGGACCTGCAGCTCGCCGCCCGCTAAGCGGCCGATCCGATGGCCTCCAGCAAGGCCGCCAGCCGAAGGGACTCCAGACCTTCGCTGGCGGCCTTTGCCGTTTCAGAAGCGGAAGCTGTAGGGAACGCCGTTGAGCGTTCCATAGCCGACCCCATGGCGCATCCCGCTCAGCGCGAAGCTGAACGGTCCCATGCGCCGATCGTCGCAGACCAGTGTGCCTTCGCCGCCTATCCCCCGGTTTCGGCGATGATATTCAAAATTGCCGATGCAGTGGGTATTCGGGCCGCCGAACAGTTCGATCGTGCCGCCGTCGTCATAATGGGTCATCGATCCGGTAAGAGCTTCGGTTCCGCCGAGCATGCCGGCGACCTCCACTGTCATTTCGCAGGCCGACAGCAGGGCCAGCGGCGCGACCAGCGATAATCTTGCAAGTCTCAAGCGACGTCCCCCCGGATGCCGGACAGGCCCAACCGGTTACAGCAGCGGCGCCGTCGGCGCCACCATGCTGGCGGGGCGCCACATTTCCTACCGGCTTTCCAACTTTAATTTTCGGGCGCTGACGCCTGCGCTTCGGTAGGAGGCCACGGCATGAGCGACAGATTGAACCATCTCCAGCGGCTAGAGGCCGAGAGCATCCACATCCTTCGCGAGGTCGTTGCCGAGTGCGAACGCCCGGTGATGCTTTATTCGGTCGGCAAGGATTCGGCGGTGATGCTGCATCTCGCCCGCAAGGCCTTCTATCCCTCGCCGCCGCCCTTTCCGCTGCTCCATGTCGATACGACCTGGAAGTTCAAGGCGATGTACGAGCTGCGCGACCGGATGGCGAAGGAGAGCGGCATGGAACTGCTCGTCTATCATAACCCGGAAGCCAGGGAGCGCGGGATCAACCCGTTCGACCATGGCCCGCTGCACACCGACATGTGGAAGACCGAGGGGCTAAAGCAGGCGCTCGACAAATATGGCTTCGACGCGGCCTTCGGGGGGGCGCGCCGCGACGAGGAGAAGAGCCGCGCCAAGGAGCGCATCTTCTCCTTTCGTACCGCCAGCCATGCCTGGGACCCGAAGAACCAGCGGCCCGAGCTGTGGAACCTCTACAACGCCCGCAAGGCCAAGGGCGAGAGCATCCGCGTCTTCCCGATCAGCAATTGGACCGAGCTGGACATCTGGCAATATATCCAGCTCAACGACATCCCGATCGTCCCGCTCTATTTCGCGGCCAGGCGTCCGACCGTGGAGCGTGACGGGTTGCTGCTGATGGTCGATGACGACCGCTTCCCGCTCAAGCCCGGCGAGACGCCGGTGGAGCGCTCGATCCGCTTCCGCACGCTCGGCTGCTACCCGCTGACCGGCGCGGTCGAGAGCGAGGCCGCGACCCTCAATGAGGTGATCCAGGAGATGCTGCTGACGACGACCTCGGAGCGGCAGGGCAGGGCCATCGACAAGGATGCCGGCGACGCCTCGATGGAGAAGAAGAAGAAGGAAGGATATTTCTGATGGCGGACGGCTACGAGTACGAGGCCGACGCCCTCATCGCCGAGGATATCGACGCCTATCTGGAACAGCAGCGCGAGAAGTCGCTGCTGCGCTTCATCACCTGCGGCTCGGTGGACGACGGCAAGTCGACGCTGATCGGGCGCCTGCTCTACGATTCGAAGATGATCTTCGAGGATCAGCTGGCGGCGCTCGAAGCCGACAGCAAGCGGGTTGGCACCCAGGGCCAGAACATTGATTTCGCGCTGCTCGTCGACGGGCTCGCCGCGGAGCGCGAGCAGGGCATCACGATCGACGTCGCCTATCGCTTCTTCTCGACCCCGAAGCGCAAGTTCATCGTCGCCGACACGCCGGGGCATGAGCAGTACACCCGCAACATGGTGACCGGCGCCTCGACCGCCGACCTCGCGGTGATCCTGATCGACGCGCGCAAGGGCGTGCTGACCCAGACGCGGCGGCACAGCTATCTGGCGCATCTGATCGGCGTGAAGAACATCGTGCTCGCGATCAACAAGATGGATCTGGTCGATTATGATCAGGGTGTGTTCGACCGCATCCTGCTGGCCTATCGCGCCTTCGCGACCGAGATCGGAATCACCAGCTTCACCGCCATCCCCATCTCGGGGATCGCCGGCGACAACATCACGACCCGCTCGGATCGGACGCCCTGGTATCAGGGCCCGACCCTGATCGATCATCTCGAGACCGTCGAGATCGATGTCGCCGCCGACCGCGCCCGGCCGTTCCGCCTGCCAGTGCAGTGGGTCAATCGCCCCAATCTCGATTTTCGGGGCTTTTCCGGCCTGGTGGCGACCGGCGAGGTGAAGCCCGGCGACGCGATCCGGGTGCTGCCTTCGGGAAAGACCTCCACCGTCACCCGCATCGTCACGCTGGATGGCGATCTCGACAGGGCGGTGGCCGGCCAGTCGGTGACGCTGACCTTCGCCGACGAGATCGACTGCTCGCGCGGCGACGTCATCGCGCTCGCCGATCAGCCTCCGCAGGTCGCCGATCAGTTCGAGGCGAGCATCGTCTGGATGGCGGAGCAGGAGATGCTGCCAGGTCGTCCTTATTGGCTGAAGCTCGGCACCCAGACCGTCACCGCCACGATCCAGGCGCCGAAATATCAGGTCGATGTGAACAGCATGGACCATCTGGCGGCGAAGACGCTGGGGCTCAACGCGATCGGCGTGGCCAACCTCACCACCGATCGCCCGATCGTGTTCGAGCCCTATGCCGACAGCCGCACGCTGGGCGGCTTCATCCTGATCGACAAGCTGACCAACGCCACCGTCGCGGCGGGTATGCTGCATTTCTGCCTGCGCCGCTCGCAGAATGTCCACTGGCAGGCGACCGACACCAGCCGCGAGAAGCGCGCCGACCTGAAGAACCAGAAGCCGGCCGTGCTATGGTTCACCGGCCTGTCAGGCGCCGGCAAGTCGACCATCGCCAACATCGTCGAGAAGAAGCTGACCCGGATGAACCGGCACACCTTCCTGCTCGACGGCGACAATGTCCGTCACGGCCTCAACAAGGATCTGGGCTTCACCGATGCCGATCGGGTGGAGAATATCCGCCGGGTCGGCGAGGTCGCGAAGCTGATGACCGACGCCGGGCTGATCGTCATCACCGCCTTCATCTCTCCCTTCCGGGCGGAGCGCGACATGGTGCGGGCGATGATGGCGCCCGGCGAGTTCGTCGAGGTGCATATCGACACCAGCCTGGCCGAGGCGGAGAAGCGCGACGTGAAGGGCCTCTACAAGAAGGCGCGCTCGGGCGAGCTCAAGAACTTCACCGGCATCGACAGCCCCTATGAGGCACCCGACACGCCCGAGATACGGATCGACACCGCGGCCACCTCCCCCGAGGAGGCGGCCGAGCTGATCATCGCGAAACTGCTGGGCGAGGAATGATGAACGACGTCGAGCTGGCGATCCACATCGCCGACCGCGCGGGACGGATGCTGCTCGACCTTCGCGGTTCCGGACGATTCGAGGGCAAGGCGCTTGGTGTCGAGGGGGACCGCATCGCCAACGCCTTCATCATGGAGACGCTGCGGCGTGAGCGGCCCGATGACGCGATCCTGTCCGAGGAGGAGGTCAACGACACCGCGCGCTGCTCGGTCGAGCGGGTGTGGATCGTCGACCCGCTCGATGGCACCCGCGAATATGGTGAGGGCCGCGCCGACTGGGCGGTTCATGTCGCGCTCGCAATCGGCGGCCAGCCCAGCATCGGCGCCGTGGCGCTGCCGGGCCTGGGGTTGACCCTCGACTCCGCGGCGCCCCCCGCCTTGCAGCCCGCCGCGCAGACCCTGCGCATGCTGGTCAGCCGCACCCGCCCCGCCGCCGAGGCGGTGGCCGTGGCCGGGACGCTCGGCGCCGAGCTGGTGCCGATGGGCTCGGCGGGGGCCAAGGCGATGGCGGTGGTGCGCGGCGAGGCCGACATCTACCTCCATTCGGGCGGCCAATATGAGTGGGACAATTGCGCGCCAGTCGCTGTGGCGCGGGCGGCCGGGCTGCACTGCTCGCGCATCGACGGATCGCGGCTGACCTACAACCACGCCAATCCCTGGCTGCCCGACCTGCTGATCTGTCCCGCCGGTTTGGCGGAGGAGATACTCCGCCTGGTCGGCGACCTGAACCAGGCAGCCTGATCGGAACGCCCCCATGATCGACTGGCTCAACGCGCTGGCCGGCCTGCTGGTCGGCATCATCGTCGGGATCACCGGCGTCGGCGGGGGCTCGTTGATGTCGCCGATCCTGATCCTGGTCTTCGGCGTGGCTCCGGCGACGGCGGTCGGCACCGACCTGTGGTTCGCCGCCGCGACCAAGACCGCGGGCTCGGTGGTCCATCATCGCCAGGAAAGCGCCGATCTGGCCATTGTCGGCTGGTTGTGCGCGGGCAGCATCCCGGCGGCGCTGCTGACCCTGTTCTTCCTGTTCGAAGCCGGTGGGCACCAGGTGAAGCACGGGCTGATCGTGACGATGCTCGGCGGGATGCTGCTCATCACCTCGGTCGCGACCCTGTTCCGCCGCCAGCTCGTCACCGCGATGATCGACGTCGACGACGAGGCGCGCGTGCGCCGCTTCGTCCGCTACCAGCCGGTGCTGACCGCGCTGGCCGGGGCGGTGCTCGGGACATTGGTAACCCTGACGTCGGTGGGGGCGGGGGCGCTGGGCGCGACGCTGCTGCTGATGCTTTATCCGTTGCGCCTGACCGCGCGGAAGCTGGTCGGCACCGATATCATGCACGCGGTGCCGCTCACCCTGGTCGGGGGGCTGGGCTATATGCTGGCGGGCGCGGTCGACCTGAAGCTGCTGGCGACGCTGCTGATCGGATCGATCCCGGGCATCATCATCGGATCGCGACTGACCCTGCATCTCAACGAGTTGATCGTGCAGCGGGCGCTGGCGGTGATCCTGTTCGTCACCGGCCTCAAGCTGGTAATGAGCTGAGCCGCATCACAGCGCGGCGCGGGCGATCATCGCCCAGCTGATCCCGGGAAAGGCGGCCTCGATCATCGCGCGGGCGGCGCGTCGTCCTTCCTCGGCGGCCTCGTCAGCCCGCTGCGCGGCCTCGGCATGGGCCTCGCGATCGTCGTCGATCCTGTCGTGGAGCCGGGCCCGGCTGTCGGCCGCAGCGATCTCGGCCAACAGCTCTTCCAGGCGGAGCCCGTCGGTCATTCGCGGCCCCCGCCCGCCTCAACCCAGGCCTGGTGGATCGCGTCGATCTCGAACAGGCCATAGGCCGCGGCCAGGCAGTCCGACCAGGCCTCGTCATGGAGCCGGAGTGCGGTGGCGTGCAGCCGGCGCCCTTGCTCGCCGGCCAGGTGCCGGCGGGCCTGGGCGGTGGCTGCCCAGTGACGCAGGCCGCGCAGCGCGCGTTGCAGGGTATCGATCTCGGCGACCTCGCGGTCCTCGGCGCCGATCGGCTGGCAGGCGGTCATCGCAGCTCCGGGTTGTTGCGCAGATATATACAAGAATCTTGTAAAATGTCAAGATGAGTCTTGGTCGACGATGAAGGTGGCCCGTCACCAGGTTCAACTCGACACCCATAAAAATCCGCCGCTTTTCTGTCTCCTGTCAACAATTGTAACTTCGCGTCCAGTCCTATTTCCTTGGACGATAGAGCGGCGCAAAGAGGGGGCGGACAGGGGCGAGGTGAGTCGCGATGAACATGATGACGGCGGATATGTGGGACCGGGCCGAGAGCCTTTCCCCCGATGCGCTCATGGGGATGGCGATGCGCATCATCGAAACGCCGCGGCCGCAGCCGCCGGCGTGGATGATCGCCCCCAGCTTCCGCGAGATCGAGGAGCCGATTTCCGCGCGCGCGCCGCAGGCGGCCGGTTCCGCCAGCCAGACCGCGCCCTATCGCTCGGTCCGGGAGGTCCCGCGCTTTTCCTGAGCCTTCCGTTGCGTTGAGTACCGACCCGCGCCGCCGTCGGCCGCGGGTCTTTTTTTGCTCGACCGATAGGAAAAATCCTAGACATGTAGGAATGCAGGATTAGAACAAATAAGGAACAAACTATCGAGTCGGATCATGGGAAAACCCGTTTTCCGGGCATCGCCCGGCTGCGAGCTGGCGTGCCCGGCCTGCGATATCATGTGCGCGATACTGGCTGGCGAGGCGGACGACGCCTGGCGGGCGCTGGAGCATCTTCGCGGCCTGCCCGCACCGCGACCGGCGGCGATGCTGACGTACGCTGAAGCGCGGCTGGCAGACGCAGAGCGAGCGTTCGCGCGAGCGCGTCCCGCCGGGCGGGCGGAAGCTCACCCTCCAGCATGGTCTCGAACATGCGCGTCAGTGCTGCTGCATTAGGGAGGGCGACATCAAGGCGGACATATTGGACGGCGGGCTCTGCCGACGCCGCTTCGGCGGCGGCTTCCTCGGCCGACAGGCCGGCAAGCTCGAGCACCTCCTGCGGTTCGACGCCGAAGGGCTGCAATGCGGCAGCGATACGGCGGGCGGCCTCGATCGGCAGCGGGCCGGTGAAGCGCTTTTCCTCATAATAGGCGTAGCGCGTGTCGAGCGGGGCACCGAGACGCGCAGCGAAGGCCCGCATCGACAGGCCGGACCGGGCGCGGAGACCGCGCATGATTTCATGGGGAAGCGTCATGCCTGATCCGTAATCTTTGAACATGAATGTGCAAGTTATTTGTCTAATTGATGGAGCAAGGCGGGATGGCGAGAGCGGGACGCAAGCGCAAGGCGGGGGCGCGGACCAAGGCGGGGCGGCTGATTGCAGGCACGGCGGTGCGGATCGATCGCGGCACCGCCGAACTGCGGCTGCACCGTGCCCGGCGCGCCGGCCGGCTCGACGGGGCGGCCGAGCGGCTGTGGCAGCAGGGAAGGGCGGAGGAGGCGGTCGCCGATATCGGTGCCGGGGATCACGGTCAGGCGGTGGATGCTGTCGGCCGTGCCTGGCTGGCGGGGCTGCTCGACCATCCCGCCCGTGATGGCGAGGCGATGCGCGATGCGGGGCGCGTGCTCTTCAAGCTCTACTGGGCGCATTATGCCGAACTCGCGCCGAGCGGTGGGCTCTATCGTGAGCTGGCCGGGCGCGGGGTGGTCCGCACGGGTGCGAGCGGAAATATCGAGCGCGCGGCGCAGCTGGAAGCCGCGCTCAACCGGCGGCTGGCGATCCTGGACGATTGCGGACGCGATGTGCGCCGCGCGGTGGAGAGCCTCTGCATCGATCATCATTTCGAATATGGCCCGGCCTGGCTCGACCGGCTGATCGCCGCGCGGCGCGCGGAGCGCGCCGGCTCGGCGGAAGACGGAGCCCGGATGCAGGCCGCACTGCTCGGGCTGGCGGCGCTCGCCTGAACGATCGTCACGCCCATCGCGGGACAGGAACTGTGCCGTACAGGATTTTATTTCCGGCGCGGCTTGCCCTATGATGGACCGGTTGAGGGGTGGGGCTTTCCATGGCGCAGGTATCGGGCGGGACGGTGGCCGCCATCCGGATGGACCAGATCGACGTCAGCGATCTGATCCAGGGGGACCCGATCGAGAACAGTTCGATTACCTTGTCGTTCGACAAGGGCCATGGCAATATCCTCACCCTGCGCGGCGTCTCCTTCACCTATGACGACTTCGACCGGCTGGACGGCGGCCAGCTGTTCCTGCTGGACCTGAGTGCGGGCGGCGAGACGCTGCTGAACGTTACGGGTCTGACGACCCTGGCCTCCCGCTTCACCAAGCTCGCGCGCGAAGACAATGACGCCGGGGCACTCGGTGTCGCCTTCGGCGGTGACGACATGATGCAGGGCACCGGCTTCGATGACTTTCTGAACGGCTTTGGCGGGCACGACAATCTCTATGGCGGCGCGGGGGCCGATACGCTGCAGGGCGGGGCCGGCAACGACCATATCTACGGCCGGTCGGCCGAGGGCGGCGTGGACGGCGACGATCGGATCCTGGGCGAGGACGGCAATGACTATCTCCAGGGCAATGCCGGTAACGACACGCTGGATGGCGGCGCGGGCGTCGACCGCATCCAGGGCGGCCAGGGCAATGACAGCGCCAGCGGGGGCGCCGGGAACGACAGCATCAATGGCAACCTCGGCAACGATACGCTCGACGGTGGCGACGGCAACGACTTGTTGCGCGGCGGACAGGGAAATGATTCGCTCTCGGGCGGGATCGGCAACGACACGCTGAGTGGTGATCTGGGTGTCGACACGCTGCGTGGCGGCAGCGGGGCGGACCGGTTCGTCTTCACGAGCGGCACGGCCCTGTTCGCCGGGGCGGGGCCGGACGTCGTCTCCGACTTCGCCAATGGCTCCGATAAATTCGATCTTGGCTTCCGCGTCGCAGCTGTGCTGTCGGCAGGCCGGCAGGGTAGCGTCGCCAGCGCGGCCGATACCGCCCAGACCTTGCTGGACAATCGTGCCGGCCTTGGCGAGGTGGCGGCGCTCACCATCGGCAGCGACACCTATCTCTTCTATTCGAGCACGGGCGGCGCGACGGTGGATTCGGCCGTTCGGGTGATAGCGACCAACGCGACGTCGATCGACCTTAACGATTTCGTCTGAGGCAGGCGCGACGGTTCAGACCGCCGGCTCCACCACCAGCATATTCTCCTCCATCGCCACCACCGTCGCGATCGTGCCGGCGGCCATGTCGGGTCCCTTCGCGGCCCAGAAGCTGTCGCCGTCGGTGGCGCGGCCATAGCCGCCGCTTATCGCTTCGCAGATCGTCACCCTTTTGCCGATCGTGCGCTGGGCGCGCTTGTTGAGCAATGGTTCGGGCGCCTCGTCGGCTGCGCGGCGGTAGAGGAAGCGGCCGCCGTAAATGGAGGCGACTGCCGCCACCGCGAAGATCGCGAAGTCGACCGCGAGCGGCGGTGCGAACAGCAGCGCGATCAGTCCGGTCAGGAACGCCGCCAGCGCGATCCAGATCAGGAAGACGCCGGGCACCACCAGTTCGGCCGTGGCGAGCAGCGCGCCCGCCACCAGCCAGCCCCAGCGCGGGTCGATCTGGGCGAAAAGCTCGCTCATGCCGGCCCGTCCGTCGAAAACGGCACCGAGGGAACCGCGCCGCGCTGCCGGGGCCTGGTGGCCGGGGGCGGCGGGACGGGCGAACCGTCTTCGCCCAGCGCCGCCTTGGCCAGCGCGCCGATACCGCCGATCGTGCCGATCAGCTGGGTCGCCTCGACCGGGAAGAGGATCGTCTTGGCATTGGGCGACGTCGCGAACTTGCCCACGGCCTCGACATATTTCTGCGCGACGAAATAGTTGATCGCCAGCGCCTCGCCATTCTCGATCGCCTCGGAAACGACGCGGGTGGCGTTGGCCTCCGCCTCGGCGGCGCGCTCGCGTGCCTCGGCGTCGCGGAAGGCGCTCTCGCGGCGGCCCTCGGCCTGGAGTATCTGGCTCTGCTTCTGTCCTTCGGCCTTGAGGATCTCGGAGGCGCGCTGGCCTTCGGATTCGAGGATCAGCGCGCGCTTCTCGCGCTCGGCCTTCATCTGGCGGCCCATCGCGTTGACGATGTCCGCAGGCGGGCGGATGTCCTTGAGCTCTACGCGGGTCAGCTTGACGCCCCAGGCGCTGGTCGCATGGTCGACGACGCTGAGCAGCCGTGCGTTGATCTCATCGCGCTTGGACAGCGTCTCGTCGAGGTCCATCGAGCCCATCACCGTGCGCAGGTTGGTCGTCGTCAGGTTGAGCAGCGCGCGATAGAGGTCGGCCACTTCATAGGCCGCTTTCACCGGATCGAGCACCTGGAAGAAGACGACCCCGTCGACCGAGACCATCGCATTGTCCTTGGTAATGATCTCCTGCCCGGGAATGTCGAGCACCTGCTCCATCATGTTGATGCGGCGGCCGATCCGGTCGATGAACGGCATGATCAGCGTGAAGCCGGGCTGTGCGGTCTTGGTGTAGCGGCCGAACCGCTCGATCGTATATTCGAATCCCTGGCGGACCACCGTGACCGCCGAAAAGACGAAGATGATCGCCAGGAAGGCGATTGCCGCGAACAATATGGCCGCGATCGTCATGTTTCGCTCTCCCTTGTTGGACGCGGCATGATAGCGTGTCCGCCCGCAGTTCATAGCGAAACCGGAACTTTCCGCCCCGTCCCGGGTCATGGCCAACGGAGGAACCCCCGTGCGCCTGACCATCGAAACCGATCTTCGTTATCATTTCGCCGAACCGGCCGACGTACTGCTGACCGTCGAGGTGGCACAGCTCCCCGATCAGGCGCTGATCGGCGACCGCCTGGTGATCGACGGTGTTGGGCCGCTGCGCGCCATCGATGGCGAGGACGGCATAGGCCGGCGCACATGGATGCGCGCCGAAGGCGATTTTCAGGCACGCTACAGCGCCGAGGTGGAACTCGACCGGCGCCCGGTGACGATCGACGAACTGCCCATCACTCCGCGCCGCGAGCTTCCGGCCTCGGTGATCCCCTATCTGTGGCCGAGCCGCTATTGCGAGGCCGATCGGTTCGAGGCCTTTGTCGAGCGGGAGTTTCCGGGTGCCAATCACGGCGCGCGCGTGCTGGCGATGGCGAAATGGATTCGCGAGCATCTCGACTATTGCCCAGGGGCGAGTGATGCGCGGACGACGGCGGTCGACGTGTTCGTCTCGCGCCAGGGTGTGTGCCGCGACTTCGCCCATCTGCTCGCCAGTTTCGCGCGGGCGGCGGGCGTTCCGGCGCGGCTTGTGTCGGCCTATGCCTGGGATCTCGACCCGCCCGATTTCCATGCGGTGGTGGAGGTGTGGCTGGCCGGCGACTGGTATCTGGTCGATCCGACCGAACTTGCCCCGCACGACGGGCTGGTGCGGATCGCGGTGGGGCGCGACGCCACCGACATCGCCTTCATGACGATCTTCGGCACAGCGGAGCTGATCGAGCAGAGCGTCTCGGTCCGTCGCCAGGACACTGCCCTACCTGGCTAATACGGTCTGGCCATTCGGTTGCACTTGCGCCTACAAGGCTGTCAGCAGATTGCTTTCGAAGGATTTCTTTCCATGGATCGTCGCAGTTTCATCGCCACGGCCGGTACCGCCGCGCTTATCGCCGGACTTCTTCCTACCGCCGGATTCGCCCAGGCCGCCAGCGCTGCCGCACCGCCGGAACCGGGCAGTGACGCCGCGCTCAATGCGCTGTTCGAGCGCATCTTCAACGACACGCTGAATCATTCTCCCGAGTTCGCCACCGGGCTCGGCTATGACAAGGGCGCCCGCAAGGCCGCCAAGAGCCGGCTCGACGGCAATCGCGAGGCCGACATGCGGGAAGACCTTGCCCGCAACCGCAAGTGGCTGGCCGAACTGGAGGCGTTCCCGACGGCCGGGCTCTCCCCCGCTGCAGCACTCAATCGCGAGATCGTGATCTATTCGGCGCGCAACCAGATACTGCCGTCCGAGAAGTTCGATATCGACAGCGTGATCAGGCCCTATCGCATCTTCCAGCAGGGCGGCGCCTATTTCGAGATTCCCGATTTCCTGAACGCCACCCATGTCATCGCCGACCGGGCCGATTGCGAAGCCTATCTCGCGCGGCTGGAGGCCTTTGCCGGGGTGCTCGATGGCGATACCGAGGTGGCCCGTGCCCGCGCCGAGCGCGGCTTCATCCCGCCCGATTTCTCGATCGACCTGACGATCGGCCAGATGGAGAAGCTGCGCAACGCGCCGGCCGATAATAACGGCCTGGTTGGATCGCTGGTTCGCCGCGCGCGGGAAAAGGGCATCGAGGGCGATTTCGCCACGCCGGCCGCGGCGCTGGTCCGCGACAAGGTCTATCCCGCGCTGGACCGCCAGATCGCACTGATGAAGGAACTGCGTGGCAAAACGCCGGCCGGCGCCGGCATCTGGCGGGTGCCGCAGGGCGACGCGATCTACGCCGCCGCGCTAGCCCAGGCGACCACCACCAATTTCACGCCCGCGGAAGTCCACCAGATGGGCCTCGAGCAGGTCGCCCAGATCAGCGCCGAGCTGGATTCGATCCTCAAGGGCGAAGGCCTGACCCAGGGCAGCGTCGGCGAAAGGCTCATCGCGCTTAACCGGGATCCGAAGCAGCTCTACGCTGACAGCACCGAGGGCCGCGCCGCGCTGATCGCGTCGCTTAACGAGGGGGTGAAGGCGATGTATGCGAAGCTGCCGCAGGTCTTCTCGCATGTCCCGTCCGCCCCGCTGGAGATCCGCGCGGTACCGGTCGACATCCAGGACGGCGCCTCGAACGGCTATTACAAGCGCGCGACGCTCGATGGCTCGCGCCCGGCGATCTATTTCATCAACCTCAAGGAAACCGGCGACTGGCCGAAATATACACTGCCTTCGCTGACCTATCATGAAGGCGTGCCCGGCCATCATCTCCAGATCAGCCTGGCGCAGGAATCGAAGGATATCCCCACCCTGCGCAAGATCAGCTTCTTCGGCGCGTACAGCGAGGGCTGGGCGCTCTATGCCGAGCAGCTGGCGGACGAGCTTGGCGGCTATGCCGGGCCGATCGAGCGGGCCGGCTACCTCCAGTCCTTCCTGTTCCGCGCGGCGCGGCTTGTGGTCGACACGGGTATCCACACCAAGAAATGGGATCGGGAGAAGGCGACCGCCTATATGGTGGAGACGACCGGCTTCGCCCAGCCGCGCTCCCAGCGCGAGGTCGAGCGCTACTGCACCCAGCCGGGGCAGGCCTGTTCCTACAAGGTCGGTCACATGGCCTGGGTGCGCGCGCGTGCAAACGCCCAGAAGGCGCTGGGGGCGAAGTTCGACATCCGATATTTCCACGACGTGCTGAAGAGCGGCGCGATGCCGCTTACCGTGATGGAGCGGCTCGTCGAGGCCCGCACGAAGGCGGTGCTCGCCCAGGGATAGGCGGTTTGTCTTTCGGGTTGCCGGTGCACCGAGTTCCGGTGCCCGGCAGGCCGAAGGTCAATCCGCGAAGGGATCGCGGACCAGGATCGTGTCCTCGCGCTCGGGGCTGGTCGAGACCAGCGCGACCGGGCACTGGATCAGCTCCTCGACCCGGCGGATATATTTGATCGCCTGGGCGGGAAGCTCGGCCCAACTGCGCGCGCCGGCGGTCGACTCGCTCCAGCCCCCGATCGTCTCGTAGATCGGCTCGACCCGGGCCTGATCCTGCGGATGCGGCGGCAGATAGTCGTAGGTCTTGCCGTCGAGCTTGTAGCCGATGCAGATCTTCAACTCGTCGAAGCCGTCGAGCACGTCGAGCTTGGTCAGCGCCACGCCGGTGATGCCCGAGACGGCGGCCGACTGGCGCACCAGCACCGCGTCGAACCAGCCACAGCGGCGCTTGCGGCCGGTGACGGTGCCGAACTCATGGCCGCGCTCGCCCAGCCGCTGGCCGATCTCGTCTTCCAGCTCGGACGGGAAGGGGCCGGAGCCGACGCGGGTGGTGTAGGCCTTGACGATACCGAGCACGAAGCCCGCCGCCGACGGGCCGAGGCCCGAGCCGCCCGAGGCGGTGCCGGCGATGGTGTTCGACGAGGTGACGAACGGATAGGTGCCGTGATCGATATCGAGCAGCACGCCCTGCGCGCCTTCGAACAGGATGCGGCGGCCGGCCTTGCGCGCCTCGTTGAGGGTCAGCCACACCGGCTTGGCGAAGGGCAGAATGAAGTCGGCGATCTCGGCCAGCTGCGCCTTGAGCTGCTCGCGGTCGATCGGCGCTTCGTTGAAGCCGGCGCGCAGCGCGTCATGGTGCGCGCAGATGCGGTCGAGCTGCAGTTCCAGATCGTCGAGATGGGCGAGGTCGCAGACCCGGATCGCGCGGCGGCCGACCTTGTCCTCATAGGCGGGGCCGATGCCGCGCCGGGTGGTGCCGATCTTGCCTGATCCGCTGGCATCCTCGCGCAGCCCGTCGAGGTCGCGGTGGAAGGGCAGGATCAGCGGCGCGGTCTCGGCGATCTGCAGATTGTCGGGGCCGATCTCGACGCCTTGGCCCTGGAGCTTGGCGACCTCGTCGCGGAAGTGCCAGGGATCGAACACAACGCCGTTGCCGATCACCGACAGGGTGCCGCGCACGATGCCGGAGGGCAGCAGGCTGAGCTTGTAGGTCTTGCCCGAGACGACCAGTGTGTGGCCGGCATTGTGCCCGCCCTGGAAGCGCACCACGACATCGGCGCGCTCGGCCAGCCAGTCGACGATCTTGCCCTTGCCCTCATCGCCCCATTGGGCGCCGATCACCGTGACGTTGGCCATTAACGCTTTCCGTTTCGTTCAGAGCGCGACGGGATGGCCGTCGCGCAGGATGTGGGTGCAGCCCAGGGCTGCGGCATCGTCCGCCTCGGACACGGCGGCGATGGTGATCCAGTCTTCGGCGCGCAGCTTCGCGCTCGTCGCCGGATCGGTGCCGAGCGGCAGGAAGACGCGCTTGTGCTCGACCGCACCGAGCCCGACATCAACCAGCGGATCGAGATAGAGCGAGAAGCCCGTCGCCTTCTCCTCCGATCCGTCAGGATGGACGATGCTGTAGGTGCCGCCCCGGCCGATCTCTCCCGACAGGCCTTCGCCGAACAGCGAGAAGCCGATCCAGCGCTGATATTCGAAGCCATGCCGTTCGGTCGGGTCGAGCGTCAGACTGACGCGGTCGCCGATCGCGACGACGATCGCCTCGATCGCCTCCAGCCTCTTGTCGAGCGCCTGCGCGCCCTCGATCGCGCGAAGCTTGGCGAGGGCGGGGGCAACCGGCCCGGCGGCTTCGATGAAGGGCAGATAGGCCGAGGCGCCAAGGCCGGCGAGGCCCCCGGCATCCTTGGCGTCGAGCATGTCGCGCGCGGCATCGATCTTCCCGGCCGGCAGCGGCATGGCGCCGGCGGCCAGCGTCTCGACCAGATCGGGCAGGGTGAGGTCCACGGTGATGCCGGTGACGCCGGCCACCTCCAGCGCCTCGATCGCGACCTGCAATATCTCGATCACCGCGGCGACGCTGTCGGTGCCGATCAGTTCCGCCCCTGTCTGGGTCAGTTCGCGCTCGGGACGGAGCTGGGTGGCCTTGAGCTTGAGCACCGGCCCGCCATAGGCGAGCCTCAGGGGGCGGGGGCGGTGGCCCATGCGGGTCGCGGCGATGCGGCCGACCTGGGCCGTGATGTCGGGACGCAGCGCGAGGGTCCGCTGCGAGACCGGGTCGACGAAGCGGAACAGGTCGCGCGATCCAGCCGACTTGAGCTGGCCGACCAGCCCCTCCTCGAACTCCGCCAGCGGCGGCGAGACACGCGCATAGCCATGACGCCCGATCGCGACGATCACGCGATGCAGCAGGTGAGAGCTGGCTTCCGCCTGCGGGGGCAGGCGATCGCGAAGGCCTTCGGGCAGGAGTCCGGGGGCGATGGTCATCGGTGCAGGCTCATAGCGGCATGTGTGTTTCATTCAACATGTTCGTCGCACCAGCGAAAGCTGGTGCCCATGTCTGTTTCCACGCAAGGTGCGGCGGATGAAGGGCGGCTACGTCTACATCATGACCAACGGCGTTTCCGGAACGCTCTATATCGGTGTGCCAGCCGATCTGGCTCAGCGCATATATCTGCACCGTATCGGTCAGGGTTCTGAATTCTGCCGGGCACATGGCCTGACCCGTCTGGTCTATGTCGAGCGCCACGACGATATCGGAGGCGCCATCTGGCGGGAGAAGTCACTGAAGTGATGGCGGCGCGCCTGGAAACTCGACCTGAGCGAAAAAGCCAATCCCGGCTGGCGCGATCTCTATGACGAGATCACCGCCTAGCCGGGAGAGACATGGGCACCTGCCTTCGCAGGGGCGACTATCAAAGCCTAGAAGCGCAGCGCCTTGGCGCTCTTCACGCCGGGGAGCTGGGCGATCTTCGCCTTGAGCGCGTCGTCCACGGGCGTGTCGACCGAGAGCAGCAGCACCGCCTCGCCACCCGCCGAGCGGCGGCCGAGGTGGAAGGTGCCGATGTTGACGCCCGCCTCGCCCAGGGTCGAGCCGAGCCGCCCGATGAAGCCGGGGGCATCGACATTGACGATGTAGAGCATCTCGCCGGTCAGGTCGGCCTCGACCTTGACGCCGAAGATCTCGACGAGGCGCGGCTCGGCATTGGCGAACAGCGTCCCCGCGACCGACTTGGCGCCTTCCGGGGTGGTGACGGTCACGCGCACGAGGGTCGAATAGTCGCCCTCGCGGTCGTGGCGCACCTCGCGCAGGTCGAGACCGCGCTCCTTGGCCAGGAACGGCGCGTTGACCATGTTCACCGTGTCCGAATAGACGCGCATCAGCCCCGCCAGCACCGCGCCGGTGATCGGCTTCTGGTTGAGCTCGGCGGCCGCACCCTCGACCTCGATGGCGACGCCCTTGATCGCATCGCCCTCCAGCTGGCCGACCAGCCCGCCGAGATGTTCGGCCAGCGCCATGTAGGGCTTCAGCTTCGGGGCTTCGTCGGCTGACAGCGACGGCATGTTGAGCGCGTTGGTGACGCCGCCCGACAGCAGGAAATCGGCCATCTGCTCGGCGACCTGGATCGCGACGTTGACCTGCGCCTCGTTGGTCGAGGCACCGAGATGCGGCGTGGAGATGAAGCCCGGCGTCCCGAACAGCGGCGATTCGGTCGCCGGCTCGGTGACGAAGACGTCGAGAGCGGCGCCCGCGACATGGCCGCTGTCGAGCGCTTCCTTCAGCGCCGCCTCGTCGATCAGCCCGCCGCGCGCGCAGTTGACGATGCGCACGCCCTTCTTGGTCTTGGCCAGATTCTCCTTCGACAGGATGTTCCGGGTCGAATCGGTCAGCGGCGTGTGGAGGGTGATGAAGTCGGCGCGGGCGAGCAGCTCCTCCAGCGTCACCTTCTCGACACCCATCTCGACCGCGCGCTCCGGGGTCAGGAAGGGGTCATAGGCGGCGACCTTCATCTTCAGGCCGATCGCGCGATCGGCGACGATCGAGCCGATATTGCCCGCGCCGATCAGGCCGAGGGTCTTGTTGGTCACCTCGACGCCCATGAAGCGGTTCTTCTCCCACTTGCCGGCCTGGGTCGACTTGTCGGCCTCCGGCAGGTCGCGGGCGAGGGCGA
Organism: Rhizorhabdus dicambivorans; assembly: GCF_002355275.1. Lineage (NCBI taxonomy): Bacteria > Pseudomonadati > Pseudomonadota > Alphaproteobacteria > Sphingomonadales > Rhizorhabdaceae > Rhizorhabdus > Rhizorhabdus dicambivorans. The sequence goes on along the minus strand of NZ_CP023449.1, from coordinate 3,645,961 downwards.
ACATCAGCGCGATGGCATGTTCGGCGGTGGTGATCGAGTTGCCGAACGGGGTGTTCATCACCACCACGCCCTTGGCCGAGGCGGCGGGGATATCGACATTGTCGACGCCGATGCCGGCGCGGCCGACGACCTTCAGGTTGGTCGCGGCGGCCAGTACATCCTTGGTGACCTTGGTGGCCGAGCGGATGGCGAGGCCGTCATATTTGCCGATCATCGCGATCAGCTCGTCCTTGGTCTTGCCGGTGATCTCGTCCACCTCGATCCCGCGATTGCGGAAGATCTGGGCGGCGAGCGGATCCATCTTGTCGGAAATCAGTACCTTGGGCATGTCAGTTCATCCTTGAAGTGAACCGTCATGCCAGCGGAGGCTGGCATCCATGTCTGTCGTCTTCCGCGATGTCATCCCGTGCGGAGAGAGACATGGACCCCAGCCTTCGCTGGGGTGACGTGAATAATGGAGAGGCTGCGTTCAGGCCGCGACGGTGGCCTGGGCCCAGGCCCAGTCGAGCCACGGGCCGAGCGCCTCGATGTCGGCGGTGTCGACCGTACCGCCGCACCAGATACGCAGGCCCGGCGGGGCGTCGCGATAGCCGGCGACGTCATAGGCGGCGTCCTCCAGCTCCAGCGCGCCGGCGATCTTCTTGACGAGCGCCAGCTTGGCCTCGTCGTCGAGGCCGGTGACGGCGCCGTCCGCGAACTTCAGGCAGACCGAGGTGTTCGAACGCGATGCCGGATCGGCGGCGAGATGGTCGATCCAGTCGGTCTTCTGCACCCAGGCGTCGAGCGCTGCGGCATTGGCGTCGGCGCGGGCGATCAGCCCGTTCAGGCCGCCCAGCTGCTTGGCCCATTCGAGGCTGTGGATATAATCCTCGACCGCCAGCATCGACGGGGTGTTGATCGTCTCGCCCTTGAAGATGCCCTCGATCAGCTTGCCGCCCTTGGTCATGCGGAAGATCTTCGGCAGCGGCCAGGCGGGGGTGTAGCTTTCCAGCCGCTCGACCGCGCGGGGGCCGAGGACGAGGATGCCGTGCGCGCCTTCGCCGCCCAGCACCTTCTGCCAGGAGAAGGTGACGACATCGAGCTTGTCCCACGGCATGTCCATGGCGAAGCAGGCCGAGGTGGCGTCGGCGATCAGCAGGCCGCCGCGATCATCCCTGATCCAGTCGCCATTGGGGACGCGGACGCCCGAGGTGGTGCCGTTCCAGGTGAGGACGATATCGGTGTCCTGATCGAGCGCGGCGAGATCGGGCAGGGTGCCATAGGGCGCCTTGACCACATCGGCCTCGATCTTGAGCTGCTTGACGACGTCGGTGACCCAGCCCTCGCCGAAGCTTTCCCAAGCGACCATCGTCGCCTTGCGGGCCCCGAGCAGGCTCCACAGCGCCATCTCGACGGCGCCGGTGTCGGAACCGGGGACGATGCCGATGCGGTGGGTGGCGGGGATGCCGAGGATCTCGCGGGTCAGGTCGACCGCGTGATTGATCCGGGCCTTGCCGAGTTTGGAGCGGTGCGAGCGGCCCAGCGAGCCGGTGGCAAGCTTCTCAGGAGCCCAGCCGGGAGGCTTGGCGCAGGGACCGGAAGAAAAATGGGGACGTGCCGGCTTCGCCGCCGGGCGCAGATATTCAGTCATTTAAGACTCTCCTCACAGAGAGCACGCGCTGCGTTGGGACAGCGTGGCCCGCCGCCGTCTCTAGAGATGGATTGCGGCAAGTCAATGACCGAATGGGTGCGGCGCACAAAAATCGTTACGGCGGCGAATGGAGGAATATCAGGTAGTTAGCGTTCCTCCCGGCGTCATTCCCGCGAAAGCGGGAACCCATGGACGGCGACTGGCAGGAAGGTGGAGCGGACGTAACCGTGGATTCCCGCTTTCGCGGGAACGACAAAAACGGCGCCGGTAGGAAGGCAAAGAAAAAGCCCCGGAGCAACGCCCCGGGGCTTGATCTGGTCGGCGCCAGGCTGAAGCTTATTTGGCGGCCGGCGCCGCTTCGTTGCCGCCTTCGGCCGGGGCCGCGCCATTGTCGGCGGCGGCGCCCTCGGCGGCCGGGGCCGCGGCTTCGGCGGGGACCGCCGGCATCGGGCGGGGCGCGTCGCTCTGCTGGTTGAGATAGGCGATGATGTTGGCGCGGTCCTCAGGCTTGGAGAGACCCGCGAAGGTCATCTTGGTGCCCGGTGCGAAGGCCTTCGGATTCTTCAGCCAGTCGCTGAGATTCTGCCAGTCCCAGGTGCCGCCCTTCGACTTGAGCGCGTCGGAGAAGGCGAAACCATGCGCGCCCTGGCCGACACCCTCGCCCAGCACGCCCCACAGATTCGGGCCCAGCGCGTTGGCGCCGCCCTTCTCCGCATTGTGGCATGCCGCGCACTTCTTGAAGACGTCGGCGCCCTTGGCCGGATCGGCGCTCGCCAGATAGAAGGCGATCGGCTTCTCGGCCTCGGCGGCACCAGCCTCGCCCTCTTCCTCGACGCCTTCGACCACATAGCCCATCTTCTCGGGGCGCTCGGCCTTGAAATATTCGCCGCTGAGGATCGAAAGGCCCAGCGCGGCAATGCCGCCAGCCAGCGCCCAGCCCGCAATCGTGTTTGCGCGATCGTCCATGTGCCCCTTGAGCTCCCGTTGATCACGTGGGGGAGGACCCACGCCGAATTCGCAGCCCCTTTAGAATCGCTTGTGGGCCTCCGCAAGCGTTCGAACAAGCTAATATGCTGCGCTGCGACTTGCGCGGGAACGGAGGCCCGCCTAATCCGCGCGCCATATGCAGAATTATCCCGCCCCCGCGCAGGCGCTCGTCGCCGAGATGACCGCCGCCTGTGCCGCCGATCCGGGCCGCGCCGTGGCGTTTCAGGGCGCGCCGGGGGCCAATTCGCACATCGCCGCGCTGGAGGCCTTTCCCAACGGCCTGCCGCTGCCCTGCTTCAGTTTCGAGGATGCGCTGGATGCGGTGCGCGACTTTCGCGCCGATTGCGCGGTGATTCCGATCGAGAATTCGCTGCACGGTCGCGTCGCCGACATGCACTTCCTCCTGCCCGAATCGGGGCTGGTGATAACCGGCGAGCATTTCCTGCACATCCGCCACACGCTGATGGCGCTGCCGAACCACGGCAAGATTACCGAGGTGATGAGCCATCCCCAGGCGCTCGGCCAGTGCCGGCACTGGACGCGCGCGCAGGGCATGACGCCGATCAGCTATCCCGACACGGCGGGCGCGGCCGCGGCGGTGGCCGAGGCAGGCGACACCCATGTCGCGGCGCTGGCTCCCTCGATCGCGGCGGCGGTCTATGGCCTCAAGGTGATCGAGGAGAATGTCGCCGATTCCGACGACAACACCACCCGCTTCGTCGTGCTCGCCCGTGCCGGGCTGGACATCTCGCCGGACAACGGCCCGGTGATGACTACCTTCATCTTCGAGGTGAAGAACATCCCCGCCGCGCTCTACAAGGCGCTGGGCGGCTTCGCGACCAACGGCGTCAACATGACCAAGCTGGAAAGCTACCAGCGCGGCGCGCGCTTCGCGGCGACCGAATTCTACGCGGATATCGAGGGCCACCCCGAACAGCCGCACGTCCGCCGCGCGCTCGAGGAGCTGGCGTTCCACACCAAATGGGTGCGCCTGCTCGGCACCTACCCCCAGGCCCGCGACCGGGGGATGTGATCTTCCCGGGCGTCGCCCCGGCGGAGGCCGGGGCCGCCAGCGGCTGGGTGCGCGCTTCAACTCTTGCGGCCCCGGCCTTCGCCGGGGCGACGATATGGTTCAGGCGCCGTTGGCCCAGGCTTGCAGCAGGGTATGCGCGATCGCCAGCGGATAGCGCATGGTGAACAGGGCGTCGGGTTCCCCGGCCAGCGCCGCCCGCACCTGATCGCGATCGACCCATATCGCATCGTTTAGCTCGTTGGTGTCCAGCGTCACCACGTTGCTCTCGACCTTCGCGACACAGCCGATCATCAGCTGCGACGGAATCGGCCAGGGCTGGCTGGTGAGGTAGCGCACCTCGGTGACGATCACCCCGGCTTCCTCGAACAGCTCGCGCGCGACCGCATCCTCGATCGATTCGCCGACCTCCAGGAAGCCGGCGAGCGCCGAGTAGAATTTGCCCTGCATCGTGTTCTTGTTGCGCCCGACCAGCACCTTGTCGCCATATTCGGCGAGCATGATCACAACCGGATCGGTGCGCGGGAAATGTTCGGCGCCGCAGCCCCCGGCATCCTTCAGGCAGAAGCGCGCCCAGCCCGACCGGCGCACCGTCGTCCGCTGCCCGCAATTGGCACAGAAGCGGTGGCGGTTGTGCCAGTCGACCAGCGAGCGGGCGGCGGCATAGGTGGCGGGCGCCCCCGGCTCGGTCATCGCCATCGCGCCGTTGATCGTGCCCATGCGCTGGTCCTGCCGCATGTCGACTGGCGCCAGCGCGACAAAGCGCGGCTTACCGTCGATCAGGCCCAGCAGGGCCAAGTCAACGTCCGGATCGGCCTCGGCCAGCGAACCCCAGCTGAGGCTCCCATCCGGTTCCAGCACCGGCTTGAGCCCGTCGAGGCGGAGCAGCCGCGCCGACAGGCTGGAGACCGCCTGGTCGAAATAATCCTGGTTGTCGCGTTCGATATCGATGCGGACCAGCGGCGATCCGGTGAAGCCGGGGGTGGGGATCAGGGACATCATCTCTTCCTAGTCTTGCGCGGCGGCGATAGCGCGGGCGGCGGCGCGTGCGAAGAGGGTGGGTAGCCCGGCCTCCTCGATCCGCGCGATCGGCCACCATTCGCCTTCATTGAGCGGTGCAGGTTTCCGGGTGGTGACGACCCGCAGCCTGAGCGCGAAATGGGTGAAGACATGGTCGACCGATCCCGCCTCCACCCAATCGGCCTTGGCGGGGGCTTCGGCCAGCCCGGGATCGGCATCGGTCCAGGGGCCGGTTGGCAGCGCGCGCATGCCGCCCAGCATGCCCTTGGCGGGGCGGCGCACCAGCCAGACATGGCCGTCGCGCTCGATCCAGAAGGCCGTTCCCCGGCGCTGCGGCTTGGCCTTCTTGGGCGCCTTCACCGGATAGGCTTCGGGATTGCCGGCGGCCCGCGCGGCGCAATCGCCGTGGAGGGGGCAGATCAGGCATTGCGGGTTGCGCACCGTGCAGATCGAGGAGCCGAGGTCCATCATCGCCTGGGCGAAATCGCCGGCGCGTTCGTCCGGCGTGATCCGGTCCGCCAGTTCGCGGATCGCGGGCCGGCCGACGGGCAGGGGGCCATCGAAGGCGAACAGGCGGCTCGTCACCCGTTCGACATTGGCATCGACCACCACCGCGCGGCGGCCGAAGGCGATGGCGGCGATGGCGGCGGCGCTATAGTCGCCGATGCCGGGCAGGGTGCGCAGGCCGGCTTCGCTGTCGGGAAAGGCGCCGCCATGGTCGTTCACGACGGCACGGGCACAGGCGATCAGGTTGCGGGCGCGGGCATAATAGCCGAGCCCCGCCCAGGCGGCCATCACCTCCGCCTCGTCGGCGGCCGCCAGATCGGCGACGGTGGGCCAGCGCGTGGTGAAATGGGCGTAATAGGATTTCACCGCGGCGACCGTGGTCTGCTGCAGCATGACTTCCGACAGCCACACCCGATAGGGCGCGGCGCGGGGCTCGCCCGGCCCCGCACGCCAGGGCAGGCGGCGGTGGTGCGCGTCGTACCAGTTCAGCAATTTTTCGGGGACGGCATCGACGGGCATGGGGCGCCTATGGCATGAAGCGCGCGATGAGCGAAACCATCAAGACCCGCAAGGTGGCGAGCAAGCCGAAGCAGCCGGCGGCCGAGCCTCGCCCGCGCGGCGGCGCGGCGCGCAAGCTGGCCGACATGCTGCCCGATGTCGGTCGCGCGGCCTTCCGCAAGTTCGGTTTCGTGCAGAGCTCGGTGGTCAGCCGCTGGGCCGAGATCGTGGGGGAGCGCTATGCCCGCGTCTCGGTGCCCGAATCGATCCGCTTCCCGCAGGGGCGCCGGTCCGAAGGGGTGCTGACCCTGATCGTTGAGGGCGCGCATGGCCCGATGCTCCAGCATGTCGCGCCGACGATCGTCGAGCGGGTCAACCGCTTCTTCGGCTATCCGGCGGTCGCGCGGCTCGCCATCCGCCAGGGCGCCTGCGCCGAACCCCCGCGCGAGGCGCGCAAGGCGCCGCCTTCGCTCCAGCCGGTCCCGCTCGATCTGGGCGAAAGCCTGCGCGAGATCGGCGACCCGGAGCTGCGCGCTTGCCTCGAATCGCTGGCCGGGGCGCTCGCCGCGACCAGCGGCCCGCCCGTCGTCGCATCCGGAGAGAGCAAGAAGTGAAATCCCGTCTGTTGCTGGCCGCGCTGCTGGCCGCGCTTTGCGTACCCGCGCTCGCGGCGCCGGCGGCCAAGCCGAAAGCCAAGGCGACTGCCGCCCGCAACTGGCTGACGACCGCAGGCCGCACCGCCGAAGGCGCCATCGTGATCGGTAATCCGGCGGCGAAGGTGAAACTCGTCGAATATCTGTCGATGACCTGTTCGCATTGCGCGCAGCTTTCGGCGGAGGCGTTGCCGCCGCTCCAGCGCGATTACATCGCCAGGGGGCTGGTCAGCCTGGAGGTGCGCCACGCCGTGCGCGACGGCTATGATTTCGCGGCCTCGCTGCTGCTCCGCTGCGAGCCGCCGGCCCGTTATCTCGAATCGATCGAGGCGCTGTTCGCGACCCAGCCGCAATGGATGCAGAAGGGAGCGGGAGCGGCTGCCGTGCCCGGCTTTGACAGCAAGTCGTCCGATGAGAAGATGCTCGCCGTGGCGCGCGCCTCGGGCTTCGACAGCTTTTTCGCCAGGCGCGGCATGAGCCCGCAGGCCTTCGCCGCCTGCATGGCCGACGAAAAGGCGCAGCAGCAGCTTGCGCAGATGGCCGGCAACAGCTGGGAGCGCGACGCGATTCCCGGCACGCCTCTGATCCTGATCAACGGCAAGCGGCAGGAGGGAGTCCATGACTGGGCCGATCTCGAACCGCTGATCAGGGCGGCGCTGAAATAGCGCACGGATAGGCCCTGGCACCCTTGCGCCCGTCGCGACCCCCGCTATCACTGTTCCGATACCCCCCGTGCGCGCTGCGTGGAGATAATAGGCAGATGAAGAAGACGCTCGCTCTCATGACCCTTGGCCTTGCCCTGGCCGTCACCGGCTGCGGCAAGAAGGAAGGCGAGTCCAATACCGCCAACATGGCCGCTCCCGCGGCGCCGGCCGCTCCCTACACGGGGAAGGACTGGAGCGAGACCATCGTCAAGACGCCGGAAGGCGGTTTCCGCATGGGCAATCCGGACGCGCCGGTGAAGCTGGTCGAATATGCGTCGATGACCTGCCCGCATTGTCGCGACTTCACCAAGGCCGGGGCCGATCCGCTCAAGACCAACTATGTCCGCACCGGCAAGCTGAGCTGGGAATATCGCAATTTCGTGCTCAATCCGCTCGATGTCGCGGCGACGCTGGTCGCGCGCTGCCAGGGCGCCGACACCTTCTTCCCCTTCATCGAGCAGCTCTATGCCACCCAGGCCGATTGGGTGGGCAAGTTCAACTCGGTTGACGAGAAGACGCTCCAGTCGATCGGCGCGCTGCCGCAGCAGGAACAGTTCAGCAAGCTGGTCGAGCTTTCCGGTCTCCAGGATTTCTTCAAGGCGCATGGCGTGCCGGACAGCCGGATCAAGGCCTGCCTTGCGGACAAGGGCGCGCTCGACGAGTTGATCAAGATCCGCGACCGCGCCGCCAATGAGGAGAAGGTCGACGGCACGCCGAACTTCTTCATCAATGGCGTGCGGCAGGAAGGCGTCTATGACTGGCCCGGCCTGGAAACCAAGCTGCGCGAGCAGGTTCGCTGAGATGCGCGCCTCGGTCACCGCTGTGACGGAGGCCTGCTGAGCCGCCGATGCGCATCCGCAAGCTCCGCCTTTCAGGTTTCAAGAGCTTCGTCGAGCCGGCCGAGCTGATCATCGAACGCGGCCTGACGGGGATTGTCGGGCCGAATGGGTGCGGCAAATCCAACCTGCTCGAAGCGATCCGCTGGGTAATGGGCGAATCCAGCGCCAAGTCGATGCGCGGCGGCGGCATGGAGGATGTGATCTTCGCCGGCACGACCAGCCGGCCGGCGCGAGACTTCGCCGAGGTCACGCTGTTCACCGAGCGCCCCGAAGCCGAGGCCGACGAGGATCGCGAGGTCGAGGTCACCCGCCGGATCGAGCGCGGCGCCGGTTCCGCCTACCGCATGAACGGGCGCGACGTGCGCCAGAAGGATGTCGGCCTGCTGTTCGCCGATGCCGCGACCGGCGCCCATTCCCCGGCGCTGGTCAGCCAGGGCCGCATCGCTGCGGTGATCGCCGCCAAGCCCGCCGAGCGGCGCCAGATGCTGGAGGAGGCGGCCGGGATCGCCGGCCTCCATGTCCGCCGCAAGGATGCCGAATCCAAGCTGCGCGCGACCGAGACCAACCTCACCCGGCTCGACGATCTGATCGCCGACATGGAGGCGCGCACCGCCAGCCTGCGCCGCCAGGCCCGGGCCGCGGAGCGCTATAAGTCGCTGAGCGATCAGATCAGGCTGGCGGAGGCGCGGCTGATCTTCTCGCGCTGGCGCGATGCTGCTGCTGCCGCCGAAGCCGCGAAGAAGGAGGCGACCACCGCCGAGGCGCTGGTCAACCAGGCCGCCGAGGCGCAGCGCGGCATCACCGCGCGCCAGGCCGACGCGACCCGCAAGGTCGCCGATGCGCGCGCGGCGGCGCAGACTGCACGCGAGCGCGCGACCGGGCTCGCCCATCGCCTCGCCACCCTGACCGGCGAACTGGAGAGCGTGCGGCGCCGGATCGCCGACATCGCCCAGTCCCGCGACACATTGAGCCGGGATCGGGCGCGAGAGGACCGGCTCGCGATCGATGCGGCGGCGGCGCTGTCGGCGCTGGCCGAGGAGGAAAAGGAACTCGGCCGCCGGATCGAGGAGGCCAAGCTCCGCCAGGCCGCGATCGACGGCCAGGTCCGCGATGCGGAGGCCGAGGCGCGCGAGGCCGAACTGCTGGTCGCCAAGGCGCAGGCCGCCTTTGCCGCTGAGCAGGCCGACATGCGCGTCGCCCAGGCCAATGTCGCGGCGGCACGCCAACGGCTCGACCGGGCCCAGGCCGAGGCGCAGCGCATTGCTCGTGAACTCGGGAATCTGGGTGACGAGGCACCGCTGGTGGCACGTCGCGCCGCCGCCATCGCCGCGCGCGAGGCGGCCGAGCGGGCGATCGCCGAGGCGATGGCTGCGATCGGCGGGGGCGAGGAGGCGCGCGCCGCCGCCGCCCAGCGCCGCGACGAGGCCGAAGCGGCGAGCAGCGCGGCGCGGGCCGCGCTTGCCGCGCTCGAATCCGAGGCACGCTCGCTGGAGAAGGCGGCGAGCGGCGCCGGCAAGGGCGACCGTGCGATCGACCGGATCAAGGCGGGGCGCGGCTATGAGCGCGCGCTGGCGGCGGCGCTGGGCGACGATCTCGATGCGGCGGTGGGCGGCGAGGGGCCGCTGCGCTGGTCGGGAGCGGTGGCGGGCGACGATCCGGCGCTGCCGGCGGGGACCGAGCGGCTCGCCGATCATGTCCAGGGTCCGGCCGAGCTGGCGCGGCGGCTGGCGCAGGTCGCGGTGGTCGATGCCGATGACGGCAGCGTGCAGCTTGCGGTCGGGCAGCGGCTGGTGACGCGCGATGGCCGGATGCGTCGCTGGGATGGCTTCATCGCCGCCAATGTCGGCGCGGCGGCGGCCGAGCGGCTGGTACGCGCCAACCGGCTCTCCGAACTGGAAGCCCAGCTTCCGGCCGCGCGCGCCGAGCTGGAGGCGGCGCAGTCGGCGCTGGCCGAAGCCAATGGCGCGACCGCGTCGGCCAAGGCGGCGATCGATGCCGCCCGCGCCGAATTGAGCCGTGCCGAGGCGGCGCAGCGCAACGCGATCCGCGACGAGGATCAGGCGACCACCGCGATCGAGCGGCTCGCGGCCCAGCAGGCGGCCATGGCCGAGCGGCAGGCGCGCGCCAAGGCCGAAGCCGACGAGGCGACCGAGGCGGTCGAGGCCCAGATGGCGGCGATGCTGGCCCTGCCCGACGGCGAGGCCAGCCGCAGCGAGGTGGACCGGCTGCGCCAGGCGAGCGAGACGGTGCGCGCACGGCTGTTCGAGGCTCGGGGCCAGGCGATGACCCTGGCACAGGCGGCTTCCGCCGACGCGCAGCGGCAGGAGGCGGCCCGCAGCGAGGCAAAGAGCTGGAAGACCCGTGCGGGCGACGCTGCCAACCGCATCGCCGAGATGGATGCGCGTGCCGCCGCGATCGCCAAGGAGACCAAGGCGCTCGAAGGCCGGCCCGAGGAGCTGGCGGCGCTGATCGAGAGCGTCGGCGCCGATGCCCGCGCCGCCGAGACCGCCGATGCCGCCGCGCGCGAGGCCGAGCGGCTCGCCGAGGCCGAACTGCGCGCGATCGAGGCCGGTATGGCCGAGGCGGGCGAGGCGCTCGCCGCTGCCCGCGAGGCGCGCGCGGGGGCACAGGCACGGCTGGAGAATCAGGAGCTCCGCCGGGTCGAGATGAGCCGCATCTCGGGCGAGCGTTTCGAGTGCCCGGCGCCGGCGCTGCCCGAGAAGATCGGCTTCTCGGGCGACGAGGTCGCCGACGGCCAGGCCGAATCGGCGCGGCTCGACCGGCTGACCGCCGACCGCGAGCGGCTGGGACCGGTCAATCTCGTCGCCGAAACCGAGCTCGCCGAGATCGAGGCGCAGTACGGCACCAGCATCGCCGAGCGCGACGAACTGTACGAGGCGATCAGCCGGCTGCGCGGATCGATCGGCAGCCTCAACCGCGAGGGGCGGGCGCGGCTGCTGGCGGCGTTCGAGGCGGTCAACGGCCATTTCAAGCGGCTGTTCGCGACCCTGTTCGGCGGCGGCGAGGCACATCTCGCGCTGATCGACAGCGACGATCCGCTGGAGGCGGGGCTGGAGATCATGGCGCAGCCGCCGGGCAAGAACCTGTCATCGCTGACCCTGCTGTCGGGCGGCGAACAGGCGCTGACCGCGGTCGCGCTGATCTTCGGCCTGTTCCTGACCAATCCGGCGCCGATCTGCGTCCTCGACGAGGTCGATGCGCCGCTGGACGACGCCAATATCGAGCGCTTCTGCGACCTGCTCGTCGCGATGACGCAGGAGACCGAGACCCGCTACCTGATCGTCACCCACAACGCGGTGACGATGAGCCGCATGCATCGCCTGTTCGGCGTGACGATGGTCGAGCGCGGCGTGAGCCGGCTGGTGTCGGTCGACCTCGGCGCCGCGGAGCGGCTGCTCGCGGCGGAGTAGCTACAGTATCTCCCGTACCTTCTCCGGCGGGCGGCCCAGCCGCGCGCCCTTGCTCGTCTCGACCAGGGGGCGTTCGATCAGGATGGGGTCGGCGGCCATCGCGTCGAGGATCGCGTCGTCGCTGGCGCCCTTGAGCGCCTTGGCGCCCTCCTCGGCCTTGCGCAGGCCCTCGGCGGGGCTGATCCCGGCCTTTTTGTAGATCGCGGCGATCTGGGCGCGGGTCGGTGGGGTCTTGAGATATTCGACCACCTCGACCTCGACGCCGGAGGCGCCCTGGAGGATCGCCAGCGCCTCGCGCGACTTGGAGCAGCGCGGGTTGTGCCAGATGGTCGCCTTCATGCCGCCGGCCCCTGCTTCGCGAGCCATTGCTCGAGCCACTTGATAGTATAGTCGCCCTTCTGGAATTCGGGATCGTCGAGCAGCGCCTGGTGGAGCGGGATGGTCGTCTTGACGCCCTCGACCACGAACTCCTCGAGCGCGCGGCGCAGGCGGCGCAAGCAGCCCTCGCGGTCCCGCCCGTAGACGATCAGCTTGGCGATCATCGAATCATAATAAGGCGGGATGCGATAGCCGGCGTAGATGCCGCTATCGACGCGGACGTGCATGCCGCCCGGCGCGTGGAAGGCCTTCACCGTGCCGGGGCTCGGCGCGAATGTGCGCCAATCCTCGGCATTGATGCGGCATTCGATCGCATGGCCGCGGAACTCCAGATCCTCCTGGGCGACCGAAAGCGGCTTGCCCTCGGCGATGCGGATCTGCTCGCGGACCAGATCGAGGCCGGTGATGGCCTCGGTCACCGGATGCTCGACCTGCAGGCGGGTGTTCATCTCGATGAAGTAGAACTCGCCATTCTCGTAGAGGAACTCGATCGTGCCGGCGCCGCGATAGCCCATATCGGCCATGGCGCGGGCGACGATCGCGCCCATCTCGTTGCGCTGGGCGTGGCTGATGACGGGGGAGGGGGCCTCCTCCAGCACCTTCTGGTGGCGGCGCTGGAGCGAACAGTCGCGCTCGCCGACATGGATGGCGTTGCCCTTGCCGTCACCGAATACCTGGAACTCGATGTGGCGCGGATCGCCGAGATATTTTTCCATATAGACGGTCGCATCGCCGAACGCCGCCTTCGCCTCGCTGCCGGCCTGCGCCATCAGCGTTTCGAGTTGGCTCTCCTCGTTCACGACCTTCATGCCGCGTCCGCCGCCGCCCGAGGCGGCCTTGATGATCACCGGATAGCCGATGCGCGCCGCGACCGTGCGGGCCTCCTCGATCGACGTCAGCGGGCCGTCCGATCCCGGCACCAGCGGCAGGCCGAGCTTGGCGGCGGTGGTCTTCGCCTCGATCTTGTCGCCCATCGTCCGGATATGCTCGGGCTTGGGCCCGATCCAGATCATGTTGTGCGATTCGACGATCTCCGCGAACATCGCGTTCTCGGACAGGAAACCGTAGCCCGGATGGATCGCGTCGGCGCCGGATATCTCGGCCGCCGCGATGATGCTGGGGATGTTGAGATAGCTTTCCGACGCAGGGGCCGGGCCGATGCAGACCGACTGGTCGGCGAGCCGGACGTGCATCGCATCGGCATCGGCGGTCGAATGGACCGCGACCGTCTGGATGCCCATCTCATGGCAGGCGCGGTGGATGCGGAGCGCGATCTCACCCCGGTTCGCGATCAGGACCTTGCTGATGGCCATCTGCGTTTACTCGACGACGACGAGCGGCTGGTCATACTCCACCGGCTGGCCGCTCTCGACCAGCAGGGACTTCACCGTGCCCGCACGCGGCGCGGGGATCGCGTTCATCACCTTCATCGCCTCGACGATCAGCAGGGTCTGGCCGGCGGCCACCTTGTCGCCGACGCTGACGAAGGCCTTGCCGCCCGGCTCCGGCGTCAGATAGGCGGTGCCGACCATCGGCGACTTGACCGTGCCGGGGTGATCGGCGGCCGCTTCAGGGGCGGCAGCGGCTTGCGCCGCGACGGCAGGGGCGGGCGCTGCAGCAGCGGCCGGGGCGGCGTAGACCGGCGCGGCGGCGCCGACCGTGATGTTGCGCGCCACCTTGATGCGGCGCTCGCCGTCCTGGACCTCGATCTCGGTCAGGTTGGTATCGTCCAGCAGCGTGGCAAGCTGGCGCACCAGTTCGGGATCGACCTGCATTGCTTTCCCCTGCGATTGTTCGGCCATCAGTTGCTCGTAGATTGTTGATCCGTGGCGGACGCCATTGTCAGAGTCGGGCGGCGGCGTCCAGCGCCAGCATGTAGCTTTGCGCGCCGAAGCCCATGATCGAGCCCTTCGCGGCCTGTCCGACGAAGCTCACATGGCGGAAGGCCTCGCGGGCATGCGGGTTCGACAGATGGACCTCGATCACCGGGATCGTCACCCCCTTGATCGCGTCATGCAGCGCGATCGACGTATGGGTGTAGGCGCCGGGATTGATGATGACGGCCTTCGCGCCCGAGGCGTTGGCCTCCTGGATCCAGTCGACCAGATGCCCCTCATGGTTCGACTGGCGCATGTCGATCTCCAGCCCCAGTTCGAGCGCGCGGTCCTCCAGCATGCCGGCGATGTCGTCGAGCGTGGTCGTCCCGTAGATTTCGGGCTCACGGGTACCGAGCATGTTGAGGTTGGGGCCGTTGAGCACATAGATGACCGGACGATCCGCCACGCGAAGCCTTTCCGTTGCGATGCTGCGACCCGGACCCCTATATGGCCCCCCGACCGAAAGCGAAAGCGCATTAGCAGGTGCGCCGAGGAGACATGATGACCAACCCCGACGGCACGATCCAGCTCCGTATCAACGGCGAGCATCGCCGCGTGATCGCGGGTATGACGATCGCCGAGCTGGCGCTGGAACTGGGGCTGGAACCGGCCAAGGTCGCGGTGGAACGCAATCTGGAGGTTGTGCCGCGCTCCACGCTCGGGCAGGTCGTGCTGGAGGACGGGGACGATCTTGAGATCGTCCATTTCGTTGGTGGTGGCGACCATCCGGTCGCGGGGGGCGACGGGGAGCATCAGGTGGGCGTGGACAGCGGGGACGATGATAGCTGGACGGTGGCGGGGCGGACCTTCAGGTCGCGGCTGATCGTCGGCACCGGCAAGTACAAGGATTTCGCCCAGAACGCTGCTGCGGTCGAAGCGTCGGGGGCCGAGATCGTGACCGTCGCGGTGCGGCGGGTGAATGTCGCCGATCCCAAGGCGCCGATGCTGACCGATTTCATCGACCCGAAGAAGATCGTCTATCTGCCGAACACCGCCGGCTGCTTCACCGGCGAGGAGGCGATCCGCACGCTGCGGCTGGCGCGCGAGGCGGGCGGCTGGGACCTCGTGAAGCTCGAGGTGCTGGGCGAGGCCAAGACGCTCTATCCCGACATGGTCGAGACGCTGCGCGCCACCGAGATACTGGCCAAGGAAGGCTTCAAGCCGATGGTCTATTGCGTCGACGATCCGATCGCGGCGAAGCGTCTGGAAGATGCCGGCGCGGTCGCGATCATGCCGCTGGGCGCGCCGATCGGATCGGGCCTGGGCATTCAGAACCGGGTGACGATCCGCCTGATCGTGGAGGGCACCAAGCTGCCCGTGCTGGTCGATGCGGGCGTCGGCACCGCCTCCGAAGCGTCCTCCGCGATGGAACTGGGCTGCGCGGGCGTGCTGATGAACACCGCGATCGCCGAGGCCAAGAACCCGGTGATGATGGCATCGGCGATGAAGCTGGCGGTGGAGAGCGGACGGCTCGCCTATCGCGCCGGGCGGATGGGGCGACGCATGTACGCCGATCCGTCGAGCCCGCTGGCGGGGCTGATCTAGGGCCGATCGACATTCAGCCCATACCGGCCTGCAAATTGGCGGTTTCCCGTGCTTCCGGTGCTCATATATATTTGAGTATGCTGCGCTCCGGGTCACGGAAAACCACCATTTTCGACCCGGTCTGAACAGAATGTCGATCGGCCCTCGTTCGAGAACAGCGCCCGCCTCGTCATTCCCGCAGAGGCGGGAAGCCATGTCCGTTCCCATGTCAGGCGCCATCGAGGAGGCGAGAGACATGGGCTCCTGCCTTCGCAGGAGCGACGGGAAAAGGGGTGAAGCAGGCCGAATTCCCGGGTGCATGGGGTTGATCGTGCGTTTTTTATTTTTCTCGGCACGTCGTCCCTCGCAGAGCCGCGCCCGCCGTGCGGCATCGGCGGCCTTCCGCCGGGCCGTCTGCAGCCGCAGCATGTCATTGGCGAGCCGGGTGAAGCGACCGCTTTCGCGCACATAACAGCTGATCTCCCGAAACCAGGCGGAGCGCACGCCACGCTTCCAGGCATTGCGGTTGCCACGCGGCGCGCCGCTGCCCCTGCCGCCGTGCATGCGGCAGCGCCGGTGGCCGTGGACGGCGGGGGAGCGGCAGGGCGTGCCGGCGCGGGTGCGGGCGCCGCGATGCGGCGAGGATGGAGGGCTGCACGATCCTGGATGATCCCCGTTGGTTCAGGACCGGCCAAACATGGCATTTCCTGAGGTGAAATTCAAGAACAAAATAAGAACAAATTCTGCGAAGTGCCGTTCAGGCGAAGCGGGGGCCACCGCGGGCGAGCGAATCCATCGCCCAGGTCGGCCGGCTATGTTCGACGATGTCGCGGCTGTCCTGGCGGGCGCGGTGCGCGGCTTCCTCCGCCTTCTTGAGAAGGCTGTCCAGATCCGCGCCCTGCTGGACGTCGATCGCGTATCCGACATGGGCGCGAATGACGAACTCGGCACGGCCCACGGTATAGGGACGGCTGACCGCTGCGACCATCTCGCCGGCCAGTTCCTCGGCGCGGCGGGGCTGCAACAACTCGGGCTGGACGACGGCGAAGATGACGCCGCCCAGCCGCGCAGCCAGTCTGCGGCCGACCATCAGCCGGTCGAGCCGTTCGCCGGCCGCCTGGAGAACGGCGTCGCCCGCCGGATAGCCATGGCTTTCGTTCACCGCCTCGATCCCGTCGAGAATGAGGACGTGGACCGCGATGGTTTCGGCGCGCGGTGTCGACGCGGTGATCTCGGCGAACCGCTCACGCAGCCTGACGGTGTTGGAAAGGCCCGTCAGTTCATCGCGCCGGCCGATCGTCGCCAGCAGCCGCTGCATCGCGAACTGGCGCGAGGCGGCCTGATAGCGGCGCAGCATATTCTCGATCCCGCCGAGCAGGAAGGCGAGGGTGAGCAGGCCGGTGCTCCAGCGCTGGGGTACGAGGAAGCTGGCGACGATCATCGGGACGATGGCGATCAGGGCACTGGGGATACCGATCCATGGCCGCAGCGAGATCCCGGCCGCGACCCCCGCGCCATAGCCGAAGATCAGCCCGACGATCAGCAGCCGGTGCTCATTGGCACCGACGAAGAAGCCCCGTGCCGCGAACAGCCCGAAAAACAGGGCAAAGGCGAAATAGGGAAGGGCGAACCGCCGCTCCAGCTGGCCCGCGCGGACGGCGCCGAAACCCTTTGCCTGCACCTCGTGCCGGTAGAAGAGGAGGAGGGCGATGCGCCACATCGCGGCGACCGACGCCAGCATGAAGAACAGGAACAGCAGCGGATCGGGCCGCTGCGAGACGATCCAGCAGCCGACCAGCAGGAAGCTGATCGCCATGATGATCGTCGGCACCAGCGTTTCGAACAGCGAGCAGACCAGTTCGGCGTAGACATCCTCGGTCAGCCGGGCGCCAGGCATCACGAGTACTCGTGGGGCCGCACGGGACGGGGTGCGGCGGTGTGTACGCCGCCCTGTCCGGTGGTGATGGCGTCCAATGCCGTCATAAGCGGACTATCGTTCCCTGCGGGCGAGGCCCCGTACGGGCTCGCACGACTCCTGCACGGATGGAACGTGCCCGTGCTGGTTTGGAAACGACGTGGCGGCTACTTAGGTATTTGCGCTTAGGCTGTGGATGGGGGCGGTGGCGGGTAGCCATCCCTATTGTCGCCTCCGGACAATTGCGGCCGAACCCGGCTCAAATCGCCCCTATCCCTCTTGGCGGCGTTGGTTGAGTGCCAGATCATCTTCGATGATCGTTCCGTTGCGGACGCCTGCTGCGCTGATAGATTGTTGCCTGATGAGACGAGGGGTTCTTTCCTTGATGATGTTCCTGCCGATCGGTTCTGGAGCAGGTCCCGGCAGCGCCGCAGGCATTTGCGGAAAGCAGGACGAACAGAGCTATCAGCGAAAGGCGGATCTTCCTCGGGGCGTCGTGGAGGCGATCGGAAACGTCATGGCCGACAGGGGCCAGCCCTATCAACGGGGCGACGTCATGCAGAAGGGCGTGCCGCTGTATAGGTTCGTGAGAGCCACCCGATCCGGATGCCGGATCAGGATAAGCTATGAAGGGGGTGGCTTCGTCCAGCAGCAGGGGACGATGTCCCTATATTGGGCGGGCAAGAGGTGGGTTGTCGACCGGTAGGGCGAGCAGGAACTTGGCATAGGCCTGGCAATGGGCGGCAGGCAGTTTGTGGATAATGCGCCGCCCGCTACCCAAATCCTGAAAACGTAAAATCCTGGAGCGTCATTCGCTTTCCGGAGCGAGCCTGTTGAATTTGCTCATCACCTTTTCGGGGAACCGCGTCTTGAAGTTGCGAAGTTCCTGCGCCGCATCCGAGTCGAGCCTTGCCGCGTGTCGCAGCCCGATCCGGTATCCAAGCATGTCACCTCGGTTTCGGTGGGTGATGGCCAGGTTATAAGCCGATGTAGCATCACCCCGGCGCGCTGACCTGCGGAGAAGCGCGATAGCTTTGCCATCGCTGACATAGTCGCTGAGCACAGTAATGGCGGGAGCGAAGTTCCGAGAAGCCAATTTCCGAATTATCGGCAATGCGTGTCCATTTGCCTGACCCGCCAAAATGGCGCAGGCGCGCGCAAATAGCTTTCAGTTTCGGTCATCGTCTGCGGCGGCCATGCCACATGATTACAGCTTCGATGGGGTTGAGGGAATGTTTGGCCCCGTTGCCCTCTCACCGCAACGACTATGTACCGCGATCGGAAGGGAATGGCGGGACCCCGGGTCAGGCCCGGGGTGACGGTGGCGGAATGATGGCGAGGTGGGACGGTGGGCGATCAGGCTGCCCGGTGTGCCGGGGCCGGCTCCGGCGTGCCCTGGCTGCCGACCGCGCCCCAGGCGGTGATCGACACGATCGCCACCAGCGCGAGGCCGAGGCCATATTCGATGGCGGCCAGGCCCCTGATGTCATCCAGCAGCGTCAGCAATCTCCGCACGGCAAACCCATCCTGATCATGTCGTTACGGCCACCGTCGCATCGGCGGGTGAACATCGGCTTGCGGTTGGTGGTTGACGCGGCGTTAAGAGGAGAGTGCGGCACCTTCCTTCACATCCGGGATGGCGGAGGGAGGATGCCCGCTTTCCCAATGCCGAGAAGGAGTGCCGTCATGCCCAAGCTCGATCTCGACTCCATCCCGTTGAGCAGCGGGTGCAGCTATCCGCATCCGTTCAGGGATATCTGCATCGGAGCGACCTGGCGGAAGCTGGGGGATGCGGCGGGGCTGAGTGATTTCGGGGTGAACCTGGTGCGATTGCCGCCGGGCAAATGGTCCAGCCAGCGGCACTGGCACACGGTCGAGGACGAATTCGTGATGGTGCTGGAAGGCGAGGTGGTCGCGGTCGAGGAGACGGGCGAGCATGTGCTGCGCGCAGGCGACTGCATCGGGTGGAAGGCGGGCGATCCCGCCCGGGCGCACCATCTGCAGAACCGGAGCGGGCGGGAGGCCGTCTATCTGGAGGTAGGGACGCGGCGGCCCGATGAGGATGCCTGCGATTATCCGGATATCGACATGGTCGCGCGGGCCGGGGAGGGGTTTTACCGGCATCGCGACGGGACGCGCTATACCGAGGAAGGGTGAGGGAGAAAAAGGGTGAGAGGGCTTCGGCCCGCCTCTCGCTGGTATCTCTCTACAGAGGCCATCCGCGCGGCGGTTTGGCCGAACGCCTCATGGTCTGGAGATGGTTGCCCGGTGGATTCCCGCCTCCGCGGGAATGACGAAGAGAGAGTGCGGGAATGACGAAGAGAGGGTGCGGGATGCACCGAGGGGTAGGGTGCGCGCCGCTTATTCCGCCGCCAGCACGTCGGCAGGCGCGTCCTCGCTGCGGCCCTCGACGATGATGACGAGATGCTCGACCCGGGGTGGGCTCTGGAAATAGGGGCCGCACAGCCTGCGCCATTCGAGGAAGGCGTCCGAATTGCGGAACTCGATCATGTGATCCTCGATCGTCTCCCACTCGACGAACATCCGGTAGCGGCTGGGCTGTTCGAGCGAGCGATGGAGGCGGAAAGCGATGCAGCCCTTCGAGGCGAGGAACAGCTCCCGAGCCTGGACGGCGGCCTGTTCGAAGGCCTGCTCACAACCGGGCTTGATGTCGATTTCCGCAAGTTCCTTGATCATCACGGCTCCTCTTCCGGGCCGTCCTGTCGCATGGCCGGGGGGCGGTCAACGGCCGGCGCGCCGGTCCGGGCGAATAATCCGGGAGATTACCGACTTGCTGTGGCAATAATGGCGCATTTCCGGCTATTTATGCTGCGGTGCGGCAGGATTTGAACGGCGGAAGGGGGCAACGGCGCCGCGCGGAAAATATCCGCCGGGGGCTCTTTCGGTGCCGCGCCGGATGGTGCATGTGACGGGCCGAGCGGTGCTTCGCAGCGCGGGCGCTCTCCGCCCGACCTGCTAAACCCGCTTTCCCTTCCCAATGTGGTCCGATCCTGATCCGTGAATCCCGACAACGACCCAAGAAACGATTTCACCGCGCCGAGCGAACGGCCCGTTCCCACCGTCATCCAGATCGAACGCGGCCTGGTCGTCGCGGCGGTGGTGATCGTGGCGGTGCTGATCGCCTTCATCGCGGCGGGCGGCCTGTATCTGCGCCGCGCGCAGGAGGCCGCGCCGAAACCCGGCGCCGAGCGCCTGTCGGTCGACCTGAGCCGGATCGGGATCAGCAAGCCGGGCCCGCTGAGGATCGACTATGGCCGGCTAGATCGGCGGATGCGCCAGCTGGCGGACAAGCGATCGGTGGTGGGCGTCGCCATCGTCACCATCGAGAACGGGCAGATCAGCTTCGCCAAGGGCTATGGCGTGACCACCGACGGCGAGGAAGGGCGGCCGGTGGATGCGCACACCGTGTTCCGCTGGGCATCGGTGTCCAAGGGCGTCGCCGCGACCCTGCTCGCCAAGATGGCCCAGGAGAAGAAGCTGTCGCTGCGCGATCCGGTGTCGCGCTGGGCGCCGTCGCTGAAGCTGCCGGAGAATGCGCAGGAGGTCGCGACGATCGACAACCTGCTGTCGCAGAGCCTGGGCATCTGGAAGAACGCCTATGACCAGGACCTGGAGGACGGGCGCGACCCCAAGGAGATACGCGGGCGGCTGAACCAGATCCCGCTGCTGTGCCCGCCGGGCAAATGCTACAGCTATCAGAACATCGCCTATGACGCGGCGAGCGAGGCGGCCGAGAATGCCGGGCGCAAGAGCTATGCCGAGCTGACCCAGCAGGAACTGTTCGGGCCGCTGGGCATGCAATCGGCGACGACGACGCGCGAGGGGCTGATGTCCTCCCCCAACTGGGCGCGGCCGCATGAGGGACGGCGCGAGCTCAAGGTGGCCGAGGCCTATTACCGGACGCCGGCGGCGGGCGGGGTGAACAGCTCGATCATCGACCTAGGCATCTGGATGCGTGCGCAGATGGGCGAGGCGCCGCGGGTGCTGTCGAAGCGGCTGCTGAAGGAGATTCATTCGCCCCGCATCCGTACCTTTTCGATCCACCGCCAGCGCGAGCTGGACCAGTCGCTGAAGGAAGCGAGCTACGGCCTGGGCTGGCGGATCTGGCATTATCAGGGCCGGCAGGTGATCGGCCATCGCGGTGCCGTCGCCGGCTATCGCTCGCTGATCCTGTTCGATCCGCTGCTGAAGGCCGGGGTGGGGATGCTGTGGAACTCGACCGCGGTGGAGCCGACCGGCATGCAGCTGGAGGTGATGGACATGCTCTATCACCTGCCGTTCAAGGACTGGACCGAACTGGACAAATAGCGGCGATCAGGCTGCCGTCAGGGCTGCCCCGCGTGCGGGCGGCGGGCGAGCTGCTGCTCGATCAGCGCCTTCAGCGCGGCGAAGCGATAGGGCTTGGGCAGGAAGGCGGCGCCGGCCGGCAGGCGCGATCCGCGCAGATCCAGGAAGCCCGAGACGATGATGATCGCGACCGCCGGCCAGCGGCTGCGCACGGTGAAGGCCAGCTCCACCCCGTCAATGTCCCCGGGCATGCGGACGTCGGTGAACAGCAGATCGATGTCGGGCCGCGCCTCGAGCAGGGCCAGGCCCTCACGGCCATCGCGCGCCTGGAGCGCCTCATAGCCGAATTCCTCCAGCGCGAAGACGGCCGACTGGCGGACATCTTCTTCATCCTCAACGACGAGGACCGACAGGCGACGGCCATCCGCATCATCAAATGACGGTTTCTTCACAGCTTCCCCCAAAACCGTGTCGGCCCGCCATAGGCGCGATCCCCGGCGCCTGCAATGCGCCCGCGAACGATTGCATGCCCCGGCGGACCGGGGATCGCGCGCCTGCGGAAGGCCGATCCCGCCGCGCGCTGAAAGCACAGCTTGACCGGCCGATGCGCTCTCTCCTTTGACATTGGCGGAACCTCGATTAGAGCGGCGCGCATGTCGAGCAAGCCCCGCACCCTGTACGAGAAGATCTGGGACGCGCATGTCGTCGAGCGCCGTGAAGACGGCACCTGCCTGATCTATATCGACCGCCACCTCGTCCATGAGGTCACCAGCCCCCAGGCCTTCGAGGCGCTCCGCGTCGCGGGACGCAAGCTCCGGCGGCCGGACCTGACGCTCGCGGTGCCCGACCACAACCTTCCTACCACCGCGCGGGTCGACGCGCAGGGCGCGCGCATCCCGATCGCGGATGCCGAATCGGCGAGCCAGCTTGCCGCGCTGGAGAAGAACGCGCCCGAGTTCGGCGTGCCCTATATCGACGCGACCGCGCCCGAGCAGGGCATCGTCCATGTCGTGGGGCCCGAGCAGGGCTTCTCGCTGCCAGGCACGACGATCGTCTGCGGCGACAGCCACACCGCCGCGCATGGCGGCCTGGGCGCACTGGCCTTCGGCATCGGCACGTCCGAGATCGAGCATGTCATGGCGACCCAGACGCTGCTGCTCAAGCAGTCCAAGTCGATGGAGATCCGCGTCGAGGGCACGCTGGGCGCGGGCGTGACCCCCAAGGACGTGATCCTGCACATCATCGGCGTGATCGGCGCGGCCGGCGGCACCGGCTATGTCATCGAATATACCGGCAACGTGTTCCGCGAGATGTCGATCGAGGGGCGGCTGACCGTCTCCAACATGTCCATCGAGGCCGGCGCGCGGGCGGGCCTGATCGCGCCCGACGAGGCGACCTTCGTCTATGTGAAGGGACGGCCGATGGCGCCGACCGGCGAGGCATGGGACAAGGCGCTCGCCTGGTGGAAGACGCTGCCGACCGATGCCGGCGCGCAATATGACAAGGTCGTCATCATCGACGCCGCCGACATCGCGCCCTGCCTGACCTGGGGCACCAGCCCTGAGGACGTGGTGCCGATCACCGGCGTGGTTCCCGATCCGGCGGGCTTCGCCGATCCTTCCAAGCAGGTCGCGGCGCAGAAGTCGCTCGACTATATGGGGCTGACGCCGGGCACCCGCATGGACGAGGTGCCGGTCGAGCATGTCTTCATCGGCAGCTGCACCAACAGCCGGATCGAGGACCTGCGCGCCGCCGCCGCGATCGCGCGCGGCCGCAAGGTGGCTGCCAATGTCCGCCAGGCGCTGGTGGTGCCCGGCTCCGGGCTGGTCAAGCGCCAGGCCGAGGCCGAGGGGCTGGACCGCATCTTCATCGAGGCGGGCTTCGAATGGCGCGAGCCGGGCTGCTCGATGTGCCTGGCGATGAACCCGGACAAGGTGCCGGCGGGCGAGCGCTGTGCCTCCACCTCCAACCGCAATTTCGTCGGCCGGCAGGGGCCGGGCGCGCGCACCCACCTCGTCAGCCCCGCCATGGCGGCGGCGGCGGCGGTGACCGGCCATCTGGCCGACGTGCGCGCGCTGGAGCCGGTCGGATGAGGCTGATCGCGGCAGGGCTGGCGGCGCTGCTCGCGGCTTCGGCGGCGAGCGCCGCGCCGGTGCCGGGCACGGTCGACAAGCTGTGGCGGCTCGATTGCGGCCGCAGCCGGGTCAACCAGCTCAACCTGTTCTCGGACACGCAGGCCTATACGGGCCAGACCCGGGAACTGGTCGCCAGCTGCTACCTGATCAAGGATGGCGACGCCTATATGCTGTGGGACAGCGGCTATCCGGTGTCGCTGAAGGGCGCGCCGATCGACGCGGTGAAGCCGATCAGCGCGACGCTGGACAGGACGATCCTCGAGCAGCTGGCGGCGCTGGGCGTCAAGCCCGAGCAGATCGGCCTGATCGGGATCAGCCATTATCATGGCGACCATATCGGCCAGGCCGCCGACTTCCCGAAGGCCAAGCTGGTGATCGGCGCGGGCGACCTGGCGGCCGCGCGCAAGCATGAGCCGACCGCCAAGGCGCTGGCCCCGTGGATGGGCGAGGGCGCCAAGGTGGAAGCCGTTGAGGGCGACAAGGACCTGTTCGGCGACGGCAGCGTGACGATGATTGACCTGCGGGGGCACACGCCCGGCCATCACGGCCTGCTGGTGCGGCTGCCGAAGACCGGCGCCGTGCTGCTGTCGGGCGATGTCGCCCATTTCCACGAGAATCTCGACAGCGACGGCGTGCCCACCTTCAACACCGATCGTGCCGATTCGCTGGCGGCGATGGACCGTTTCCGCAAGCTCGCCAGGTCGCTGAAGGCGATCGCGATCATCCAGCATGATCCGCGCGACGTGGCCAAGCTGCCCGCCTTTCCCCAAGGAGCCGAATGATGAAGCCGATCCGCGAGGTCGAGGGCCGGGCGATCCCGCTGGGCCTGAAAAATATCGATACCGACGTGATCATCCCGGCGCATTATCTGAAGACGATCACCCGCAAGGGGCTCGGCAAGGGTGCGTTCGAGACGATCCGCGCCCAGCCCGGCAACATCTTCGACGATCCCGGATATGCGGGCGCCAACATCCTGATCGCGGGTGATAATTTCGGCTGCGGGTCGAGCCGCGAACATGCCGCCTGGGCGCTCAACGACATGGGGATCGACGCGGTGATCGCGCCGAGCTTCTCCGACATCTTCTCGGGCAACGCCTTCAAGAACGGCATATTGACCGTGGTGCTGCCGCAGGAGGCGGTCGACCGGCTGCTCGAAGTCGCCAAGACCGACCCGATCGGCATCGACCTGGAGCATCAGACGGTGACGACGCCGTTTCAGGACCGCTTCACCTTCGAGATCGATCCGTTCCGCAAGCATTGCCTGCTCAACGGCCTCGACGAGGTGGGCATGACCCTGGCGCAGGACGCGATCATCGCCGGCTTCGAAAGCAAGATGGCGGCGGAGCGGCCCTGGCTGTGAGGGCGCTCGTCTCGGCAGCGACCGGCGGGCCGGAAAGCCTGGTCCTGCGCGAGCTTCCCGATCCGGTGGCGGGGCCGGGCCAGCTGCTGGTCCGCGTGAAGGCCTGCGGGCTGAACTTCCCCGATGCGCTGGTGATCGAGGATAAATATCAGATCCGTCCGCCACGCCCCTTCGCCCCCGGCAGCGAGATCGCGGGCGTCGTCGAGGCGGTGGGCGAGGACGTGACCGGCTGGGCGCCGGGCGACGCTCTGGCCTCCGTCACCCTGCACGGCGGGCTGGCGGAGAAGATCGCGGTGCCTGTAGACGAGGCGTTCCGCCTGCAGGCGGGGCAATCGTTCGAACAAGCGGCGGCGCTGCTGCTGACCTATGGCACGGCGATCCACGCGCTGGTCGACCGCGGCCAGGCGAAGGCTGGCGAGACGCTGCTGGTGCTGGGCGCGGCGGGCGGCGTCGGCATCGCCTCGATCCAGGTCGGCAAGGCGCTGGGGCTGCGGGTGATAGCAGCGGTGTCCAGCGACGAGAAGGCCGCCGAGGCGCGGGCCGCCGGGGCCGACGACGCGCTGGTCTACGGCGCGGCACCGTTCGACCGGGACCAGTCGCGCGCGCTGGCCGATCGCTTCAAGGCGGCGGTGGGCGGCGAGGGGGCCGACATCGTCGTCGATCCCGTCGGTGGCGACTATGCCGAACCGGCCTTCCGCGCGATGGGCTGGAACGGGCGCTATCTGGTGCTCGGCTTCACCGCCGGCATCCCGAAGCTGCCGCTCAACCTGCCGCTGCTCAAGAGCGCGGATGTGCGCGGCGTCGCCTGGGGCGCCTGGGCGGTGCGCGATCCCGAGGGAAACCGGGCGAATGCCGCGCGGCTGTTCGCCTGGCTGGAACAGGGGCTGATCGCGCCGCGCATCGCCGAAACCCTGCCGTTCGAGCGCGCGGCCGAGGGCATCGCCCGGCTGAAGGGGCGCGGCGCCATCGGCAAGCTGGTGGTGTCGCTGGGCTGAGGACGCCCAAGGCGGTTGCGCGCCGCTGCCGCCATGCTTATCTGAAATCCAACAATCCGGCAGACGGGGACGCAATGACAACCTTCGACGATCGCGAACAGGCCTTCGAGAACAAGTTCGCCCATGATCAGGAGATGGCCTTCCGCATCACCGCGCGGCGGAACCGGCTGCTCGGCCAGTGGGCCGCCGGCCTGATGAACCTGACCGCCGCCGAGGCGGACGGCTATGCCAAGTCGGTCGTCCAGGCCGATTTCGAGGAAGCCGGCGACGAGGACGTGATCCGCAAGCTGCTGGGCGACCTGACCACGGCCGGCGTCGACATCGACGATGCCCGCATCCGGGCCGCGCTCGACGCGAAGACGATCGAAGCGCGCCGCCAGCTGATGGAAGGCAAATAAGCCATGCCGATGGCAGCGAGCGAGATCGAGGCGATGATCAAGGCGGCGCTGCCCGATGCGCTGGTCGAGATCACCGATCTTGCCGGCGATGGCGACCATTATGCGGCCCGCGTAGTCAGCGAGACGTTTCGCGGGCTTCCCCGCGTCCGCCAGCACCAGCGCGTCTATGAAGCCCTGGGTGGCCGGATGGGGGGCGTGCTCCACGCGCTCCAGCTGACCACCGCGACGCCCGATTGAGGAAAAGACAATGAGTGACGACGCCCAGACCCGTATCGCGACTGCGGTCAAGTCGGCCGATGTGCTGCTGTTCATGAAGGGCACGCCGCTGTTCCCGCAATGCGGCTTCTCCAGCCGCGCGATCGCCATCCTCGACCATCTCGGCGTCGAATATGCGACCGTCGATGTGCTGCAGGACCCGGCGATCCGCGCCGGGATCAAGGAATATTCGGACTGGCCGACCATCCCCCAGCTCTATGTCGGCGGCGAGTTCGTCGGCGGATCGGACATCATGATGGAGATGTACGAGGCCGGTGAGCTGCTCGAACTGCTCGACCAGAAGGGCATCGCCCACGCCTGAACCTATGTACCGTCATCCCGGGTGAAGCCCGGGATGACGAAATAAGGATGGCACATTTGGGGACCCGGTGACCGGAAGATGCGGCTCCTCCTCGCGCTCGCGGCGCTGGTCATGACCGCTCCCCTGGACGCCAAGCCGATCATCATCGCCCATCGCGGCGCATCGGGCGAGCGGCCCGAGCATACGCTGGCGGCCTATAAGCGCGCGATCGAGCAGGGCGCCGACTATATCGAGCCCGATCTGGTGATGACGAAGGACAATGTCCTCGTCATCCGCCATGAGAACGAGATTTCGGGCACGACCGATGTCGCGAACCATCCCGAGTTCGCCGACCGCCGCACGGCCAAGACGATCGACGGCAAGCCGGTGGTCGGCTGGTTCACCGAGGATTTCACCCTTGCCGAATTGAAGACGCTCCATGCGCGCGAGCGGCTGCCGCAGATCCGCCCGGCGAATATGGGCTGGCTGGAGGAGCGGATCGCCACGCTGGACGAGGCGCTGGCGCTGCTGCGGGGCACGAAGCGCCGGGTGGGCATCTATCCCGAGACCAAGCATCCCAGCTATTTCGCGTCGATCGGCAAGCCGATGGAGAAGGCGCTGGTCGAGGCGCTGGCGCGGGCGGGCTTCACCGGGCGCGACGATCCGGTGTTCCTCCAGTCGTTCGAGGTGACGAACCTCAAGGCGCTGCGCGCGATGACCAGCCTGCGCCTCGTGCAGCTGATCGGCGACGAGCCGCCCTGGGACCAGACCGAGGCGGGCAGCGGCATGACCGTCGCCGACATGGTGAGCCCCGACGGGCTGAAGGCGATCGCCGGCTATGCCGATGCGATCGGCCCGTACAAGCTGCTGATCGAGCCGCGCGACGCGGCGGGGCAGGCGCTGCCGCCGACGACCCTCGTGGCGGACGCGCACGCGGCGGGCCTGCAGGTCCATGCCTGGACCTTCCGCCGCGAGAACATCTTCCTGGCCGCAGGCGACCGGATCGGCGAGGACCAGGCGGCGCGCGGCGACGCGGCGGCGGAGTATCGCCGCTTCCTGGGCTATGGCGTGGACGGGCTGTTCAGCGATTTTCCCGCCGAGGCGGTGGCGGCGCGGGATATGGCAGAAAGATGATCGTCATTCCTGCGCAGGCAGGAATCCATGTCTGTCGCCTTCTCAGATGGCGCCGTCAGCGGAGAGAGACATGGACCCCAGCCTTCGGCTTTGCCGAAGTTTATCCTAAGCGCCTGCAAGGCAGTCGAAGGGCTGGGGTGACGGGAAGTCAGATCTTCGCAGGCCCTTCACAACCGCCGCCGCCGATGCCACATGGGCCCGCATGAGCGAACAGATCGTCGGCGTCGCCCAGATGCAGCATCCCCTGGTGCGCCGGCTGTTGGCCGGCAACCCGGGGCCGTTCACCTATAGCGGCACCCAGACCTATCTGGTCGGGACGCGCGATGTGGCGGTGGTCGATCCGGGCCCCGATCTTCCCGGACATGTCGATGCGATCCTGGCCGCGATCGGGGATGCGCCGCTGAAGGCGATCGTCTGCACCCATACCCATCGCGACCACAGCCCGGCCGCCGTCGAGCTGAAGGCGCGGACCGGTGCGCCGATCATCGGCTGCGCGCCGCTGGTGCTGGACGACAGCGGCCCGCGCGCCGACGCGGCGTTCGATCGGACCTATGTTCCCGACGAGGCGATGGCCGACGAGGCCCGGATCGAGGGCGATGGCTGGACGCTGGAGGCTGTCCATACCCCCGGCCACACCTCCAACCATATCTGCTACGCGCTGCCGGAGGCGCAGGTGCTGTTCACCGGGGACCATGTGATGGGCTGGTCGACATCGGTGATCAGCCCGCCGGACGGCAATATGGGCGACTATCTGGCGAGCCTCGACCGGCTGATGGCCCGCGAGCAGGACAGCCTCTATTTCTCCGCGCATGGCGATCCGATCGAGCGGCCGCACCGCTTCGTCCGTGGCCTGATCGGCCACCGCAAGCAGCGCGAGGGCCAGATATTGCGCCTGCTGGAGAAGGATGTAGCCGCGATCCCCGAGATGGTGAAGCAGATGTATTCGGGCGTCGATCCGCGCCTGCACGGGGCGGCCGGCCTGTCGGTGCTGGCGCATCTGATCGACCTGCAGATGCGTGGTATCGTTCGCAATGATGACGATCTATGGAGTTTGGCGGCGTAGGGCCGTGTTCTGTTTCTTTTTGTCATCCCGGACGTGATCCGGGATCCCGCTTCTCCTGCAAAGTCGGAAGAGGAAGTGGGACCCCGGGTGAAGCCCGGGGTGACGGGCTTGGAGAGTGAAGCGATGAATGCGGTTACCGAGAATCTGACGGGGATCGACCTGCGCGCCGAGATCGATCGGCTGCGCAAGGAACGCAACGCCGTGATCCTCGCCCATTATTACCAGGCCCCGGAGATACAGGATCTCGCCGATTTCGTCGGCGACAGCCTGGACCTGTCGCGCAAGGCGGCGGCCACCGACGCCGAGGTGATCGCCTTCTGCGGGGTGCGCTTCATGGCCGAGGTGGCGAAGATATTGTCGCCCGAGAAGACCGTGATCCTGCCCGACATGGACGCCGGGTGCAGCCTGGAGGACAGCTGCCCGCCCGAGGAATTCGCCCGGTTCCGCGCCGCGCATCCCGACCATCTGGCGCTGACCTACATCAACTGCTCGGCGGCGGTGAAGGCGCATAGCGACATCATCGTCACCTCCTCCTCGGCGGCGACCATCCTGTCGCAGATCCCGCTGGACCAGAAGATCATCTTCGCGCCCGACCGGCATCTGGGCGGCTATTTCGCGCGGACGACCGGACGCGAGATGCTGCTGTGGGAGGGCAGCTGCATCGTCCATGAGGCGTTCTCGGAAACCGAACTGCTCAAGCTCAAGGCCCAGCATCCGGGCGCGCCCGTCGCCGCGCATCCCGAGTGCCCGGTCCATATCCTCGACCATGCCGATTATGTCGGATCGACCCGCGGCATCCTCGACTATGTACTGAACAGCGACGCCGAGACCTTCATCGTCGCGACCGAGCCGCACATCATCCACCAGATGGAGAAGGCGGCGCCGCACAAGACCTTCATCGGCGCGCCCGGCGCGGACGGCAACTGCAACTGCAACATGTGCCCCTATATGGCGCTCAACACGCTGGAGAAGCTCTATATCGCGCTGCGCGACCTGGAGCCGCAGATCCATGTCGACGAGGAGACGCGGGTGAAGGCCAAGCGCTCGCTGGACCGGATGCTGGAGATGACCGGGGGGCTTTCGGGTCCCGATGTGGGCCGGCCGAAGATCTGAACTATAACTCCGTCATGCCAGCGAAGGCTGGCATACATGTCTGCCTCCTTCTCAGATGGCATCTGGCCGGTGAGAGACATGGACCCCAGCCTTCGCTAGGGTGACGGCTGAGGGTGGGACATGACGTTTAAACTTCCCGATTTCGACCTCGACGCCTTCGTCCGATCGACCCTTGCCGAGGATATGGGGCAGGGGGGGGACGTCACCTCCGCCGCGACGATCCCGGCCGATGCGCTGTTCGAGGGCGAGATGGCGAGCCGTGACGCGATCAGCCTGGCCGGGCTGCCGATCGCGGAGGCCTTCTTCCGCGCGCTTGACCCCGATGTCGAGATCGAGCGGCTGGCCGGCGACGGTGACCGCGTGGCGAAGGGCGGCGTACTGATGCGGCTGAGGGGCAAGGCGCGGGCGATGCTGACCGCCGAGCGGTCGGCGCTCAACACCGTCCAGCACCTGTCGGGCGTGGCGACGCTGACCAGCGCCTATGTCGACGCGATCGCGGGCACCGGCGCGACCCTGCTCGACACCCGCAAGACCATCCCCGGCCTGCGCGTGCTGGAGAAATATGCGGTGCGGATGGGCGGCGGCACCAACCACCGCATGCGGCTCGACGATGCGGCGATGATCAAGGACAATCATGTCGCGGTGGCCGGCGGGATCGGCGAGGCGGTGCGCCGCGCGGTCGTCGCCGGGATATCGCGGATCATGGTCGAGGTCGACCGGATCGACCAGATCGAACCCGCGCTGGCGGCGGGCGCGACCCATCTGATGCTCGACAATATGGACCCGCCGACCCTGCGCGGCGCCGTCACCCTGATCGGCGGACGGGTGCCGACCGAGGCGACGGGCGGCGTGCGGCTCGACACGATCAAGGAGATCGCCCGCACGGGCGTCACCTATATCTCGGTCGGGCGGCTGACCCAGTCTGCCCCGGCGGCCGATATCGGGCTGGATTTCCGGGCGCTGTGATGCGCGGGCGGCTTCCCATCCTTCTCGCCGCCACGCTCCTTTCCGCCTGCGCGAAGAAGGATGCGCCCGCCTGCGATATCCCCGCCGATCTGCCGCGGCCGATGCTGGAGGGGCCGAGCATCGACGAGCCGCGCCGGATATTGCCGATCGGCGGCTATACGCTGGCGGTGAGCTGGACCCCCGAATATTGCGTCAACCGCGCCTCCAGCCCGCAGGACCGCATCCGCTGTGGCGCGGAGAAGCCGTTCGGCTTCACCCTGCATGGCCTGTGGCCGGACGGGGAGGGGGCGCAATGGCCGCAATATTGCACGCCGACCCGGCTGGTGCCCGAGCCGGTGATCCGCGCGCATCTGTGCAGCACGCCATCGCCACAGTTGATCCAGCATGAATGGGAGAAGCACGGCACCTGCATGGCGAAGACGCCCGCCGATTATTTCCGGCGGAGCGGCGCGCTGTTCGCCGAGCTGCGCTTCCCCGAGATGGAACAATATCGCGGCCGGACGATGAAGGCGGCCGAATTCCAGAAGCTGTTCGCCGACGCAAATCCGGGCATGGCGCCGGACCAGATGCGGCTGAACATCGGCAAGACCGGCTGGCTGGAGGAGGTGTGGCTGTGCCTGGACAAGGGCTTCCACCGCCGCGCCTGCCCGGCGCACCAGGGCGGGGCACTGCCCGAACAGGTGGTGCGGATACGGTAGGCTTATCGTTAGCGCGGACTTGATCGGGGCCCTGCTTCTTCAGCCGGCTTCGGCAAGAAAAGCGGGATCCCGGATCAAGTCCGGGATGACGATGTTGAGAGGTGGCAGCTTTCGACCCAATTGCGGACGTTAGAGCGGCGCTCTGTCGCGCCGGGTTGTAGACGATCCGCACTCACCGAAGGCGGGGTTAGCGACGCAGGGATGCAATCCAATCACGAGCGTATTCCTCTTGGGCCGCAACCCGTGATGGAATTACGTCCGAACCGCTATCGAATATGCTGACCAGTTCGGATGCTTGCTCCCCGATCTCGATCTTATACGCTTTCAAGCCTCGGCCCATGTCTCGTGCCATTCCCGAAGGCCACACCTTGAGGCTAGCTCCGTAACAAGCTGGTATCAGGCCCTTTGGTTCCAAGACGCGACGTCGGATTAGTCGCAGAGCCTCGAAGAAATCTCTTTCGTCAACGGAGTGCGTTTCCCCCCGGACGGTGCACGCCAACCGACACGTTCGATCAATTTCGTTTTGGGTCAACGTAATCTGCTCATCATCATGCCCGCCGATCACAAATAGCGTATGCTGGACCACGATTTATCCCCGAGTTGATCAGCGCGACGTAACACTGCCATCGTCTGCCATCCAGCCAAGCAAGCTCCAAAGCGGACTAACCGCTTCCCAACCGTTCCTGCCATTCTGGATGGAATGGCAACAGCCCGGCCGCTTTGCTCAAGGTCCTGTGGCCATGCGCGCTCCGGCGATATAGGGGGCTGGCAGGTTCAGGCGATCGAGGTGGGAATATGTCGCGCAGGCAGATGAGAAAAGATCCCTATGGGGAACTGCACCGCGAGGAGGAGGCTCCCGCCGAGGTGGTGGTCTGCTGGCTGTGCGGGCGGCCGACGGGGCAGACCATCGTCTGGCATCATCCCGTGCCCAAGAGCCGGGGCGGGCGCGATGTCGTGCCGATGCATCCGATCTGCCAGAAGACGCTGATGGCCAATTTCACCAATTCCGAACTGCAGCGGCACGGGATGGATGTGGAGGGCCTGCTGGCCAACCCCCAGCTGCGCAAGTTCGTCGACTGGGTAGCGAACAAGGACCCCGATTTCACCGCGAACATCGTCAAGAAGCAGCGCTGACGGGGCCGTTCCACCGCCGGGCGGGGCGACGGCTCAGTCTTCCGCCGCGGCCTCGCTGGCGCCGTCGGGCCGCCCTTTGAATCCCTGCGCGATGACATACCATTCGGACGAGTCCTTGCGGCTGGCCGGGGGCTTGGCATGCTTGACGGTGGTGAACAGGCGCTTCAGCTCGGCGACCAGGCTGTGATCGGCGCCGCCCGCGAGGACCTTGGCGACATAGGCGCCGCCAGGGCGCAGCACCTCGCTGGCGAACAGGCAGCCGGCCTCGACCAGCGCCATGGTGCGCAGATGATCGGTCTGCTGGTGGCCGACGGTGTTCGCGGCCATATCCGACAGGACGATGTCGGCGGGGCCGCCCAGCGCCTCGGCGAGCAGGGCTGGGGCCTCGTCGCTCATGAAATCCATCTGGAGGATGGTGGCGCCGTCGATCGGATCGGTCGGCAGCAGATCGATGCCGACCACCGCCGCCTGCGGGCAGACGCGGCGGACCACCTGGGTCCAGCCGCCGGGCGCGATGCCGAGATCGATCACCCGCTTCGCACCCTTGAGGAAGTGGAAGCGCTCGTCCAGCTCGATCAGCTTGTAGGCCGCGCGCGAGCGATAGCCCTCGGCCTGCGCCTTGCGGACATAGGGATCGTTGAGCTGGCGCTGGATCCACTTGATCGACGAGGCGCTGCGCCCCTTGGCGGTCTTGATCCGCTGGCGGCTGCCGGTCCCGCGCGTCACATCATAACCTTTGCTCTGTCGCGCGCCATCAGCGAGCGAAGGATGCCCTCGCGGATGCCGCGATCGGCGACGCCGAGCCGTTCGGCCGGCCAGATATCGAGGATCGCATCGAGGATCGCGCAGCCGGCGACCACGAGATCGGCACGCTCCTGGCCGATGCAGGGCAGTTCGGCGCGTTCGGACACCGACATGCCGGCGAGCCGCGAACTGATCTCCCGCATCGCGGTGACGGGGACGATCAGCCCGTCGATCTGGCGCCGGTCGTAGCTCGGCAGATCGAGATGGACCGAGGCGAGGGTGGTGACGGTGCCGCTGGTGCCGAGCAGGCGGCCGGGCTGGCTGCCGGGCGTCAGGCGCGCGGCGAACTGGGCGAAGCCCTCGGCCACGCGCGCGCGCATCCGTGCATAGCTGCCGAGCAGGCCTTCCCGGTCGCTGCCGACATGCGGCTCCGTCTCGGACAGCGAGACCACGCCCCAGGGGGCGGAGAACCAGTCGATCACGCGCGGCGGGCTGTGGTCGGCATCGATCAGGATCAGTTCGGTCGAGCCGCCGCCGATATCGAAGACCAGCGCGTTGCCCTCGCCAGGTTCGAGCAGCGCGTGGCAGCCGAGCACGGCGAGCCGGGCCTCCTGCTCCGGACTGATGATCTCCAGCGCGATGCCGGTCTCCCGATAGACGCGCTGGACGAACTCGCGCCCGTTATCGGCACGCCGGCACGCCTCGGTCGCGACCGAGCGGACCAGCGAGACGCGGCGGCGCCTCAGCTTGTCCGAACAGACCGACAGGGCGCTGACCGCCCGGTCCATCGCCGCCTCCGAAAGCCGGCCGGTCGCGGCCAGCCCCTCGCCCAGGCGCACGATGCGCGAGAAGGCGTCGACCACCACGAAACCGTCATCCGACGGCCGCGCGATCAACAGGCGGCAATTGTTGGTGCCGAGATCGAGCGCGGCATAGCTGTTGCGGGGTGCCCCCTGGTGCTGCTGGGCATGATGCGGGGAATAATGCGCGCGGCGCCCCCCTTCACGCGGTGGGCGCGGCGCGGCCGGGTCTGGACCGTGCGGCATGTCATGTCTCGTCTCTCACCACGCGGCGGAACATCCGCATGGAACCTGGAGATGAGCCTAATCCGAGTTGGACGGGGGAGCAAGGGCGCACGCCAGCCGTTGACAGGCCGCACGACCGCTCCTATTTGCGCCGCTCTGCCTTGGTGCCCCGTCGTCTAAAGGTAAGACTACGGACTCTGACTCCGTCAATTGAGGTTCGAATCCTCACGGGGCATCCAGGCGCTAATTCCTCCAAATAAATGCTCATGCCCGCATGTGGGCGGATTGCCGTGTGACAGCAGTCAATCCGGCTGCACGAAGGAAACTGCGCGGATTTCGGTGGATTTCCGCCATGTTCCGATAGCTCAATGTTGCACGGAAAGCCTCCAGAGATGCGGGGAGCGCCATCCCCGCCGCGCCGAAGCCGCAGCAGAGCCTTTTGCGGCGGCTCCGTCCTGGCAACGGCTCCGAGAGTGAGGGAAGAGCGGGAAGTCCCGTGACGGGTAAGGGGCAGGATAGAGGCTCTCTACGCCCGCCGCCGAGATTTCCCAGCCTCACGAGTTCAGCGACTCAACATGTCGGCCCGGAGCGTGGAGGACTCCGGGCAAAGGACTCCGGCACGAAGATGCCGGAGCCATTGCCTTTTGGGTTTCGGTCAGAATCTGAAGTCGACTGACACGCCATAGCTGAGCGGAGCACCGGCCAGATAGGGATAGCCGGGACCGCCTTCCTGAGTCAGGGCCAGCGCCACATATTCCTTGTCGAGAAGGTTCTTGCCCCATAGCCGGACCGCCAGATGATCGTTCGGCGCGAACTTGAGCTGGGCGTTGACCAGATCATAATGGGGCTGGTGGAGCAGGTTGTCGGGCTCGAAGTAATAGCCGCTGTTGTGATAATAATCTGCGCTCAGGGTGACGCGTCCGCTGCCCACATCGAAGCCGTAATCGGCGCCCACATTGAACGTCGCCTTGGCCGCTAGCGGGGTGCGGTTGCCGTTGGCCACGATATCGCGCAGCGGGGAGACCGCCCCCCCGGTGGGCGAGGGCGGGCCGCTCGGCGCGCAGCGGACGCAGACTCCGCCGACGATCGATCCATAGCTGGTATATTTGGAATCGAGCCAGGTGAAGCTGGCCCGCATCGTCAGCGCCTCGGTGACCGCCGCCTGTCCGTCCAGTTCGAGGCCATAGACCCGCGATCCGTCGGCGTTGGACAGCGCCAGCGATCCGTTCTGGAGCAGCTGCACCTGCGGGTCCCGGACCTTGTAGTAGAAGGCCGCGCTGTTGAGCCGGACGCGCCGCTCGAACAGGTCCATCTTGAAGCCGGCTTCATAGGCGTCCAGCGTTTCGGGGCGCTGCGGCGGGGCCGAGAAGGGGATCAGATTATAGCCCGCCGACTTGTAGCCGCGGCTGAACGAGACATAGCCCAATATTCCTGGAGTGAATTTATAGTCGATCGCCGCCCGGAAGGTGACCTTCTCGAAGGTCTTGCGGTCGGCGGCCGTGCCGACCGGGATCAGCGGGGTGCCGGGGTTGAGCACGACATTCTGGGTGGCCAGGTTTTGAATGCCGTTCCCGGACAGCTTGTCGCGGGTGTAGCGCAGGCCGCCGGTCAGACTCAGGCCCGGAGCGATCTCATACGTCGCCTGGCCATAGGCAGCGTAGGATTTCACATGCTGGAAATTCTCAAGATAAAGGTGCGCGCCGGGGAAGATGGTCGCGTCGAACAGAAGTCCTGAGAAATCATTTGGATAGGCCGTCTTGGTATCATAATAGAACAAGCCAAGAATCCAGTTCAGCCGGCTGCCGGCATTGGCCGCCAGTTGCAGTTCCTGGGTGAACTGCTTCAGTTTCGCCTTCTGGTAATAGATGAAATCGGCGACCGGACCATAGTCGCCATCGCCTTTGGATCGTTCGCTGTCGTGGGTATAGGCGCTGATGCTGGTGAGCCGGGCGAAACCGAGATCCTGTTCGGCGCGCAGCGAAACACCCCAGAATTTGGCCCGCAGCCGGCCGTCGATATCCGAATTATGATCCTGGAAATCGTCCAGCGGCAGGGTGATCAGGCCGGGGATGGTGCGGGTACCGCGCGTGAAGCCGGGGAAGGTGTTCCCCTGGCTGCCCGAGTTCGAATAGGAATAGAATCCCGACAGGAGCAGCTTGGTGGCGTTGCCGGGCTCGAACAGCAGCTTCGATCGGATCGTATAATCGTCCACGAAGCCGACCCTGTTGCCGGTAGCGAGGTTCCGCCCCCAGCCGTCGCCCTGCCTGGTGCCGCCGACCGACAAGTCCATCGACAGATTTTCGCCGAGCGGCCCGGTGACATAGGCATCGCCATGGATGGTTTTGAACCGGCTATAGCCGATGCTGCCCTGCGCCTTGAATGTTTGAGAGGGATCCGGGGTGACGATGTTGACGACGCCGCCCGAGGAGTTGCGCCCGAACAGGGTGCCTTGCGGGCCCTTCAGCACCTCGACCCGATCGATGTTGTTAAGGGTCAGGAAACCCGGTGGCAGGCGGGTATAATAGACCCCGTCGAGATAGACCGCGACGCTCGATTCATTGCCGACGGCGGCGGCAGTACTGCCCACGCCGCGCAGGAAAGGGATCACCGATCCGCCGCCGCCCGGCTGGATCTGCAGGCCCGGCGTGCTCAGGGTCAGTTCGCCGACGTTGGTGATGCCCCGGGCCTTCAACGTATCGCCGGTGAAGGCGGTGACGGCCAGCGGCACGTCTTGCAGCTTCTGCGTGCGCTTCTGCGCAGTAACGACGATTTCCTCGATCTGCGGGCCGGTGACCTCGTCCGGCGTCTGGGCCCGGGCCGGTTGATGAAGCAGCGCGCCGCAGCAGGCGGATGTAAGCAGCCAATGTATATGATGTCGCATATCTGTCCCCTCTCCAAAAAGTGCGACCGTTCATTGGTGACGGTCATTCGCGGAGGCCCGGCTCCCATATTCAGCAGCAGGCAGGGACGTTATGCCTTCTCTGGGATAGTCAGGATGCAGAGCCGATTTTGCATAAGCGCGTATAGATTAAGAAAAATGATCTTCTCTTTTGTAGATTTTCGAAATACGATCGTAATTTTCGCAAATGGACTACACTATGTACACAGTGTTCTTGTGAATTATCGCGTTTTTGTTTGTTAATGGCTTAAATTTGATTTGAGCAATAGGCAATTATGTTGCCCCATCTATAGTTCGACCGATTGGCGAACTGGCACTTGCCGGAGAGATGGGAGGAGCGGGCATGAAGGCCGTCAAGGCAGGGGCGAAATATTCGGCGGTGGCGCTGGCGGCTGCACTCTTGGTGTCGGCCCGGCCCGCTCCGCCGCCTATCGAGTGGCCGGTCTATGGACGCACCAACGCGGCGCTGCGCTTCGCGCCCATCGATCAGATCGATAAGGCCAATGTCGGTTCGCTCGGCCTCGCCTGGTATCAGCAGCTCGATACCGACCGCGGGCAGGAATCGACCCCGATCATGGTCGGCGGTGTGCTCTATGTCAGCACCGCCTGGTCGAAGGTGTTCGCTTTCGATGCGCGCACCGGCAAGCGGCTATGGGGTTTCGATCCCGAAGTGCCGCCCGCGACCTTGCCCAAGGGGTGCTGCGACGCGATCAACCGGGGCGTCTCCGTGGCGAACGGCCGGGTCTATGTGGGTACGCTCGACGGCCGGCTGATCGCGCTTGATGCCACGACGGGGCGCAAGCTCTGGTCGGTCGTCACCGTCGACCAGTCGAAACCCTACACGATCACGGGTGCCACGATGACGGTGGGCAGGCTGGTTTTGATCGGCAATGCCGGCGCCGAGTATGGGGTGCGCGGCTACCTCTCCGCCTATGACGGCGCCACCGGCCGGCTGGTCTGGCGCTTCTACACCGTGCCAAATCCAGATGGGAAGCCGGACGGCCAGCCTTCGGACAAGCCCTTGCGGGAACTGGCCGAACCCGGCTGGTTCGGCGACGTTTGGCGCAAGGCTGGCGGCGGCGGCACCGTGTGGGATTCGATGGCTTATGATGCCGAGACGGGCATCCTCTATTTCGGTGTCGGCAATGGCGGCCCCTATGACTGGCATATCCGCTCGCAGGGCAAGGGCGACAATCTCTTTCTGTCGTCGATCGTCGCGGTGAAGGCGGCGACGGGCGAATATCTATGGCATTACCAGACGACGCCCGAGGACAGCTGGGATTTCACCGCTACGCAGCAGATCACCCTGCTCGATGCCGATTTCAAGGGCAGGCCGCGCAAGCTGCTGCTCCAGGCTCCGAAGAACGGGTTCTTCTACATTCTGGATCGGATAACCGGCGAACTGCTCTCCGCCGAACCCTATGCCAAAGTGAACTGGGCGAACGGCGTCGACATGAAGACCGGCAGGCCGAACATCGTGCCCGGTGCCCATTATCAGGAAAAGCCGTTCCTGCAGTCGCCCTCGGGTCTCGGCGCGCACAGCTGGCATCCGATGGCGTACAGCCCGCAGACGCGGCTGATGTATATTCCCACCCAGGTGATGTCGCAGCTCTATGCGCGATCGACGGATTTCACCTACCGGCCCGGCCATATGAACGTGGCGATCGACACGCGAACTTTGGCGGTGCCCGACGATCCGGCCCTGCTCGCGCAGATGAAGGCCTCGATCTATGGCGAACTGATCGCGTGGGATCCGTTCGAGCACAAGATACGCTGGCGGGTGAAGCATCCGTCGATGCTCAACGGCGGGGTGCTGGCGACGGCGGGCGGCCTGGTCTTCCAGGGCGATGCGGAGGGCCACCTCAACGCCTATGACGCGTCGACCGGAGAGAGACTCTGGTCGTACCGAACCGTTAACGGGATCGTCGCGCCGCCGATCAGCTATGCGCTCGATGGCCGGCAATATGTCGCGGTGATGGTCGGCTATGGCGGGCCGACCGCGATGTACGGCACGATCGTACCCTATCGGCCGCGCCTGCCCGGCCGGCTGATGGTGTTCGCTTTGGGGGGCAAGACGAAGGCGAAGCCCTATGACATCCCCGCGCCGGTGCCGGTCAACGTCGCCGGTGTCAGTTCGGCGGGCGATCCGGTGCGCGGTCTGGCGGCGTATAACGACACCTGCCTGGTCTGCCACGGCTTCAGCGCCACCGGCCGCTACACCGCCGACCTGCGCCGCTCGGAGACCATCAAGGACGCGGATATATTTCGTGGTGTGGTGCTGGATGGCGCCTTCGAGCAGAAGGGCATGGTGAGTTTCGCGCAATATGTCTCGCCCGAACGGGCCGAGGATATTCGCGCCTACCTGCTCCAGGAAGCGCGCAAGCTGGTCGATCGCGGCGATCCGGACGCAAAAACGGCGCCGCGCTGAGTAGCGCCGTTCGCCTGGTGTCAGGAGACAAAAATGCCCCGCCCGCTTGCCGACGGACGGGGCAGTCTTCCGTAGGGAGTGGAAGACCGGAGATCAGTCGACGTTGATCCACACCGACTTGGTGTTGAGATACTCGTCGATATGGTGCTTGCCGCTCTCGGAGCCGTAACCGCTCATCTTGTACCCGCCGAACGGCACCGCCGGGTCCATCGCCTGATAGCAGTTGACCCACACCGATCCGGCGCGGATCAGGCCGGCCAGCTTGTGCGCCTTCTTCACGTCGCGGGTCCACACGCCGCTGCCAAGGCCGAAGACGGTTTTGTTGGCGCGCTTCACCACCTCCTCGATGTCGTCGAATGGGATGGCGGAGATGACGGGGCCGAAAATCTCCTCCTTGGCGATCGTCATATCGTCGTTCACGTCAGCGAACAGCGTCGGCGGGACGAAATAGCCGTTGGCCAGATCTCCGTCGGTCAGCCGGGCGCCGCCCGCCATCGCGCGCGCGCCTTCCTTCGCGCCGATATCGAGATAGCCGCTGACCCGCTCGAGCTGGCCTTGTGAGACCAGTGGGCCGATCATCGTCGACGGATCGAGGCTGTTGCCGACCTTGAGGCCCTTGGCGAAGGCGGCGACCTTTTCGGTGAACTCGTCATAGACCTTGCGCTCGACGAACAGGCGGCTGCCGGCGCTGCACACCTGGCCCGAATTGCCGTAGACGGCCATCGCCGCACCAGGCACCGCCGCGTCCAGATCGGCGTCGGCGAAGACGATGTCGGGCGATTTACCCCCCAGTTCGAGGGTCAGGCGCTTGAGGTTGCCGGCAGAAGCCTGCACGATCCGCTGGCCGGTCTCGCACGATCCGGTGAAGGCTACCTTGTCCACGTCCAGATGCGCCGACAGCGCTGCGCCCGCATCATCCCCGTAGCCCGTGACAATGTTGATCACCCCTTCGGGGATGCCAGCCTCCAGGCACAGTTCGCCGAGCCGCAGCGGGCTGAGCGAGGCCTGTTCGGCGGGCTTGAGAACCAGCGTGCAGCCGGTGGCCAGTGCGGGGGCGATCTTCCACGTCGCGTTGAACACCGGGCCGTTCCATGGAACGATGCCGGCGACGATACCGACCGGCTCACGCAGCGTGTAGGAGAAGATGTTGCCGGGCACCGAATTAGGAAGTGTCTCGCCCTGGATGCCCACCGCCATGCCCGCGCAGAAGCGGAAGGTGTCGACCACCAGGCGCTGGATGAAGGGCTGCATGATGATCGGCGCGCCCATGTCGATCGAATCGAGCAGGAACAGCTCGTCGAAATTGGCCTCGATCAGGTCGGCCAGCTTCAGGATCACGCGCTGGCGATCGGCGGGCTTGAACTTGCTCCACGGCCCCTCGAACGCACGCCGCGCTGCCGCGACCGCCAGGTCGACATCTGCTTTGGCGCCCAGCGCTACGGGATCGAGCGCTTCGCCGGTCGAGGGATTGAAGGAGCCGAAGGTCTGGCCCGACTGCGCCTCGACCCAGTTGCCGCCGATCAGCAGCTTCTTGGGCTTGCCGTTCAGGAAGGCCGGGCGGGCCTGGATGATGGAACTCTGTTCGTTCATTGGGGTCTCCTGGTCTGTCGAAAGCCCCGCACGCTCCTCGTTTTGGGACCGTGCCGCGACGTCTGCCGTTGCGCAGGACGCGCGGGCGGATGGGGACGCCGAAGGGGAATGGGATTTTCGATCGACATTACTCTCCGACAGGCATCGCCGGGAGGCCAGTCGAGAGTCTTTCCAGAAGCGACCAATGCTTTTCTGATTGGGCCGCGGGGCTTCGATCAGGCGACCAGCGGCCCCGCCGCAAGCATCGCCCAGGGGTTTCACGCGGCCTCGGCATGCGACATTGACCCGCCTTCGGCTTTGGCCAGCGCGGCCATCGAGCAGAAGTCATCGCGCAGATGGCGCAACAGCGCCGCGAACTCGGGCTACAGGAAGAAGGCTGGGTCGGCCAACCCAACTGTCAGACGGTCGATATCGAGCATGAAGGCGTATCCTATCGGATCGACAAGAAACAGGCGCGCAGCTCGTCGACGAACAGTCCCGGCTGTTCGAAAGCGGCGAAGTGGCCGCCGCGCGGCAGCTCGTTCCAGTGGATGATGTTCGGATAGAGCGCGTCCGCCCAGCGCCGCGAGGAGCGGAACAGCTCGCGCGGGAAGATGCTGATCCCTATGGGCATCGCGATCGGCTGCGGCACGAAGGCGGTGGTCATGCTCTCCCAATAGAGCCGCGCCGAGGATGCGCCTGTGCCGGTGAGCCAGTAGAGGCTGATGTCGTCGAGCATTTCATCCCGGGTCAGGATGGTTTCCGGAGCGCCGTTGCAGTCGGTCCAGGCCTGGAACTTCTCGTAGATCCAGGCGGCTTGCGCGGCAGGAGAATCGGCCAGCGCATAGCCGATCGTCTGCGGGCGGGTGCCCTGGATCGCCGCATAGCCCGAACCCCGATGATAGAATGCGTCCCGATCGGCGATCGCAGCCTCTTCGGCAGGGGTGAGGTTCTCAAGCAGCGCGCCGGTCGGTTCGGTCAGCGCGACATTGAGGTGAATTGCGGCGCAGGCGGGTGGGGCCAGCCGACCGATCACGGCGGTGACGCCCGCGCCCCAGTCACCGCCCTGTGCGACATAACGGTCATAGCCCAGTCGCCGCATCAACTCGATCCAGGCGGCCGCGATCC
The DNA here is from genome assembly GCF_002355275.1 of Rhizorhabdus dicambivorans. Lineage (NCBI taxonomy): Bacteria > Pseudomonadati > Pseudomonadota > Alphaproteobacteria > Sphingomonadales > Rhizorhabdaceae > Rhizorhabdus > Rhizorhabdus dicambivorans. The sequence goes on along the minus strand of NZ_CP023449.1, from coordinate 3,603,315 downwards.
GCTCAACCGTCCAGCCGGCCCGATCGGGCCGGTCGGAGAAGCCGTAGCCGGGCAATGACGGCAGGACGAGGTGGAAAGCCTGATCCGGCCTTCCGCCATGGGCTACCGGATCGGTCAGCGGGCCAATCACCTTCAGGAACTCGATCACTGATCCGGGCCAGCCATGGGTCATGATCAGGGGCAGCGCATCGGGTTCGGGTGAACGGATATGCAGGAAGTGGATGCCCAGCCCGTCGATCACCGTCCGAAACTGGTCATAGCCGTTCAGCTGGGCCTCGCAGCGGCGCCAATCATAGCCGGTGCGCCAGTAGTCGCACAGCGCGCGGACCTGCTCCAGCGGGGCGCCCTGGGTCCAGCCGTCGACGGTCTCGCTCTCCGGCCAGCGCGTGCGGGCTAGCCGCTCGCGCAAGTCGTCCAGCGCCGCCTCGCTGATGGAAATGCGAAACGGAGTGATTGCCTCGGCCTCCCTCATGTCGTGATCATGCTCTGGAGCATGCCCTCCCAAGGATAGCAGGCGATGTCGGCCACCGAATATTCCTCTCCAGCCAGCGCGCCCATGCTGATGTCGATGAGCCAGAGCCGTTAGGATAGCTCCCGCTCCCCCAGCGCGATGATGATCTTGCAGGCGTTGGTGCTGGTGCGAAGAACAGGTCTAACATAGGTCTCTTTCGGCAGACCGTCAGGAGCGGGCCCTGCTGCGGAACTGACTGGGCGAACAGCCGACCGTGCGGCGGAACGCCACCGAGAAACTGCTCGGTGAGGTGAAGCCCAGCCGATAGGTGATTTCCTTCATCGACAGGCGGCTGTTGGCGAGCAGGCTCTTGGCCTGTTCGACGGTCAGCGCCGACACGAATTCGTGCACAGATTGCCCCGTGGTCGCCCGGAACAGGCGGCGGAAATGCGAGATGCTGAAGCCCAGCTCGGCCGCCAGCGCCGCAACGCTGGGTGGTCCCTGGCGGCTGTCCTCGATCATAGTCACGATGCGGTGCATCTGCGAATGGGAGAATTTGGCGGAGGCGACGGCCTCGGTGGCGCGGGCCGGCAGATACTGATCCTGCACGTCACGCAATATTTCCAGCACCGCGCTCTGCATCAGCGACTCGATCAGCGCGCCAGAGGCAAAGCCGGGCTCCAGCAGTTCCAGTGCGATGCGATGCAGGCAGTTGCGAGCATTGCCGTTGCGCAGGCCCAGGTAGCGGTCGCTGTCGGGGATAAGCTCGCCGAGCGGCTGGCCCAGCAGCCGCTCGATCCAGGCGGGTGCGAACAGACACCGCAGCGCCCGTGCCCGATGATCCGCTCCGTGATCAGATACCTTCAGCAACGATCCGGCGGGCAGAAGCGACATATTGCCCAGGTCGCGCTCGGCCTGCCCCCCGACGGTGCCGCGCAGGCCCAGGTTCACCGGCATCAGCCGGTAATGGACGCTGTTGTAATGATCCTGGAAGATGAAGGTCTGCGGCCATTCATAATCGACGAGGCTGACGGTCGCGTCGTCGGAGCGATGCTCCGCGAGGACCCTCACATGGCATGGCCGTAGACCAGCGTGCATGGCGACCATCCGTCTCCTGGCATCGTCTTATCGCCGCCGCGGTGCGAACCGGGTGCATCGACCGGGTTACCGGTGCGCATCGCGGCGGAGTCTCCTTGGGGAGGCTGATCATCCATAGCCTTTCGGGGCGGGCCGTGGTGATCGAAGGCTTTCCATTTTCGGTCATCCCTTTGCGAAAGCGGCCTCCGCGCCTCTGCGCGCGGAAGAACCATATAATGCGCGCATCGAGCGCTTTCCGGCTGTGGGACTGAGACGGCGGCTGCGGTAGCGTGACCTTCGACAGGAAGAGTGGAGAGGTGCAGTCATGAAAATCCTGGTGATCGGCGCGACGGGCTATGTCGGCTCTCATGTCGCCAAGGCCTTTGCGGCGCGTGGCCATGAGGTCGCCGGCCTCGCGCGCAATGCCGATACCAGCGAGCGGCTGGCCGCCGCTGCTCTTGCGGCGCGCGAGGGACGGATCGACGATGCCGCGTCGCTGGCCGCAGCGGTGGAAGGCCATGACGTGGTGGCGATGGCGGCCATGGTACCGTTCGAGGACGAACTGGCAATCATGACCAGCATGGTCCGCGCCTGCCAGCAGGGCGGGGTGCGGCACCTGCTGTTCACCTCGGGCACCGGCGTGCTCTCGATCGAGGCCAAGGACGGCGCATGGAGCCAGTACACCTTCGCCGAAGACGATCCCTATACTTTCCCGGCGCGGCACAATCGCGAGGTGCGGATACAGACCGAGGCGGTGGTGCGCGAAGGATCTACCGACACGCTCAGCACCTATGTCATCCGTCCCCCGCTGATCTACGGCAACGCCGGCAGCATCCAAATCCCGCAGATATTCGAATCCGCGCGCAAGACCGGATCTGCCTGCTATCTGGGCCATGGCCTCAATCTCTATTCGGCGGTCCATGTCGAGGATCTCGCCGAGGCCTATTGCCTCGCGGTCGAGAAGGGGACGCCGGGCGCGCTCTACCATACCGTCTGCGGCGAGGTGAACTTCCGTGCGATCGCCGAAGCGGTGGCGACTGTCGTCGGTTGCGGCACCAGAAGCCTGGATTATGAAGAGGCCTGCGCGCTGTGGGGCAATATCTGGGTCGATCTGGCGCTGGCGGTGAACAGCCGGTCGATCGCGAAGCGGGCAGTTGAGGAACTGGGCTGGCAGCCGCGTCACATCGACGTAATCGAGGATATCCGAAGCGGCTCCTATCGCGCGAGTTTCGAGTCCGGGCTGAAAGCCTTCACCTGGGCAAGCCACGGCTGACGGAGCGGACTGTTGGCGAGGATATTGCTCACACGGCGCTGGCCCGCTTCGGTAGAGGCTGAACTGTCGGCCCGGCACGAAGTGCATCTCAACGAGACCGATGTTCCTATGTCGCAGGCCGCACTGGCCCAGGCGATGCGGGATTTCGACGTGGTCTGCCCGACCGTATCGGACCGGATCGACGCGGCTGTGATCGGCGAGGCAGGCCGGGCCAGAGTCCTCGCCAATTATGGCGCGGGGATCGATCATATTGATCTGGCGGCCGCGCGGGCGGCGGGCATCACCGTCACCAACACACCCAATGTGTTGACCGACGCCACCGCCGAATTGGCGGTGCTGCTGATGCTGATGGTCGCGCGCCGGGCCGGCGAGGGCGAGCGCGAACTGCGCGCTGGCGGCTGGGCCGGCTGGCGGCCGACCCACCTGATCGGCCGATCGATGAAGGGACGGACGCTCGGTCTGATCGGCTATGGCCGCATCGCCCGCGAGACTGCCCGCCGCGCCCAGGCCGCGCTTGGCGTCGAGCTTGCATACCATAGCCGTCGTCCCGCGACAGACGACGATCTCGGCGCGCGCTATGTGGCGTCGGCGGCCGATCTGGTCGCACAGGTCGATATCGTCTCGCTGCATTGCCCTGGCGGTGCCGAGACGCGCCATCTGATCGACGCGGAGATGCTGGCGCGGATGAAGCCCGACGCGGTGCTGATAAACACCGCGCGCGGATCGGTGGTCGACGAGGCGGCGCTGGCGGCGGCGCTCGTCGAAAGGCGGATTGGCGGCGCGGGGCTCGACGTCTATGAGCGTGAGCCGGCGGTCCATCCCGCATTGCTCGCTGCGCCGAACGTCGTGCTGTTGCCGCATCTCGGCAGCGCCACGCTGGAGACGCGCAAGGCGATGGGGCAGCAGGCGATGCTCAACCTCGAAGCACTGCTCGAGGGCCGAGAACCCCCCAACCGTGTCGTCTGAGCCCGGTACCGCGCTGACCGCGACCGAGGCGGCGCTGTGCGAAGCATTGAATCGGAATCCGGTGCGTCCTTTCGTGCTGGGCATCTGCGGTGCGCAGGGCAGCGGCAAATCCACTTTGTCCGAGGCCTTGGCCCAGCGGATGCGCGCCGCCGGTGTGAACACGGCGGTGCTTTCGATCGACGACCTCTACAAGACCAGGGCCGCTCGCGCGGCACTCGCGCAAGATGTGCACCCGCTGTTCGCCATACGCGGGGTGCCGGGCACTCATGATGTGGGAATAGGTCTGGATATCGTCGCGGCGCTGGAAGAGGGGCGGGTGGCGAAGCTGCCCCGCTTCGACAAGGCGCAGGACGATCGCGCGCCCGAGGCGACCTGGATCGAGGCGCCGGGCGATACCGCGCTGCTGATCCTCGAAGGCTGGTGCGTCGGCGCACTGCCCGAGACGGACGTAGCGCTCGCGGAGCCGGTGAACCATCTCGAACGCGAGGAGGATGGTGAAGGGCGTTGGCGCCGCGCCGCCAATGCCGCGCTGGCGGGCGACTATCAGGCGCTGTTCGGCCGGATCGACCTGCTGGTGCTGCTCGCCGCACCTGGCTTCGAGGCGGTACGCGACTGGCGGGTCGAGCAGGAGCATGGCCTCGCGCGCACCGCCGCCGTCGGTGCGAAAGGCGTGATGAGCGATGCCGAGGTCGAACGCTTCATCCGCTTCTACGAGCGGCTGACCCGTCACATATTGACCGAGATGCCCCGCCGGGCGGACCTCGTGATCCGCCTGGGCAAGGATCGCACGCCGCTGGAGATCGCGACAGGAGGTGGACGATGACGCTCGGCAGATTCCGCACGCTCGGCCATTCGGGCCTGGTGGTCAGCCCGATGGCGCTGGGGGCGATGACATTCGGGCGGGAGCGGTGGGGCACCGACAGCGACGTGTCGCGCGCGGTGTTCGATGCCTATATCGATGCTGGCGGCAACTTCATCGACACCGCCGAAACCTATTCGGAGGGCCGCAGCGAGGAGCTTGTCGGCCGCTTCGTGGCCGAGCGGAAACTGCGCGACGACGTGGTGATCGCCACCAAATTCGGATGGCGGGCTGGCAGCAGCCCCATCAGCGGCGGCAATGGAGCAAAGAACATCGCCCGTGCCGTTGAGGGCTCGCTCCGTCGCCTCGGCACCGACTATATCGATCTATATTGGCTGCATGTGTGGGACACCGTCACGCCGGCCGCCGAAGTGCTCGACGCGCTGGCACGGCTGGTCGCGGCGGGGAAGATACTTCATTTCGGCCTGTCGAATGTGCCGGCGTGGTATGTCGCGGAAATGGCGATGCTGGCGCAGCAGCACGGCCGGCCGGGGCCGATCGCCCTGCAGCTCGGCTATTCGCTCACCACGCGAGAAATCGAGCAAGAGCATGTCCCTGCTGCCCGTCGTTTCGGGCTCGGCGTGGTGCCGTGGAGCCCGCTGGATGGCGGCTTCCTCACCGGCAAATATGGCCGCGATCAGGTCGCCGCCACGGAAGGCCGGCTGAATGGCCCGAATCCCCTCGGTGACAGCAAGTTCACCGATCGGAATTGGGGCATATTGGACAGCTTGCGCGCGGTGGCAGAGGAAGCGGGCGTGTCGATGGCGCAGACGGCGCTTGCATGGGTCGCGGCCCGGCCTGCCGTGGGATCGGTCCTGATCGGCGCCAGCAGCATCGATCAACTCCACCAGAATCTTGAAGCACTCGATGTACGGCTCAGCCCCGAACAGCTGGCCCGGCTCGATCGGGCGAGCGCGCCGCCGCCCGCCTATCCCTACTTCATCTTCGGAGACGTGATCAGCCAGCGCGTGTTCGGCACCGAGGTCGCCGGCTGGAAGTAAACCACATGACCGGTCACGGCTTCCCATCCGATTTCGGCAGTGCGTAGCCGATGATGTAGTCGCCCAGCACCGATTTCAGCGCCGGGTGCCCGCCCGCCGCGATGACCACGAACTGGCGGCCGCTCTTTGGCGAGACATAGGTCATGGGCGTCGCTTGGCCGCCCGCCGGCAGGCGGACGTGCCACAGCGTCTTGCCGCTGCTGGTGTCGAAGGCGCGGAAATCGCCGTCATGGGTCGCGCCGATGAACAGCAGGCCGCTGCGGGTCGCCAGCGATCCGCCGTTGTTCGGCGTGCCGACCGGAATCGGCAGCATCGAGCGGATGCCCCAAGGGCCCGCCGCGCGACCATTGCCGAAGCGCTGCGCCCAAACCAGCTTGCCCGAGCGCAGGTCAACCGCCGAGATCATCCCGTAAGGCGGCTGGTTGCAGGGAATACCCAGCGGCGTGCGGAAGATCTGTATATGCGCGGCATAGGGCGTGTTCCCTTGGCGCACTGGCCCGCCCACCTCACGCGCGACGAACTGCTTGGCGCGGGCGTCTGCCTCGGCGCGGGTCAGCAGCCGATCGTAATTGGCGACACGGTTAGAATTGACGAACAGCAACTGCCGCTCGGGATCGACCGAAATGCTGCCCCAGTCGACGCCCCCGTTGAAACCCGGATAGGCGAGCGTCGGCTGCAATCCCGGCGGAGTCGCGGTGCCCTCATAGCGCGATTCCCTGAAGCGAATGCGGCACCATAGCTGGTCGAGCGGGGTGATGCCCCACATGAAGCGCTCGGTGAAATCGGGCCCGCGATAGGAGGGCATGCCGATCGAGAAAGGCTGGGTCGGCGATAGCCGCTCCTCGGGCACCGCGCCCGCCTGCGGCACCGGCTGTTCCCTGACCGGGCTGAGCGGCTGGCCGGTAGCACGGTCGAGCACGAAGATCTCGCCGCGCTTGGTCGGCTGGATCAGCGCGTGACGCACGCCCGACGGATAGGCGATGTCGACCAGGGTCGGCTGCGAGGCGACGTCCCAGTCCCACAGATCATGGTGCGCGGTCTGGAATACCCAGCGGGTCCTGCCGGTCGCCGCCTCGATAGCAACCACCGAAGAACCGAATTTCTCGTCGAATGGGCGACGGCGCCCACCGAAATAGTCGATCGCGGGATTGCCGGTCGGCACATAGACGAGGCCCAGGCTTTCGTCCGTGCTGAACGGCGCCCAGGCATTGGGGGTGGATGGGGTATAGGTTTCTCCAGGCGGCGGCAGGGTCTGGCGGTCGGGACGGCCGACATCCCACGCCCAGCTGAGCTCGCCGGTCACCGCATCAAAGGCGCGCACCACGCCGGCCGGCTCGCCCCAATATTGGCCGTCGCTGACCCAGCCGCCGAGCACCACCTTGCCACCCACCATCGTGGGCGCGGAGGTGACGGCATAATAGCCGACCGGAGATTTGCTTAGCCCGGTGAGCAACGAGACCTGGCCTTTGTCGCCGAAGTTGGCGCAGAGGCGGCCGCTGTGCGCGTCGAGTGCGATCAGCCGAGCGTCCGTGGTGTTGGTCAGTATGCGTTCGGCGCAGTCCCCGACGAGGCCGGGCGCGCGGTAGTAAGCGACGCCGCGACAGACATTATAGGGGACGTTGGCCTTCACGATGTTGGCATTGAAGCGCCAGCGCTGCTGGCCGGTCTCGGCATCCAGCGCTATTACGTCGTTATAGGCGGTGCAGAGATAAAGCGCGTCGGCGACCTTGATCGGGGTCACCTCCAGCCCGTTGGTGTCGCCGACCCGGAAGGTCCAGGCGGGTTTGAGCCTGGCGACGTTGGCGGGGGTGATCTGGGCAAGCCGGCTGTAGCGGCTACCGCCCGGATCGCGGCCATAATGCAGCCAGTCGCCATCGGTCTCGGTATCGGTGGAGGCAGCCGGGATGGCGCCGCGGAACATTCCGGTCTGATAGATCGGATCGGCCGGATCGGGCGTGCGGACCTGGGCAAGGCCGATGCCCGCGAGCAGCGCCACCGCGGCACCGGCCGCCAGCGCGCCGGGGCGCGCCAGTCGGATGACGATGGGGTTGGGGCTGGCGATGCCGCGCCGGATTGCCGGAAAGAGCAGGGGGATGCCGAGCACCGCCGGAGCGACCAGTCGGGGCATCAGCGCCCAGCCGTCGAAACCGGCCTCCCACAGGGCCCAGGCGAGGGTAACGAACAGCAGCAGCGCATAGGCAAGGGCCCCTTCGGTGCGGCCTCGCCACAGCCAGAGGCCTGCAGCCAGTGTCGCGGTGCCCGCCAGGACATAATAAGCTGATCCCCCGAGCGAGAGCAGATAGGCGCCGCCCGCCAGCAATGGCAGCGCTGTCAGCGCCAGTACCGCTGCATAGATGCGCCGCGCGATCGCGGAATGCGGCTTGCCGTTCTCGCCCATTGTAGCGCCCCGTCAGCCCAGTTTTTGCATGATGTTGATCATCGTCACGCCTTGCGGCCCGGCTCTCCAGCCATGTTCGTTGCCGGGCAGGACCACCGCGTCCCCCTTACGCAGGGTGACGGTACGGCCTTCTTCCAGCAGCAGCAGCACCTCGCCCTCTATGATGATATTCACGTCCAGCGTGTCGGTGGCATGCATTGCGGAGGAATCGACGTTGGCACCCCATTGCTGGTAGCGGACGCGCAGGCCCTGGCCATCGGGCTCGATGGCAAATGGCCTCGGCTCGCCCATCGGGTCGGCATCGGTCATGCGCGGAAGGCCGCTCGTTTCCCAAATGTCGACCGCGACGCAATGGCCCTCGGGCACTTCGGTCGGGAAAGCGGCTGCATGGTGCATCTGCAACTGCCCGACCTTGGTGTTGGTGACATGGTGGATCGACTGGGGCGGCCCGTCATAGAGGACCGCCGATTTGCCGTCCGCGTCGACGCCAGTGATCACTCTGCGCATCAACTGTCTTCCTTCATCGAGTTGCGGGCGATGTTGACGCCCGTGGTGACGAGTCCACCATCGGCGGACAGCGTGTTGCCGGTCAGCCAGCGGGCATCGTCGCTGGCAACGAAAGCGACGATGTCGGCGATGTCGGCGGGCTGGCCGACCCGCCCAAGCGCAGTCCAGCGCGCAAACAGCGCGCGCCAGTCGCGCGGGTCCTTGCGCTCATTCTCCTCGAAGAGCTCCGTCACCGTGGTGCCGGGTGCGACAGCGTTGGCGGTGATACCGCGCTCGCCCAGCTCCTGCGCCGCCGATCGGGTGAAGGCCTCCATCGCCCCCTTTGTCGCCGAATAGACCGAACGGCCATGGGCGGGATGCTTGCCCGCCGCCGAGGAGATGTTGATCACCCGGCCGTGGGGACTGGTTGTCTGCCGTGCGAATTCGGAGGTCGCGAGCAAAACGGCGCGCAGGTTCAAGGCCAGCTCGAAATCGAGCCTTTCCACGGCGAAATCCCGCACCAGCCCATATTGGGAAACCGCTGCATTGTTGACCAGGATATCGATCCCGCCATGCGTCGCCACGGTGGCACGAACGATGTCGATCGGCGCCTCGGCGGTTGAAAGATCGCCCAGCACCACCGAGGCCGTGCCGCCCCCATCCCGGATGACCTTGGCCACCGCATCGGCCTCGCGCGGGTCGGCGCGGGCGTGCAGCATCACAGTGGCCCCATCGGCAGCTAGGCGCAGCGCGATCCCGGCACCGATGCCGCGCGACGATCCGGTGATGAGGGCGATCCTGCCGGCCAGCTTACCCTGGCTCATTTGCGGCCCGCCGGGCCGACGGGATATTCGGTGCCCTTCTTGGACGGCTCGTTGGCGAACAGTTCCCAGCTATAGTCGTCCGCCTGCGCACCGTATGACCGGCTCGGCATCGCGCTGAACGGGAACAGGACATCGTCCCACGGCTCGCTGGGGCCGGCGCTTCGGGACCAGTCGTAAATCGCGACGCGGTGAATGAACTTCCACTTGCCCTCCCGCTTCTCCAGCCGGTCGGCGTAGCGGCCGCCGAGATGGACGTCGCGGGTGGCGGTGCCTTCGCCCATGCGGTGATAGGCGAAGAAGTAGGTCTCGCAATTGGCGAAATTGCCGTGAATCTCGATGCAGCTCTGTCCGAGCATGTGGCCCATCTTAAGAGTTGGCCACATCGGCTTCATCCCGTCGGCCCATGCGCGGCCATCGGCTGCGATCATACCGTGATCGTCCCAGCCTTCCGGCCAGTAGGTCGATGCGATCAGATCGGCGTCCTGCCGATCCATCCCGCGGCTGTAGCGGGCGAGATTGTGGCGGATTTTCTCGCGGTCGAGCAGTTCCTCCACGGCGATGTCGATTTCTTCGTGCCGCATATCTCTCTCCATTCCATCATGATCAGAGTCGAAGGCCGGCCTGCCTCAGCAGCGGCATCACGCGCTCCTCGAAATATTTGAGCTCCTCGACATAATCGATCAGCCCCAGGAAGACGCCGTCGATGCCGGCCGCCTTCACCTCTTGAAGGCCTTCGACCACCTGCTCGGGGGTGCCGACGATCGCGTGCCCGCCGGAGCCCGCGACGAACTTGGCGAGGAGTTCGGGCTTCAGATGCTCGCCGAAGGTCTGGATGTTCAACCCGCGCGCGAAGTTGCCGGCGGCCTCCCAGTCGCCATGGTCGAGGATCGACTGATAGGCGGCCCTGGCCTCCTCCTCGGTATCGCGGCAGCAGACGATCACCATCGTCACCATCTGCAGGTCGCGACCATAATCCGCATGCGCCTTGGCCCGGATGGTGCGGCAATAGCTTCCGGCCTGCTCGGCGTTGACGAACACGGTATAGTTCACGTCGGCATAGCGCGCCGAAAAATCGATGCCGGCCGGCGATCCGCCCGCGTTGATCACCACCGGGCGCAGCTGGATTGGCTTGGGAGCCGCTTCCAGCCCCTTCAACTGGAAATAGTCGCCATCAAAATCGAAGGGCTTTTCCTCGGTCCAGAGACGGTCCACGATCTCCAGCCATTCGCCACCGAGTTTGTAGCGGTCGCCGTGCTCGCGCATCGTCACGCCGAGCATGGCCATCTCAGCCTCGTTCCATCCCATCACAACGTTGAGCCCGGCCCGGCCGTTGGAGATATGGTCGATCGTGGTGATCGCCTTGGCGGCGGCGACCGGGTTGACCACCGAGGCGTGGACCGTGGCGAAGGTCATGACATTGCTGGTCCGCGCGGCCAGGCCGGCGGCATAGGTCAGCGTCTCGAAATTCTCGCCGGCCCAGTTGGTGGTGCCGCCGAAGCCCTGCCAGCGTGCGACCGGTACGATCAGCTCGAAACCCATCCGGTCGACCTGTTCGGCGATTGCCAGACTATGCGGCCAACTTACCTCGAACGAACTGGGCGGATCGCTCATGAACACCGAGCCATTGGAATTCACCGAAAACACCCCGAACTTCAGGGGCTGCGCGCTGAACAGCGGAACATGGGCGGCGCGGTATTCGGCCAGCTCCTGGCGGGCGCGGCGCTTCGATGAAACGTCGTTCATGATGATCCTTCTCCTTTGCCGACGCGGCGGCTCGATCTCATGACGTGTTCTAGCGCGTACAGCCTGGTTCAGCGCGTTAGGTCGCCGTGGATTGGCGAGCCTTATTTTTAATATTCGAGCGATCTCTTTCGATTTCGGCGCATGATTTCACTGCCGCTCAATCGAGCTGAAAATCGGGATCCTGCAGCACCCATTTGTGTCCCCAGTGGGACCCCAGAGTCGTCTCGAAGAAGATCTCCTCATCCCATTGCTTGGGCGGCGCGCCCCAGCCGAGCTCGAGGATGAACTTACCCGGGGTCATCATGTAAAAGGATATCATGTCGTCGTTGACATGCTTGCCCAGGGTCATGGCGAGCGGAATATTATGGGCCTGCTGCCGGTCCAGAGCGCGGCCGACATCGTCGAAATCGGCATATTCGAGCATGATGTGCACGCAGCCCACCTCGCTCGGCATCTGCGCCAGCGCCAAGCTGTGCTGGCGCGGGTTGCGGCAGTGGAGGAAATAGAGCTGGACTGACAGATCGGGGGTGATCGGCTGGAGTAACTTGTCCGAGGCTTCGAAGCCGACGATCCGAGTCCAGAAATCCAGGGTCGCCTCGATGTCGAGCGCGGGCAACACCGTGTGCCCAAGACCCAACTCGCCCGTGACGAACGGGCCGCTGCCGATTGGCGATACGAAGGGCTGGAAATTGGAGATCGGGCCCCATCCGGCTTCGTGCCGGTTGCCGCCGGGATCGGTGAAGTAGAAAAAGCCCTGCACCTTGCGCAGTGCGCTTTCCTCGGAAGTCCCGTCGGTCAGTGCGACGCCGAACCCTTCGAGCCGGGCGCGGAACGCGTCATGTTCCGCCCGGTCGCGCAGCAGCCAGCCCGAGGCGACATAGCGGTCCTGGTCGCCGGGGATCACCAGGATGCGGTGGTTGCGCCGGTCGATCTTCAGGTAGAGCCCGCCGCCGGGCGCATCGACCGCCTGCATGCCCACCACCTGCTCGGCGTAGCTGCGCCACTTGCCGATGTCGGCCGCCTGCACGACGATATAACCCAGTTCGCTGATTCCCATGGCCCTCATCCCGATATGCACGGTTCTTCGAGCTCGATTTAGGGCCGTGGCGCCCGGCGAGACATGGCTGGCATATTGGCAAAATGAGCAACATATGGGCGGAGCGCGCAGCCAGTCTGGCGGCTCGCTCCGCCTGCGCATAGGAGTAGACTGCGCGAAGTTGAATGGACCTCGGAGGGGAGTGGATGAGTGGATTGAGCGGCAAGGCCGCGTTGGTGACGGGTGCCAGCCGCGGTATCGGGCGTGGCATCGCCGAGCGGCTGGGCCGCGACGGTGCCACCGTGGCCATCCATTACGGCCGTGACGCCAAGGCTGCCGAGGAGACCGTTGCCGCGATCAAAGCGGCGGGCGGCCAAGCCTTTCCAGTGCAGGCCGATCTTTCCAGCATGGCCGATATCAAGGCAATGTTCGCCGCGCTGGACGCGCGCGACGCCAAGGTCGACATCCTCGTGAACAACGCCGCCACGCTGATCAGCGCCCATATCCAGGATACGACCGAGGAGATGTTCGAGCAGGTGGTCTCCACCAATCTGCGCGGCACCTATTTCGTCACCAAATACGCGATCGAGCGGATGGGCAAAGGCGGCCGGATCATCAACCTGTCGTCGAACTGCACGCGGGTCGCATATCCCGAGGTGTCGGTGTACGGTCTCACCAAGGCGGGCATCGAGAACATGGCGTTGGGCCTGGCCCAGCAACTCGGCGCTCGCGGCATCACGGTCAACACGGTGGTGCCTGGCATCGTCGATACCGATATGAACGCCAGCTGGTTGTCGGAGGACACCAAAGCCTATGTCCATGGACTCACGGCGCTGGGTAGATTAGGTTCGGTAGAAGAAATTGCCAACGTCGTGGCTTTCCTGGCGTCGGAACAGGCCAGTTGGGTCACGGCCCAGACAATAGAAGCGAGCGGTGGCTGTCGGATTTGACGAGCTGCAGACGATTTACGACGATAAGATAATAAAAACCCTGCCGTAACGGTCGCCGCGCGTTGGAGGGAGAGAGAAATGTCCGCACGAGCATTTAACGTGGCGGCGCATATGGAAGTGCCGGGTATCGATATCCAGGTGCTCGATTATCGCTGGAGCGCCGGCGAGCAGATTCGCGAGCTGGAGCATGACTTCATCCTGCGCTACCGGCCGTTTCCGGCGCAGGTGAGCGTGGCGGCGCGCCTGGCGGAGGGCGATCTCCACAATTTCGGCCAGCTGATGTTCTTTCCGGCCGATGTCGAGGTGAAGACTGCATCCGCCAACAACAATGAACTGACGCGGAACATCATGTGCCGGTTCAATGCCAGCTGGTTCCGCAAGGTCTGGACGGGTTCGTCCGACTGGAGCAACGAGGAACTGGCCCGCTGCTTCGACATCCGCAATCTGCGCATCGAACAGGCGATACAACGGCTTGGCGCCGAGGCGGCCGATCCGGGCTTTGCGAGCGCGTTGATGGTCGAATCTCTGGCCACGGTGATCGCAATCGAGATCGCCCGCTACTTCGGCGACATGAAGGAGCCGCTACGCGTCCGTACCCGCGACGGCCGCCTGTCGCAGGCCGATCTCAACCGCATCTACGAATATGTCGACAGCTTCTCCAACCGCTGCCCGAGCATCGAGGATATCGCCGACCTGTGCGACATCAGCGCAGCGCATCTGCGCCGCTCGTTCAAGAAGACGACGGGCAAGACCGTTCACGAATATGTCGAGGAACTGCGGCTGAAGAAGGCGCAGGCGCTGCTCGCCGAGACCGATCTGCCGCTCAAGGAAATCTCCTACAGGCTTGGTTTCGCGGATTCGAGTACCTTCTCCTCGACCTTCAAGCGGAGTTCGGGCGAGACGCCGAGCGGCTACCGCTACCGCTTCCGCCAGTGATCCCGTCGGGGGGCGGCCGTATCGGACGTCCCCCGATCAATTTTCACACAATATGCACCGATCGCTAAAAGCCCCCGCGCTGTAGCGCCCCGCCAAAACCGCTAGTCTTATCGCAGTTTTAGGACCGGGGGTTACAGCAGCGGCGCCGACGCCATCGTCGGTTTCCGCCTGCGGAGATCCACCGCAGCGGGTGTAGGGTGAGCATGAATTACCAGAGCGAAGGGACCATTTTCGGCCAGGCGGGGGGCGATCTGCCGCCCCAGCGTTTCGCCAGGGGCTGGCACTGCATGGGGCTCGCCGCACCGTTCAAGGACGGCAAGCCGCACACGCTGCAGGCGTTTGGCGGCAAGGTGGTGATCTTCCAGCAGGCCGATGGATCGCTGGCTGCCCTCGATGGCTATTGCCCGCATATGGGCGCTGATCTGGGAACGGGCACGCTGGTCGACGGCAATGTCGCCTGCCCCTTCCATGGCTGGCAGTGGAACGGCCAGGGCGAATGCGCCCACATCCCCTATTCGCCGCGCATCCCGCGCAAGGCCCGGATCAAGCATTATCCGGTGATGGAGCAGAACCAACAGGTCTTCATCTATAATGATCCGGAGGGCAATCCGCCCCCGCCCGAAGTCGCCATCCCTGCGATCGACGCGGTGATGAACGGCGAGACGCTGCCCTGGGAATGGCAGACCATCCACATCCCGACCAACTGCCGCGAACTGATCGACAACGCCGCCGACGCGACCCATTTCTATTATGTCCACGGCTGGAGCGTGAACCGCTTCGAGAATATTTTCGACCGCCACATGGCGACCCAGAACGCGTGGTTCGAAGCGCGCAAGGACGTCAATTTCGGCGAGGTCGAGACCTCCGAAAGCGATTTCGACTTCCGCAGCACCGCGACCTATTACGGCCCGGCCTACATGATCGTGAACCAGACCGCCGATTACCTGGGCAAGCCGGTCGAGCTGTTCCTGATCAACGCGCATTACCCGGTGTCGCCCAACAGCTTCATGCTGCACGCCGGCGTCACCACCAAGCGGGTCGAGGGCGTTTCGGAGGAGGAGAGCATCGCGCTGGGCCGCTCGTTCGGCAAGGCCGCGGTCGACGCCTTCTTCCAGGATGTCGAGCTGTGGAAGGCCAAGACGCGGGTCGACAATCCGATCCTGTCGGAGTTCGATGGACCCATCTACCAGCTGCGCCGCTGGTACGAGCAATTCTATGTCGACGTCGCCGACGTGAAGCCGGAGATGACCGAGCGTTTCCACCTCGACATGGACCTGACCGTGCCGCTCGAGCGCTGGGCGGCCGACCAGGCCAAGTTCAAGAACAAGTGAGCAGCATGGCGACCGAGGCGCCCGTGCTGGACACGGCCTTTCCGGTAGGCAAGTTCGCCCGGGTGTGGAACGGCGAATATCGGCTCCACTATCATGAGCTGAACCGCCCGAACGGCCGGCCCAGCCTGCTATTCCTGCACGGCAGCGGGCCGGGCGCCAGCGGCTACAGCAATTTCCGCCATAATTATCCGGTGATGGCCGAGGCCGGATATCATGTGATCGCGGTCGATTATCTGGGCTATGGCCATTCGGACAAGCCGCGCGACTTCGACTACAGCACCGAGAATCAGGTCTCCATGCTGCATGAACTGATGCAGCAATTGGGCGTCAGTCAGGTCATCCCGGTCGGAAACTCACTGGGCGGTTTCTATGGCCACGCCTATGCGCTCACATATCCCAACGAGGTGCCGAAGATCATCTCGATGGCGCCGGGCGGCGTCCATGAGGAAAGCACCCGGCCGTTCTCACCCGGATTGCAGGCGATGGTCGCGGCGGTGGCCAAGGGCCCGCAGAACTTCACCCGGGAAAGCTTCCGCGAACTGCTCAAGCTGATCGTCAAGGACGAGCGCCACCTGACCGATCAGGTGATCTCCGAACGCCTGCCGATCGCGCAGAGCCAGCCGATCGAGATATACACGCGCGCGATCCACCGTCCGGTGTGGGAGCGGCTGCACGAGATCAAGGTGCCGGTGCTCGCCTTCTGGGGCTATCATGACCAGTTCCTGTCGGTGAACCACGCCTTCATCATGCAGGAGAAGATCGAGCATTGCCGGGTGATCATATCGAACCAGGCCGGCCATTGGTTCATGATCGAGGAGGCCGAGCTGTTCAACAGCGCCTGCCTCGCCTTCCTGGCGGAGCAAGGATGATGGCGGAGGCCGCCGTGGCCGACGTGCTGGCGATCCAGTCGCTCAAGGCGCTGTATTGCGAGGGCGCCGACCTCCTCCCCATCGACGCGGTCCGCGCGGCCGAGGCGCTGATGGCGGTCTTCACGGCCGATGCGACCGCGGACTATGGCGCCGGCCTGCTTAAAGGGCGCGATGCGATCATCGGCTTCCTGGTCGATGGCATCAGCCCGGTGCGCAGCTGGCTCTGGCACGCCATCCACACCCCGTTCGTCGCCGTCGACGGCGACAGCGCCGAAGCGCGCTGGACGATCGTCGCGATGATGAAGGACAAGGGATCGGACGTGATCGAACGCGCCTATGGCCGCTATGCCGACAGGCTGGTGCGCACGCCGCAGGGGTGGAGGATCGCCTCGATGCGCTGGATCGAGGAAGCGCGCTCCTGATCGCGCCGATGACGTCGGAATAGGGGAGGGGCTTCCGGTATGTGCCGGAAGCCCCTTTTTCATTCCGCCGCGAGCAGGCGGCCTTGGTCGCGCATCACCCGGCGCAGGCCGTCGGCGACATCGTCCTTGTTCGCGCAGGCGGCCGCTTCGAGCGCCTTGGAGATGCTGGGCGACGCCTCACCGCCATGGACGCGCTGGATCGGCTGGTCGAGCCAGTCGAACAGCCGGCGCTGCGCCTCATCGGCCAGCATGCCGCCATAGGAGGTGCCGATCGAGCCCTGCTCGACGATCAGGACATTGTTGGTCTTGCGGACCGACGCCTCGATGGTCTCCCAGTCGAGGCCGGCGCGGTCAAGGCTGCGCAGGTCGATCACCTCGGCATCGATCCCCGATTCCTCGATCGCGGCGAGGGTGGGGGCCACCATCGCTGAATAGGTGAGAATGGTCATCGCGCTGCCCGGCCTGACGACCTTCGCCTTGCCCAGCGGGATGAAGTAATCGAAATCCTCGGCCGGGGCCGGGCCCTTGCCGTTGTACAAGTCTACATGCTCGATCACGAGCACCGGATCACGGCACAGCAGCGCGCTGTTCATCAGGCCCACATAGTCGAACGGCGTCGAAGGCGCGACGATGCGCCAGCCTACCGATGTCGCAAAGATGCCGGCCGGGTCCATCGAATGCTGCGATCCATAGCCGGTGCCCATTGCCACCTTCATCCGCATCACCAACGGCACCGCGCTTTCGCCGCCGAACATGTGGCGGGCCTTGGCGATCTGGTTGAAGATCTGATCGGCCGCGACCCACAGGAAATCGGGGTACATCAGCTCGACCACGGGCAGGAAGCGGCCATCCATGGCGATGCCGCCGGCGAGGCCGCAGAAGGCGTTCTCGCTGATCGGCGTGCCGAGCACCCGATCGGGAAACTGATCGGCAAGACCCCGGGTGGCGCCGTTGGTGCCGCCTTTCAGCCGGTGGATATCCTCGCCCATGATCACGATGCGCGAATCCTGCGACATCCGTCGCTGCATCACGTCGGCCACGGTGGTGATATATTTCTGGTCCGGGATGATCGCGCCTGTGAAGCTCTCCAGCTCCTCGAAACGGACTCCGTCGAACTCTGACAGGTCACCGCGGATGCCGACGTCACGAAACTCGGCGGGCGGCCACAGGGTGGGGACGATGCGACTCTTGCCGTTGCCCGCATCCTCGATCAGCGTGCTTGCCACTTCATCCATCAGCGCAAGGCAGCGGCGGCGTAAAGCCGCGACCTCCTCCTCGCCGATCAGCTGGCGCTGCTGCATCTTCGCGGCGACCATGTCCAGCGGATCGCGGGCGCGCCAGCCGGCTTCCTCCTCCTTGGAACGATAACCGAAGGCGCTGCCGGGCAGCGCGCCATTCTGGTGGAAGAAGCGATAGCAATCGGCTTCGATGATGGTCGGGCCGCCACCATTGCGCATCACATCGAGCGCTTCCTCCATCGCCAGATGAACGGCGAGGGGGTTCATGCCATCGACTTTCCACGAGGGGATGCCGAAAGCCAGGCCGCGCGAGGACAGGCGCGGCTCGGCGGTCACTTCGTCGACATGGGTCGACACGGCATAGACGTTATTCTCGATGAAGAAGCAGAGCGGCAGCTTCCATGCCGCCGCCAGGTTCATCGATTCCAGCACCGATCCGATGTTGATCGCGCCATCGCCCAGATAGTTGACCGCGACGTCGCTGGTGCCCGCATGGCGGTGCGCCCAAGCCGATCCGGCCGCGAGCGGCGCACCGCCGCCGACAATCGCGTTGGTGCCCAGGTTGCCGGCCTCCAGCCAGCGCAGATGCATCGATCCGCCGCGCCCCTTGCAATAGCCTTGAGCGAGGCCGCAAATCTCGGCCAGTGTCTTTTGCATCAACTCGCGTACCGGCTCGTCGAACGCTGCGCGGGGCGACATCGCATCGGCCAGGTGGGCCAGCGACTTGGCAAGGAACTGGTGGTGGCCGCGATGCGAGCCGTTGATATGGTCCGAGGATCGCAAGGGCCGGATCGAGCCGACCGCGCCGCCCTCCTGGCCGATCGAGCTATGAGCGGGGCCATGTACCAGCCCCTGCGCCGCCAGCTGCAGCACCTTCTCCTCGAAGGCGCGGATCAGGTGCAGATCGGTCAGCATCGTGCCGAGCAGGGCGGGATCGGCCGCATCCCAGTCGGCGTCGGTAACGCGAATCTCGCGCCACGGGGCCATGGGGGTCAGATCGTCGTGGGTCGCCATTATTCGGCCGCCTCCGGAACGCTGTTCCTGCGGGCGATGTTGGCGGTGGCGGCGTAGGCAAAGGTCATCGCCGAACCGAGCGTCGCGCCCGCACCGGGATAGGCCGGGCCCATCACCGAGCCCGAACAATTGCCGATCGCGTAGAGCCCGCTGATCGGCGTGCCGTCCTCGCGCAGGACGCGTGCTTCCTCATCGGTGCGCGGGCCGCCCTTCGAGCCGAGATCGCCCAGGTCGATCCGCACCGCGTAAAAGGGGGCCTTTGCAATGGGGCCGAGATTGCGGTTCGGCTGGTGGTTGGGATCGCCGAAGAACTGATTGTAGACATTCTGGCCGCGCCCGAAATCGGGATCTTCGCCTTTCAGCGCATATTCGTTGAAGCGGCTCACCGTGGCCGCCAGCGTGTCGACGGGCAGGCCGATTTTGGCGGCAAGCCCGGCCAGGGTTTCGGCCTTGTACAAGAAGGTGTCGAACCAGTCGGGGGGCACCTTGCGATCGGGAAGGCTCCAGCCGGGCTGGAGGCCGCCGAGCGGATATTTCTCGCGATAGTCAGCGTCGAAGATCAGCCAGCAGGGCAGGTTGGCGCCGGTCTCCGCATTGTCGCGCAGCATCGCCTTGCCGAACTGGTGATAGGAGCAGATCTCGTTGGTGAAGCGCCTGCCGAGGCGGTTGACCGCCAGGCTGTGCGGATAGCCGCGTTCGAAGAACAGGGCCTGATGCCGCTGAATGTTGGGCGCGTGGCGATAAGGAATGTTGACGGTCGGCGCCCACCAGGCCTCGTCGAGGAACTCGACCGCAGCGCCGATCTCGCGCACGGCGGTCAGCGCATCGCCGACATTGTTGTCGCGCGGCGTGGCGCTCCAGCTCGGGTCGGTCGCCTGCGGGAAATTCTCGTTGCGCATCTGCTGTGACTGCTCATAGCCGCCCGAGGCGAGGATCACCGCCCGGCCCGCGCCGATCCGCACGGGCCGCCCCTGCGCGCTGGCCTGGACCGCGACGACGTTGCCGCCGCTGGTCTCCAGCCCGGTCATCGCGGTGTTGAGCGCCAGCGGGATGCCGCGATCGATCATCGCCTTGCGCAGGCCGCCGATCAGCGCGTTGCCGATCGTCAGCAGCCGGTCGCGGTGGGTGCGGCGGCGGAAGGGCAGGTCGGTCCAGTAGCGCCACAGGGTGCGCAGCACGACCTTCTGCCAGCCCTTGACCCGGTTGAGGATGATCCCGCCGTCGAGCAGGTCGAGCGCGATCTTGTCGAACATCTTGAACTCGGGATAGCTCTCGCGCAGGCGGAAGAACTCCTCGCCCAGCGCGCCGCCGTCCATCGGCCTGACCAGCATCGTCCGGCCGCCGGGCAGCGAGCCCTTCACGAACGGATAATAGTCGGGATAGGGCATATAGGGGTTGGTGTAATATTCGATGCCCAGCGACTTGAGATAGGCCACCATCTCGGGCGCCATCTGGACGTAGCGTTCCAGCTTGGCGGTCGGCACCCTGCCCTCGGTCACCTTCTCCAGATAGCCGAGGGCCTTGGCGGGGCTGTCCTGATCGCCGAGGAAGGCGTTGTTGGGAATCCAGATCGCTCCGCCCGAAACCGCCGAGGTGCCGCCATAGCGATCGGACTTCTCTATGACGATCGGGCGCAGGCCCAGATCATGCGCGCGGATCGCCGCCAGCAGGCCGCCGGCGCCCGATCCCACCACGACCACATCATATTCGGACGCATCGGCTACGATGAAACTCATGTCGATCCTCTCGCGGGCCGCGCGAGCGGCGGCCGGATGGTCAGTCTGCCGGCGCCCGCCGAAGCGGGCGCCGATCGGGATTGTCAGAGGAAGATGTCCTGGTTTTCCGCGCCGAACAGCGAGGCGCCGAAATTGGCACCCCACAGTTCGTAGCTGTTCGCCTGGTGCTGGCCGCCGGATTCGATGTTGGCCAGGATGCGCGCGAACGGCTTCTCAAGGAACAGGCCGCTGCCGCCCGCGACGCGGAACAGCTTGGCAGCGACGCCCGCGCACCGGCTCGCAACCTCGGACGACTGATATTTGAAGCGCAGCCGGTCCTCCATCGCGGGCACGGTGCCGGCGGCGGCATGTCGTTCCATATGGTCGAAATTGGCGTAGAGCGTATTCTTGAGATCGGCGATCGTCGCGGCCGCCTCGGCCACCGCCAGCTGCGCGAACGGGTTCTCGGAGGTCCGCCCGCCGAACGAGCCCAGCTTGCCGCTGCCGAAGGCGATCACCTCGTTGAGCAGCGCCTGCAAGGCGCCGATCGAGGCGGTCGACACCGAGCGCAGGAACACCTGGCCGAAGGGCAGGCGATAGAGCGGACCGGTGTTCACCGCATTGCCGGGGCTGTCGATCTCGAAACCCTGGCGATGGGTGTGGGTGCGATAGTCGGGGACGAAGGCGTCCTTGACGATCACGTCATGGCTGCCGGTCGCCTTCAGGCCATGGGTGTCCCAGGTCTCGACGATCTCGACATCCTCAAGCGGGATCAGGAAGGTGCCCATATTGGGCACACCCTCGCCCGCGCCGGGGAACAGGCCACCCAGGAAGAACCACTGGGCATGCTTGGAACCGCTTGAGAACTGCCAGCGGCCGGAGAAGCGATATCCGCCCTCCACCGCCTCGGTCTTGCCCTTTGGCATGTAGGTCGATGCGATGATCGCGTCGGGGTTGTTCTCGAACACCTCGCGCGCGGCGCGGTCATCGAACAGGGCGATCTGCCAGTTGTGGACGCCGATCACGCCGTAGATCCAGCCGACCGACATGTCGCCCTCGGCCAGCGCCATCTGGACGTCGTAGAACGTCTTGGGGCTCATCTCATAGCCGCCCCAGCGCTTGGGCTGGAGGACGCGGAACAGGCCCGCCTTCTTCATGTCCTCGATGGTCTCGGGCACGACATTGGCCGCCGCATCGCCCGCGGCTGCGCGTTCGCGCAGCACGGGTATCAGCTTGCGGGCGCGCTCCACCAACTCCGCCGCGGACGGAATATCGCCCTCTACCACCTTCAAAGCTGCCTCCACCATAGACGCTCCATCCTTCCTTGCCGTCGGCCGATGCCCCTCGGGCGATGCCGTCGCAGATTGAGGAAGAACTTAATCCGCCGCCGCAGCGACGGCATTGGGCAAGCTTGTGACAAACCGATCACTGCATGAGCGTTTTGAGCCTTGACGCCCGGCGGTGCCGATCGCGCGCGTGCGGATTGGCAATGCTCTGCGCAGCTTGGCCAAGGCTATGCGCCTTCCGCCGCAACGCCCCCGCTGAGACAATCCGGCCATCGATCAAAGGCGTGGGAGCGGGCGTGGGGTGAGCGACAATTATCATGCGCTCGAAGTCGTGGATGTCGTCGAGGAGATCGACGATGCGCGGACCTTCGTCCTCGCCGTGCCGCCGGACAAGGCGGACCAGTTCGGCTATCGCTCTGGCCAGTTCCTGACGGTGCGCCTCGCCACCGAGGAAGGCCAACTGGAGCGCTGCTATTCGCTGTCGAGCGTCCCCGGCGTGGACGAGCATCTGCGCATCACGGTGAAGCGGGTGCCGTTCGGCCCGGTCTCCAACTGGATGATCGACAGGGTGCGCACTGGCGACCGCCTTGCCGTGATGCGCCCGGCCGGGGTGTTCGTGGCGCGGGATGCGACACGCGACCTGTCGCTGTTCGCGGCGGGAAGCGGCATCACCCCGATCATCTCGCTGGCCAAGGACCGGCTGCGCCAGCCCGCCGGCAAGGTGGCGCTGTTCTACGCCAATCGCGACGAACGCTCGGTGATCTTCAAGGCCGAACTCAACCAGCTGGCGGCCGACTATCCCGATCGCTTCTCGGTCACCCACTGGCTGGAGACGGTGCAGGGCCTGCCGACCCCGAAGCTGCTGGCGGCACACGCGGCCCATCTGGCGGGGCGCGAGCATTTCATCTGCGGGCCGGCCCCCTATATGGATGCGGTCGCGGCCGCGCTCGACCATCTCGGGGTCGATCGCCACCAGGTCCATCTCGAACGCTTCGTCTTCGCCGCCCCGCAGCCGGTGACGAGCGTGCCCAGCCGTGATCAACCCGCCGCCGAGGCGTCGCGCCTGGAGCTGACCCTCGACGGCAGGACGGCGACGATAGACTGGGCCGGTGGCACGCTGATGCTCGACGCGATGCAGGAGGCGGGGTTCAGCCCGCCTTATTCGTGCCGCTCCGGATCATGCGGGGCCTGCATCTGCCAGCTCGACGCGGGCGAAGTCGACATGCAGCAGAACCAGGTGCTCGACGCGCGCGACCTGGCCGAGGGGCTGATCCTGGCGTGTCAGGCGATCGCCCGCTCGCCCGCGGTGAAAGTGACCTTCTGAACCGCCGGGCAAACAGGAAGAGGTGAGGGGATGTACAAGGTGATGGCGTTCCTGTCCCGCAAGCCGGGCATTTCGCGCGAGGAATTCCGCGCATATTATGAAGGCCAGCATGCGCCGCTGGTCGGCCGGCTGGCGCCGAAGATGGCGGTCTATCGGCGCAATTTCCTGAACTTCGACGAACCCTTCAAGCGCGACGACGACCAGATCGGCTTCGACGTGGTTACCGAAATGGAGTTCGAGGACCGCGCTGCGTGCGAGCGCTGGTTCAGCGCCTTTCGCGATCCCGCCGTTTTCGAGCAGGTCGCCGCCGACGAAGCGAAATTCCTCGACAGCAGCCGGGTGATGGTGTGCGCGGTCGAGGTCGAGCAGTCCGCATGAGCGACGCCGGTCGTCTCGCCGGTCGCGCCGCGATCGTCACCGGGGCATCGAGCGGCATGGGGCGGGCGATCACCGCCCTGTTCGCGGCCGAAGGCGCCCGCGTTCTCGCGGTGTCGCGCGGCGGCGGGGCGGATGGGCATCCGGCGATCACCCCCTTTGCCGCCGACATCGCCGCGCCGGACGCCGCCGGGCGGATCGTCGCGGCGGCGCGGGACGCGTTCGGCGGGATCGACATCCTCGTCAACGCCGCCGGCCTGTTCGAAATGGCCCCGGTCGAGCAGATCGACCGCGGCCATTGGGATCGGACCTTCGCGACGAACGTCACCGGCCCGGTCGAGCTGTGCCTGAAGGCGATCCCGTCGCTCAAGGCATCGGGAGCGGGACGGATCATCAACATCGGATCGGTGTGCGTGCGGCTGACCAATCCCGGCTTCGCCGCGTACAATGCCAGCAAGCATGCGCTGACCGGCTTCACGCTCAACCTGGCGATCGAGCTGGGCCGCCACGGGATCACCGCGAACATGATCCAGCCGGGCACCATCCTGACGCCGATGACCCAGCCGTTCGTCGAGGATCCCGCGATGCTGCGCTATTTCGAGGGCAAGACGGCCGTCCGCCGGCTCGGCGAGGCGGGGGAGATCGCCCGCGCCGCGCTCTACCTCGCCGATCCCCAGGCGGGCTACACCACCGGCCAGACCATCCAGGTCGACGGTGGCTACAGCGTCGGCATCAACGATAGCGGGCTGGAGGCGTAGGATGGGCGGATTGCCGGGGCTGAGGGGCACCGATCATATCGGCTTCACCGTGCCGGATATCGACGAGGCGGTCGCCTTCTTCGTCGACATATTGGGCTGCGAGCCTTTCTACGAGCTGGGCCCGTTCCAGTCCGACGACGACTGGATGGCGGAGCATCTCGCCGTCCACCCCCGCGCGGTGATGCGCCGGCTGAAATTCCTGCGCTGCGGCCATGGCTCCAATTTCGAGCTGTTCCAGTATGAAGCGCCCGACCAGCGGCGCGAACCGCCGTGCAACAGCGATGTCGGGGGCCATCATCTGGCGCTCTATGTCGACGATATCGATGCCGCACTCGCCCATCTCCGCGCGCACGGCATCCGCATCCTCGGCGCGCCGACCGTCCGCACCGCCGGGCCCAGCGCGGGCCAGAGCTGGGTCTATTTCCTGTCGCCCTGGGGGATGCAGCTAGAGCTGGTCAGCTTCCCGAACGGCAAGGGCTATGAGGCGGAGACCGACCGGCGGCTGTGGCACCCGGCCAGGCCGGGGGAATAGCGCACAGGGTTACGCGGATCGGGCAGCCGCGTGCTGGCCCGCGATCCAGCCGAAGGTTCCCGCGCTCGCGATCGAGCCGCCATAATAATCCCGGAACACGCCGCCGGCGCAGGGCGGACTCGCATAGAGGCCCG
Organism: Rhizorhabdus dicambivorans; assembly: GCF_002355275.1. Classification (NCBI taxonomy): domain Bacteria; kingdom Pseudomonadati; phylum Pseudomonadota; class Alphaproteobacteria; order Sphingomonadales; family Rhizorhabdaceae; genus Rhizorhabdus; species Rhizorhabdus dicambivorans. Next base: position 3,578,317 of record NZ_CP023449.1, on the reverse strand, counting down.
GGATCGGCAGCTTCTGCTGGTCGAGGACCTGCGCGCTGGTGTTAATCGCCAGCCCGCCCATCGTGTAGACGACGCCGGCAGTGAACGGCCAGGCGTAGAAGGGGCCCTTTTCCAGCTTGCGCAACTCGGACCGGCGGATGTCCAGATCGGGATTCCTGGCGTCGGCGGCGCGATGGCACTCGGCGATCGTCCTCATCAGATTGGGCCGGTAGGTGCTGTTTGGCCCCGGCTCAGCCAATTTGTCGGCCAGTTCCTCGATCGTGTCGGCCTTCAGCAGGGTCGGCCCTTCCAGCGCGGTCCGCGCCTCGAATTTCTCCGCCTCGGTCGCGCCGGTGCCCGGACTGAGCATGCGCAGATCGGCAACCTCGTCATACATCGCCTGGTCGAACAGCATGATACCCGTGGCGCGCGGCTGCCGGGCGACGGCCTGGCTGACGCGATAGCGGATCTCCACCTCGTCGATGAAGCGCTTGCCGTTCAGGTTGACCGCGATGAAGCCCGGCGGCGTGTTGAACCAGAGCAGGTTGAACAGCCGCGTCCTGTCGGCCTCGCCGAACTCCAGCCATTGCCGCACGTCCTCCATCGGTCGCTTCGCCGGGAAGGCGCTCATATGGCTGCCGTAGATGCCGCTCATCGATCCGCTCAGCGATGCGCCGATCTCCTGCGCCAGGATCATGCCCTCACCACGATGGAAGGGCGATCCTACCGCCGAGATCAGGTCGGCCTCTGGGCCGATGTAGCGTGCGCACAATTCCTTGTTGTTCTGGAAGCCGCCCGCCGCGAGGATCACGTTGCGCGCCTTGATGGTCACGGTCTCGCCGGTGTCGTCGAAGGGGGAGGAGGTCCATCGCTTCGCCCGCAGCCCGACGATCGCGCCATCGTCCCCGGTCAGTATCCGCCGTGCCCGTGCCCTGAGCAGCAGCAGGCCGCCGGCATCGGCGAAGATGCGTTCCAGGCTGTCGAAATATGCGCGGCATTGCGGCTCGGACGCCCCGTCCCGGTCCGTGCCCATCCATATGTCGATGCCGCCGTCCGGGCTCGGCCGGATCGCCGCGCCGATGGTTCGGAGCCAGTCGATGTAGCGCAGATAGCTTTCGAAATAGACCCGGCTGAAGGCGGGATCGTGCATCCCGTGCGTTACCGCCAGATATTCGTCATAGCTGTTCGCGCCGCCGATGCGGATGCCGCCGCCCGACATCGCCGAGCTGCCCCCCGTCACCTTGTCGATCTCGACCACCATGGTCCGCGCCCCGGCGCGGGCCGCGGCGATGGCGGCGGACATGCCGCCATTGCCCGATCCGACGACGACCACGTCGACCTCATGGGTCCACGTCCGCTCGGTCGTTCCCATGTCGGCTTCGTCCGTCAGCGCTTGTCGAAGCCCAGCCACAGCCGCTTGAGGCCGAACGCCACATAGGTGGTGGTATAGTCGTAGCTGTCCTCCCCCCGGGTGGCGCGGAAGTTCTTCATGCGGTTGACCAGCGCCTTGAACGCGATCCGCATCTCGCCACGCGCCAGCTGGTTGCCGATGCACATGTGGATGCCTGCGCCGAAGGTCAGGTGGCTGCGCATGTTGGGGCGCTCCAGGTCGACCTGCTCGGGATCGGGGAACATCGACGGATCGATGTTGGCGGCGCCGAAGCGCGTTTCGATGATCGATCCTTCCGGGATGGCCACGCCGCCGATCTCCATATCGGCGGTCACGCGGCGGAACATCACCGTGGCCGGCGCCATGATGCGCAGCGTCTCCTCGACGAAGGCGTCGAGCTTGGCGTCGCTGCTCCGTATCTCGTCGGCCAGTTCGGGCCGGTCGATCAGCAGCTTGATGCCGCCCGCCAGCGCGTTGGCGGTGGTCTCGCCGCCTGCCAGGAACAGCAGGAACAGGATCGAGATCAGCTCGCGCATGTCGAGGCTGCGACCGTCGACCTCGGCATGGACCAGGGTGCTGAGCAGGCTGTCGTCGGGATCGGCGCGAACCCGCTCGACATTCTTGGCGAGATAGCGATGCAGCTCGGTCACCTGCGGCACGATCTCCAGCTCGCGCTGCGGATCGAGCGCTGGATTGCTGCTTTCGAGCGAGACGTCGTTCCAGCGCTTGAACTTGTCGATGTCGCGATCGGTGACGCCGAGGATGTCGGTGAACACGGTCAGCGGCAGGCGCATCGCGAATTCGTCGAAGAACTCAACCTCGGGCTTGTCGATGAAGCGGTCGATCAGCGCGTTGGCGGTCACCTCGATATTGGGTTCGAGGCTGAGCACCTTGTCACGGGTGAACGCCTTGTCGACCAGGGTACGGTACATCTTGTGCGAGGGCGGATCGTTGGTGACCAGCGTGTCCATCGGCAGATAGCCGGTCTCGCGGAAGATGCGGTCCACTTCTTCGCTGACGCTGGACTTGCGGGTCTGGATGATGCCCGTCTTGCACGACAGCGTCTTGTTGTTCATCACCGCCTTGCGGACGTCCTCATAGCGGGTCAGCACATAATTGCCGCTCACCGGGTCCTTGTAGACCGGATGCTCCTCGCGCAGCGCGTGATAGGCGGGAAAGGGGCATTTGCGGGTGTCCGGATCGGTGAAGGTGATCGGGCACTTGCCGCCGGTCGCAGGGGCCTCCGCCAGGGTATCGCTCATCTCGAACTCTCCAAATCCGGCAGGGGCGCCGGTACTTCGAGCATGATTTTTAGGGGATTGCGCGCGGCGGCGGCACCGCGATCCTTTTTAAAAGCGGGCTATTGATTAAGCGATCTGAGCTTGCCGCCGGGCACGGCCGCCGCAGATCAACAATAAGGTGATGCTTTTCCCAAGACTTGCCGATTGAGTTCGGGTCGCAGCGGGATAGCTCTTCAGGCAGACCCATATCGGGTGCCGGAGGAGCGAAAATGGGTTCGGAGCCGGGCATGGTGAGGGACGCATCGGTGCGCGACCAGGTCAGCGCGGCGGAGTGGGAGACGCGGGTCCAGCTCGCGGCCTGCTACCGGCTGTTCGCCCATTTCGGGATGACCGACCTCATCTACAACCACATCACCGCGCGGGTGCCGGGCAGCGAGCATATCCTGATCAACGGCTATGGCCTGCTCTATGACGAGGTGACCGCGTCGAACCTGCACAAGATCGACCTGGACGGGAATTACGTGCTGCGCGCGCCGGGCGAGTTCGCGGTCAACCCGGCCGGCTATGTGATCCACAGCGCGATCCATGGCGGGCGCGAGGATGCGGGCTGCGTGATCCATACCCATTCGCGCGCCGCCACCGCCGTCTCGGCGATGAAATGTGGCCTGTTGCCGCTGTCGCAGAGTGCGATGTTCTTCTATGGCGAGGTCGGCTACCATGATTTCGAGGGACCGGCGGTCAACCTCGACGAGCGGCGCCGGCTGGTCGCGGACCTCGGCGCGCATGACGTGATGCTGCTGCGCAACCATGGCACGGTAACGGTCGGCCGCACGGTGCCGCGCGCCTTTCTGACCGCCTGGCAGCTCGAAAGCGCCTGCCGCATCCAGGTCGACGCGATGGCCGGCGGCGCGCTGGTGATGCCGCCGCAGGATCTGTGTTCCACCGTGCCGCCGGTCGCGCGCGATCCGCGCTTCCAGAACGGATCGGGGCTCGAATGGGCGGCGCTGCTGCGGCTGCTCGACCGGAAGGACCCCGACTATGCCCAATGACGATCTCGCCGCGCGCATCGCCGCGCTGGAGGCGCGCGACGCGATCCGCGATCTCGTCGCACGCTATTGCCATTATGTGCGCGAGCGGCGGCATGACAACATCGTCGGCCTTTATACGCCAGACGGCGTGTTCGACATGCCGGCGGTGATGGCCGAGGGCGGGGTGCGTTCGGGCCGCGACGCGATCGCGGAGACCTTCGCCCGTAACAACGAGGCGATGGACCCCTGGCCCTTCACCCATAACCATGTGATTGATCTGGACGGCGAGGATCGCGCCACGGGCCATGTCTATACCGAGTTCCGGATCGGGTCGGACGATATGCGGGTCGGCTTCGTCGGCGTCTATGCCGACGAATATGTCCGGCACGAAGGCGTCTGGAAATTCCGGCGCCGCAAGCTCCAGAGCGTCGCCCTGCCGGCGTGATCATCGAGGAAGGAAAAGCATGAGTCTGCAGATTGAACCCGTCGGCGCCGACTATGTCGCGAAGATACGCGGTGTCGACCTGAGCAAGCCGCTCGACCCGGCGACGGTCGAGGCCATCATCAAGGCGAGCGACCACTATGCGGTGCTGGTGTTCCACGATCAGCCGCTGACCGACGAGCAACTCGTCGCTTTCGGCGCCACCTTCGGCCCGCTCGACGTCGGCCTGCAGGAAAAGCTGATGAAGAAGGTGCAGGATCGCTATGCCAGCGCCGCGATCAGCGACATCTCCAATGTCGACGCCGCCTCGGGCGACGTCGCCGACCGGCGGCACAAGCAGGCGGTGATGAACGTCGGCAATCGCTTCTGGCACAGCGATTCATCCTATGATCGCCACCCCTACCGCTATTCGATCCTCACCGCGAAGACCGCCGCGAGCAAGGGCGGCGCCACCGAATATGCGGACCTGCGTGCCGCCTATGACGCGCTGGACGACGACACCAAGGCGCTGATCGCCGATCGCACCGCGACCTTCTATTCGCACTTCACCCGCCAGTGGCTCGGCATCGAGGACCGGCCGGAGGACCGCAGGGTCTTCCCGCCGGTGCGCTGGCCGATGGTCCGAACGCACCCCGGATCGGGGCGCAAGGTGCTGTGGTGCGACAGCAAGGTCTGCGAGATTTCCGGCATGTCGATCCCCGAGGGCCGTGCGCTGGCGCATGAACTGATCGAGCATATCGGGCAGCGCGAGCGGGTCTATGCGCATGTTTGGCAGCCCAATGACGTCGTCATGTACGATAACCGATCGGTCCTGCATCGCGGCCGCCGCTTCGACATGAGCGAGCGCCGCGAGATGCGCCGGGTCGCCACCGTCGACGACAGCACCGCGCTGGGCGAGGCGCCGCTCAGCGCGGCGACGCCGGCCGAGCTGCTCGCCGCGCAGTAGCAACGTCGGCCCGGCGCGGCGGCCTCGGCGCCGGGCCCCGTTCACCGGATCAGAGGCGCACCATCTGCATGCCGGCCGTGAGATAGCGATCACCGGCGGCCGCGCCGACCGGCGCGGCTTCGGCGAGTTCGGCGAGATCGGCCGCCGACAGCGCCACATCGATCGCCGCGACGCTGTCCTCCATCGTCACGCGACGCTTGGCGCCGGGGATCGGCACGATGTCCTCCCCCTGGGCGAGCAGCCAGGCGAGCGCGATGCGCGCGGGCGAGATTCCGTGGCGCGCGGCGACCTGCCGGACCTTGTCGAGCAGCAGCAGGTTGCGGTCGAAATTGCCCTCGGCGTAGCGCGGATCGTTGTGCAGCCGATAGTCGCCCTCGCCGAGATCCTGGCGCGAGGCGATCGATCCCGTCAGGAAACCACGGCCGAGCGGGGAGAAGGGTACGAAGCCGATGCCCAGTTCGCGCGTCACCGGCAGGATGTCGTCCTCCACCTCGCGCTCCCACAGCGAATATTCGGACTGGAGCGCGGCGATCGGATGCACCGCATGCGCGCGGCGGATCGTCTCGGGCGCCGCCTCCGACAGGCCGAGGTGGAGCACCTTGCCCTCCTTTACCAGTTCGGCCATGCCGCCGACGCTCTCCTCGATCGGCACGTCGGGATCGACGCGGTGGAGGTAGAAGAGATCGATATGGTCGGTGCCGAACCGGCGCAGCGCCGCCTCGCAGGAGCGGCGGGCGTTGGCCGGGCTGCCGTCGAAACCGCCCAGCACGGTGCCGGCCTCGTCGAAGCGCATCGAATATTTGGTGGCGAGCACCAGCTCATCCCGGCGGCCCGCGACCGCGCGGCCGAGCAGCGCCTCGTTGGCGATGGGGCCATAGGCCTCGGCGGTGTCGAAGAAGGTGACGCCCAGATCGATGGCGCGGTGGATGGTGCGGATCGCTTCCGCCTCGTCGGCGGCGCCGTAATTGCCGACCGAATTGCCCGACATCGGCATGCAGCCGATGCCCAGCGCCGATACCGAGAGACTGGGTCCGAGACGACGATGTTTCATGCGGCCTTCCTTCGTTTGACGCGGCCGGATTGGACCCGCTTTCACAGCGGCGCAAGCGCGGCGGGCACGGATGACCAGCGGGCCAAAAGACTGATCGCTTTCCTAAGCCACGGGGTTTGGCCGGCGGCAGGCCGGACGGCTATCCCGATGGATGAGGGAGGCGCCCATGACCCATCCGATCAGCCGCATCGACCATATCGCCATCACCGTCGCCGATCTCGATTGCGCGACCCGTTTCTACATCGACGTGCTCGCCGCGGTGCAGATCCGCGAATATGAGTTGGAGGGGCGGGTGATGATCCGGCAGTTTCATCTCGGTGGGGCTATGCTCAACATTCATCAGGCCGGGCACGGGCATCCGATCGTAGCGGGCAAGCCGACGCCGGGATCGGCCGACATCTGCTTCCGCTGGGAAGGCCCGATCGCCCAGGCGATCGCGCTGCTGGACAGCAAGGGCATCGACATCATCGAAGGGCCGGGCGAGCGCCATGCCTGCAATGGCGTCGCAGGTCTTTCAATCTATTTCCGCGATCCCGACGGCAATCTGCTCGAGCTGCTCACCATAACCGATAATGAAGGAGAGGCGGCATGAAGCTGCTATGCCTGCTGACGCGCAAGGCCGGAATGACGCATCAGGAATTCCGCGACTATTATGAGGCCAATCATGTGCCGCTGATCTCGCGGCTGCTGCCGTTCTTCACCGCTTATGAGCGCAATTATCTCAATTCGGGCTACAGCTTCTCGCCCGCCCATGTCGAGGAGCGGTTCGCCGGGCCGACCTTCGATGTGGTGACCGAAATCAGCTTCGCCAGCGTGGCGGATTATCAGCGCATGCTCGACGCGCTGACCGATCCGACGATCGGCGATCCGATCCGGCGCGACGAGGAGAACTTCCTCGATCGCGCCTCGCTCGCCCTCTACATGGTCGACACTGTGAGCTCGCCGGGTGCCCTCACGATGCCGTGAAGCGCTCGACGAGGTCCATGCCGCGCAGCTCGGCTTCCTTGCCGATCACCAGCCCCGCGGCGTCGAAGCGCCGCTGGTCGAGGATCACATCCTCGAAGGCGTCGCGGATCGCTTCGGGGGTGGGGTTGCGCGAGCAATAGCCCGGCGTCTCGACCACCTTGATGCGGGTGGTGGTGCCGGCCATCACGCCGAAGATCTCGCCGGTCACCTTGCAATCTTCATGCGCGAGCCAGACGACGGTGGGCGCCACCAGCTCGGGTTCGAACGCACCGGCGGGCATCATGTCCAATATTCCGGGGATCAGCCTGACCGGCCGGGTGACAGCGCCCGGTGCGATCGCGTTGACCGCGATATTATGGTCGCCAGCCTCCAGCGACAGAGTGCGGGTGATGCCATGGATCGCGGCCTTCGCCGCCGAATATTCGAGATTGTTGCGCGACCCGAGATAGCCGGTGTGCGATGCGGTGTTGATGATCCGGCCATATTTCTGAGCGACCATGTGCGGCCAGGCGGCGCGGATCACGTTGACGCTGCCGATCACATGGACCTGCCAGATATGGGCGAAGCTTTCCGGGCTGGTCTCGTCGAAGCCGTGGCGGGTGTAGAAATTGCCCGCATTGTTCACGACGATGTCGATCCGGCCGAAGCTGTCGATCGCCTGCCGGATCATCGCCCGGGCGCCATCCTCGGTCGCCACCGTGTCGAAATTGGCGACGGCGCTGCCGCCGGCCGCCTCGATCTCGGCCACCACGTCGCGCGCCGGGGCTTGGTCGCCGCCTTCGCCGCCTAGCCCAACGCCGGGGTCGTTCACCACCACCCGGGCGCCATGCGCCGCCAGCAGCCGCGCATGCGCGCGGCCCAGTCCACGGCCCGCCCCCGTCACCAGCGCGACGCGCCCGTCCAGTCGAACTTCGGTCAAAGTATCTCTCCAGTCTCTGTCGGCCGCAGCTTGGGAGGGCGTGGCGACGCGATCAACGGCGGTTGATTGGGTTTGCCGCCGTGATCTTGCTTTTTCGCGTAAGCCGGAGCCGCGATTGTCCGGAAAATCAACAAGCTGCTTGAAATGGCACACGCGGCTGCTTTGGTGTCGTCACGGCTTTGCGGCAAAGACGAGGCCAGAGAGAGGGAGTTCCGCCATGGAGGATATCCGCCGCCTGATGGCCATCGAGGAGATCAAGGTCCTCAAGGCGCGTTATTGCCGCTTCGTCGATACCCAGGACTGGCCGGCCTTCCGGGCGCTGTTCGCCGACGACGCTACCCTGTTCTTCCCCGAGAATTACGACCGCGCCACGACGATCGGCGATTTCATGCAGGGCGTCGGCCCCGCGCTGGAGGGTGGCGTCACCGCCCATCATGTGATGGCGCCCGAGATCGAGATACTCGACGAGGACAATGCCCGCGCGATCTGGGCGATGCAGGACGCGCTCCATTTCCCGCCCGGCACGCGCGGCCTGGCCGGGGCCAGCGAGATCTATGGCGCGGGCCATTATCACGAGACCTATGTCCGCCGCGGCGGCAAGTGGCTGTTCGCCTCGGTCCGGCTGTCGCGCCTGCGCCTCGCCGTCCACGCCCAGCCGCGCCGCGTCGATTGAAGACGGAACATTCCATGCCAGTCGATACCAGCCCCTTGTTCGAACCGCTGCGGATCAACGACGCGGTGACGCTGCGCAACCGGATCGTGATGGCCTCGATGACGCGCAACCGATCGCCCGACGGCGTGCCGGGCGAGGATGTCGCAGCCTATTATCGCCGCCGGGCGGAGAATGACGTCGGCCTGATCGTCACCGAGGGCGTCGCCATCGACCATCCATCGGCGGTGGGCAATGCGGGTTTGCGGGAATCGGCGGTGCCCGAGATGTTCGGTGAGGCGCCGCTCGCCGCCTGGAAGCGCATCGTCGATGGCGTCCACCAGGCGGGTGGCACGATCTTCCCGCAGCTCTGGCACCAGGGCGTGATGCGGCTGGCCAATAGCGGACGCTATCCCGAGGCGGAATCGATGCGTCCCTCGGGGATATGGGGGCCGGCGGGCCGCCGCACCTCCTCCGCGGCGGACTATGTCGAGGCGATGCTGCCGCCGACCCGGCCGATGAGCGACGGCGAGATCGCCGATGTGATCGACTCCTTCGCGCGGAGCGCCCGCAACGCGAAGGCGGCGGGGTTCGACGGGATCGCGCTGCACGGTGGCCATGGCTATCTGTTCGACGTATTCTTCTGGGCCGAGACCAATTTGCGCGACGATCGCTTCGGCGGCGACATGGCCGGGCGCGCTCGCTTCGCGATCGAGGTGATCCGCGCGATCCGCCGCGAGGTCGGGCCGGCACTGCCGATCATGTTCCGCTTCTCGCAATGGAAGCAGCAGGATTTCGATGCGCGAATCGCCGACACGCCCGATCAACTGGGCGAATGGCTGGGCCTGCTGGTCGAGGCCGGGGTCGATATCCTCGACGCCAGCACCCGCATGTTCGACGCGCCGGCCTTCGAGGGGTCGGATCTCAGCCTGGCCGGCTGGACGCGCAAGCTTACCGGCAGGCCGACCATGGCGGTCGGCAGCATCGGGCTGAGCAAGGACCTGTACGAGCGCCCCTCGACGAGAGAGGGCATCGCGGCAAGCGGGCTGGAGCGGGTGATGGCCCGGATGGAAGGTGGCGAGTTCGATCTGGCCGGCGTCGGCCGCTCGCTGATCGCCGATCCCGCCTGGGCAGTGCGGGCGCGCACCGGCGAGCCGTTCAAGCCCTATACGGTCGAGGCCACCCGCGAGCTTTATTGACGCCTGTCCGCCTCAGTTGAGGTGGGCCGTCCGATACTCGCTGGGCGACATGCCGACGAGGCGGCGGAAGCTGGAGGTGAAGGTCGCCTGGTGGGTGAAGCCCAGCTCATAGGCGATCTCCTTCATCAGCATGCCGCTGTTCACGAGCAGGCCCTTGGCGCGCTCGAGCTGGATGTCCTCGACGAAGCTGTGGACGCTGGTGCCGGTGGTCATCTTGAAGCGGTTGCGGAAGCTCGACAGGTTCATGCCGCACACGCTGGCGAGCTGGCTCGCCGTCGGGCAGCCGCCCCGCGCGCTATGGATGAAGTCGATGATCCGCTGCAGGTCGGCCTTGGACAGCGCGCTGGCCCGTTTGGGACTATCGTCCCCGACTGGCCCGATCCGGCGGAAATAGCGGCTGATATCGACCGCGAGGGTCGCCAGCAGTCCATCGAGCAGCAATTCGTTCGCGAAGCCCGGATGCATCATCTCCTGCCACATCCGGCGCAGGGTCAGCTCGATCCGTCCGCAGCGTATATCCTGGCATTCGGCCAGCTGCTCCGGGCTCCAGTCATCGGGATCGCCCATGATCTGCTGCTCCAGCTCGGGCTGGAAATGACAGACGAGGTTGCGGCTGGAGCGCAGCGGATTGGAGGGCTGGGCGCGGAACGGGACGCGCCCCGGCAGGAACATCAGCTTGCCGAGCTTCACGAACTCGGGCTGGCGGGCGAGCCGCCAGGAGGAGCTGAAATAATCGGGTGCCAGCCGCCAGCGCAGCAACGAGCGATCCTCGCAGCCCGAGAGCTCGCTTCCGTCGAACTCATAGTCCACGATCTCGATCGAGGCGCCGGTCGTGGCGCGCTCGACGAAGACATGCTGGTTATAGCCCTTGCCGCCCCGCTGGGCCTGTGCCGCCATCATGGCTCGATCCTCTCGCCAAGCAGCCGCCGGCATCTGCCGCCCGGTCAGCCGCTGCATTGCCTTGCCCGCGATGCGGGGATGATGGGACAATCATGCGTGGCGGGGGCCAAGGCGTCAAATGTCGATAGCGGCGCTCTTTTGTCCAAAATGTGCGCCAGCGGGAGCATTCGTGGGGGCGGGGCAGGGCCGGTCAGGGCAGGTCGAGCACCTCGACCTTGCGGATCTCGTAGCCGGTCACGTAATTGCCGACGATCTCCAGCTCAACCCGTTCGGGATCCTCATAATAGCCCTTGGCGGCGGCATCGAAATCGCCGTCATGGTTGATCGCCCAGGTAAACATGTTCTGCTCGCGATCGGCGAAGGCGAACAATATGCCAAAGCCGTGCCGGCGGCGGACCGCGACGATGCGGCGCCAGACCTCCAGGAATTCCTCCCAGCCGTCGGGCGTTATCTGATAGCGCTTGAGTTCGGTCGCGGCCATGCCAGTCCTTTCCATCGATCGATGCACGATAACCGCGCGAGGCATCGTGCGGGCCATTGTCTTTTAGGTTTTGCGGACGAAGGCTTGGGGAAGCCGTCAGGTCACGGCGACCAGATGCGCACGCCGCCGCCGGGGCAGGCCGCGCGCGTCGATCGCTCGGCCGATGCGCGGCGCCAGCGCCGGATCGACCCATTTGTCGGCGTCCAGCGCGTGGCGCGGTCCGATCGCCAGCCGCTCGACCAGTCGGCGGCCCGCAGCGCGGGTCCGCTGTTCGAGCAGGTTGCGATGCGCCCAGGGCGCCTCGGGATGCGCCGGCTCGGCCGCGTCGGGATGGACACTGCCCCAGTCGTTGACGCCGGCGCGCAGCTGCATGCCGAGCGCGTCCGGAGTGCGCAGGTCAGGGGGCGCCTGTATCGTCATCTGTGGCCCCAGGATCAGCCGCGCCGCGGCGATCGTCCAGAGATGCTCCTCCGCCGGGGCATCGGGCCGGGCGTCGTGGATGGCGACCTGCTGGATATGGCCGTGGCGGCGGTGGATATCGCGGATCGCGGCCAGCGCCTCGATGCGCTCGCTCCGGGTTTCGCCGATCCCAATCGGTAGCCCGGTGGCCAGCGGCACCCGGGCGCGGCCGGCGGCCCGGATCGCGGCGAGGCGGCGGGCCGGCCCCTTGTCGGGTGAGCCATGATGGGGCCCACCCGGATCGCACAGCCGGTCCGCGCCGCTTTCGAGCATGATCCGCATCGATGCCGCGTGCGGCCGCAGCCTGACATAGTCGGCTGCGGTGAGCAGGCCCGGATCGAGATGGGGCAGCAGCGCGGTCTCGTCGAGCACCACCCGCGCCATTTCGGCGAGATGGGAGAGGCTGGTCGCCTGATCGAACTCGACTGGCGCCGGCCGTGGGATGCCGCCCGGCGCGGTCTGCCGCCCGTCCAGGGTCAGCAGCGCCTCCCGGCAGCCGAGCGCCGCGCCGTCCCGGGCGAGCTTCAGCAGCGCGTCGCGCGGCGGTTTCGTCGAGGGGCAGCAATGGCACGGGTCGCGGTCGACGCTCGCCAGCCGCAGCCGGACGCTGGGCGAATAGGTGACCGTCGTGCCATGCCCTTCGAGGGTCAGCGTCTCGCTCGCCGCCATCAGCGCGGGGAGGGGCAGCATCTCCAGCAGCGCCGCGAGCCGGGGGCGAATCCGCGACGATCGGCGCCTGTCGATCATGCGCCGATCCTTCCCGACGCATAGGACGGATCGCTGGGCGTGCGGCTGGGCTGCGCCAGCGCCTCGGTCAGCGGGCCGGCCACCTGCCGTTCGACCGGATCGAGCCGGTCCCAATCGCCGATCACGATTCGGCTGGACAGGCGCCATTCACCGCCGCGCCGCTCGAACCGGTCGATGTAGCGGCCCGCGCCCATCATGTCGTGCAGCGCACCGTCGCGCATGTGCCGATGGACGGCGATGACATAGGATTCGCCATGGGCGACGTCGTCGCTCTCGAAGCTGACCAGGCTGTTCGCCAGGAAATGGGTGCAGCTGATGACCTTGCCGCGATGGCTGGACATCACCCAGTCGGCGAACTCGACCGGTGATCCCTTGAACGAGCCATGATCGTCCCAGGCATCGGGATGATAGACCGACAGGATCATGTCGCGATCGAGCCGGTCGACCCCGCGGCAATAGCGCATCAGCAGGTCGTGGATTGCCTGCCGGGCCTCGATCCGATCCAGCGTCCGTTCCATCGCCGCCCATCTGTCCTCTGCCGCCATGCCGGGCCATCCTCCCTTTTTCCAGGATTTCCGGCCAGCATGGCAGGGCGGGGGCGCGGCGCAACCGCGCGGCCTTTGCGATAACGGGCTATTGTTTGGCTTTTTGCGGCCCGGCGCCGATCAGGATCAGCGCTCCAAAACGATCCCCCGATTTCGCAAGCCGTCCGCCCTCCCTTGCCCGACGCAAACAGGATAGCCGGTGGAAATCGCCATCCCGACGGTACAGGATGGCCTGAGGAGGGATGATCGCGTCATGGGATCAACGATGGCCGCCAGGATATTGGCGCGCGCCGCGGGCGTGGAACGCGCGGAAACGGGCAGCGCCGTGCTCGCCAAGGTCAGCCTGATGACCTGTCTCGACGGCACGACCTTCATCGACACCTTCCGCGAGCGCGGCCTGAAGGTGTGGGATCCCAGCCGGCTGATCTTCTGCTTCGATCATTTCTTCCAGCCCGACTGGTTCCCCCAGCAGGCCGGCAAGGAGCACCCCAAGATCAAGGCGTTCGCGAAGGAACAGGGCGTTCCGGCGGAGAATGTCTATGATGTCGGCCGCAACGGCATCTCGCACCACATCCCGGTCGAACAGGGGTGGGCGCTGCCTGGCGCGGTGTGCATCGGCGCGGACACGCAGAGCTCGACGATGGGCGCGGCCAACTGCTTCGCGCTGCCGGCGCTGTTCGGGGTCGATCCGATCATCCTGACCGGCGATATCTGGATGATCGTCCCCGAATGCGTCCGCATCACCCTGACCGGAAGCCTGCCGCCGGGCCTGAACGGCAAGGACGTCGTCTACCGCCTGATCCAGGACCTGGGCGAGACGGTGGGCGGCAAGGTGATCGAATTCGCGGGGCCGGGAGTCGCCAGCCTGCCGATGGACTTCCGTCTGGCGATCGCCAACGGATCGGTTCAGATCGGCGCGCTGACCATCATTTTCCCTTATGATCAGGTGCTGGAAGACTATCTGGAAGGTCGCGCGCGCGAGGCTTTCGAGCCGGTCGCGGCCGATGCCGACGCCGATTATGTCGCGACCTACGATTACGACCTGTCACGCTTCGAGACGCTGGTGGCGGGCCCCCACGACATCGAGCTGGTCCGCCCGCTCGGCCAGGTCGAAGGGCTGGAGGTCACCGCCGCGAACATCGGCTCCTGCTCCAGCGGGCGGCTGTCCGATCTGGCGCTGGCGGCCGATGTGCTGCGCGGCCGCAAGCTCCACCCGGGCGTTCGGCTGGTGGTGACGCCGATCTCGGCCGACACCCATAGAGAGGCGGCGAAGGCCGGGCTGCTGGAGGTGTTCCTCGACGCCGGCGCCACCGTCACCCAGCCCGGTTGCGGCGCCTGCTACAGTGGCAATCTCTCGCCGCTCAAGCTCGGCGACGGGGAGCGTTGCATCTCGACCTCGGTCGAGACGCTTCGCGGCCGCATGGGCAGCCAGGAGTCCGAGGTGATGCTGGCCAACGCGGCGGTGGTCGCCGCCTCGGCGATCGAAGGGCGCATCGCCGATCCCACCCCCTATCTGGCGCGCGCGATGGAGGCAGCCCATGAAGCTTGAAGGCAAGGCCTGGCTGTTCGGCGACGGCCTGGGTGCCACCGACATCGTCTCGGCCAAATATGACAAGCTGGGCATGACCCATGACTGGGCCGAGTGCCGCAAGCATCTGATGGAGGATGTCGATCCCGGCTTCAGCGAGGCGGTGGCGCGGGGAGACATCGTCATCGCCGGCCGCAATCTCGGCCGGGGGCATGCCCATTATTACACGGCATCGGTGATGGCCTGCAAGGAAGCCGGCATCGCCGCGCTGCTGTGCGACGGGGTCAACGCGCTCTACCAGCGCGCCTCGATCGACCTCGGCCTGCTGACCTGGGCGTTCCCGGGTATCAGCGACTTCGCCGAGACCGGCGACCGGATCGAGATCGATCTGGCGACCGGCAAGGCGATCAACCACAGCAGCGGCACCACCCGGGATTTCGAGCCGGTCTCGCCGATCATCCTCGACATCATCGGTGCGGGGGGAAGCCTGGACTGGGCGCTCCACCGCGTCGCGGCCGCCTGATCCGGAAGGGAATATCGACATGCGCATGTCCACCAAGCTTCGCGCCGAGCTGGCCAAGGGCCTCGTCGTCGCGCCGAGCTGCTATGACGCGCTGTCGGCGCGGCTGGCCCAGCTCGCGGGGTTCCAGGCGATCCACATGACCGGCCTCGGCGTCGAGGCGGCCCAGCTTGGCGCGCCCGATCTGGGTCTCATGTCGATGAGCGAGATCGTCCAGCATGCCGCGCGCATGGCGCAGGCGGTGACGATCCCGATCCTGGCCGATATCGACACCGGCTTCGGCGGCGTGCTCAACATCGGCCGGACGATCCAGGAGATGGAGCGCGCCGGGGTCGCCGGCGTCCATCTCGAGGATCAGGCGCTGCCCAAGCATTGTCCGCTGCTCGCCGGCCGCAAGGTGGTGAGCCGGGCAGAGGCGATCGACCGGGTGAAGGCGATGGTCGACGCCCGCACCGACCCCGACTTCGTGATCGTCGCGCGCACCGACGGCGACACCATCTCCTTCGAGGAGGTGGTCGCGCGCTGCAACCTGTTCCTGGAGGCAGGCGCCGACATGGTGATGCCGATCATCATGCAGATCGAAGGCAAATCCTATTTCAGCCTGCCGCCAGCCGAGCAGATGGAGTGGGCGCGCAAGCTGATATCGCAGGTCGACGGCCCGGTGATGAACATGGGCGGCAGCCCGCCGCCGGGCTACACAACCGCCGATCTGGCCGATGCCGGCTATGCCTTCACCATGTTCGCCAGCACCGCGCTGGGCGCGGCGGCCAATGCGGTGGCGGAGGTGTTCCGCGACATCCGCGAGAAGGGGACCGACGAGCATTATCTCGCCGCCCATCCCGGCCCCTATCATAATCCGCTGGAGCTGATGCGGGCGGCCCGGCTCGACGAGTATGTCGCGCTGGAGCAGCGCTATACCGCGACGCTCTGACCGATGGCCGCCTATCTGGTCGGCGCGATCGACGTCCATGACGATGCGGGCTATGCCCGCTATCGGCAGGGCGCGCTGCCGCTGATTGCCGCACTGGGCGACGTTGAGCTGGTGTCGGGGGACGACTGCCCCTTCCTGTTCGAGGGGCAAGCGCCCGCGAACCACCTGTTCATCCTGAAATTCCCTTCGCTCGACCGGGCGAAGGCCTTCATGGCATCGGCCGACTACGGCCGATGCATCCCCTTCCGCCATGCCTCGGCGCATACGCGCTTCATCATGGCGATGCGCGGGCCGGACGAAGCCTGAACTCCGCCGGCCTTGTTCGTTTCACTGCGCGGTGAAGCCGCCGTCGATCGGCAGGATGACGCCTGTGATGAAGGCAGCGTCGTCGCTCGCCAGGAAGGCGGCGGCGGCGGCGATATCCTCGGCTGTGGGGGTGCCGGGCATCGGATTCATCGCGTTGAGATAGGCGACGAAGCCTTCGGGATCCTCGGCGTCGCGCTTCATCCGTTCGTTCATCTCGGTCATGACCGCGGTCGGCGCGATTGCATTCACGCGGATGCCCTGCGCGGCATATTCGAGTGCGCCGCCGCGGGTGAGGTTGGACACGCCCCCTTTGGCCGCCGAATAGGCCGGCAGGCCCGGGAAGGCGATCATCCCGCCGACCGAGGAGATGTTCACGATATTGCCGCTGCCCTGCTTCACGAACTGGGCGAGCGCATATTTCATCCCGTAGAACACGCCGTTCAGGTTGACGGCGACGACGCGATTCCAGTTTTCCATCGAGCAGGCATGGATCGGCGCCTGCGCGGATTCGACCCCGGCGTTGTTGACCATCACATCGAGCCGCCCATGTGTTTCCACCGTGAACGCCACCGCTGCCTGGACCGAATCGGCATCGGAGACATCGGTACGGATGAAATGGCCGCCCAGCGCGTCGGCGGTGGTCTGGCCCGCCTTAACGTCAATATCGGCGATCACCACCTTCGAGCCTTCAGCGACGAAACGCGCGGCGATGGCCTTGCCGAATCCGGCCCCGCCGCCGGTGATCAGCACGATCTTGTCCTTTAGGTTCTTCACCTGTCTCTCCTGGGCTGCGGCCTTCGTGCCGATGTCAGCCTAGCTCTATGGCACCCGCCGCCCCACGGCAGCGTCCGGCGGTTGGGGATTTCGATCGTCTGTTGTTCAATCGGAACAATAGCCCCGGCGGCGGTGGAAAATCTTCGGTGGGCGCCTCAGATTGACGGACAGGACACGGATCGGGAGGGAGCCCCATCATGCAATATCTGAGCGTCGCCGAGGCCCGCGATCTCACCGGCCTGCGGCTGGTGTTGTCGGCCCATGTGCCGGGCCCATGGGGCGAATCCGCCAAGGCCGTGTTCAAGGCTCGTGGGGTAGGCTTCCGGCCGGTCGAGCAGAAGATATTGGAACCCAATGAGGAACTGGTGGCGTGGACCGGCTCACGCAACGCGCCGATCGCGATGCTCGATGCCGATCCGCCGGTCAGCAACTGGCTAGATCAGTTGATGCTGGCCGAGCGAATAGGAACCGGTCCTTCGCTGCTGCCCGAGGCGCCGCTCGATCGCGCGCTGTCGATAGGCATTTCCGCTGAGATCTGCGCGCCCGGCGGCTTCGGCTGGTCGCGGCGCCTTGTGATGTTCCAGGGGCTTTACGGCCCCGGGGACGTCTCGCCCGCGGCGCCCGCGCATGTGCTGCACATGTGTCGCCAATATGGCTATTCGGGCGCGGCGGCCGAAGCGGCGACGGGTCGCATGGTTGCAATCATGGGCATGCTCGCCGATCGGCTCCACCTCCAGCGCGCGGCGGGCTCCGATTATCTGGTCGGTGACCGGCTCGGCGCCTGCGACCTGTATTGGGCCTGTTTCTCGAACATGATCGCGCCGCTGCCGCTGGAGGATGCGCCGATGCCGCCCGCGCTGCACGAACGCTATGCCGATGCGGGGTCGGAGGTCGCGGCGGCGCTCGATCCCATCCTCATCGCGCACCGCGACATGATCTATCGCCGCCATATCGGCTTGCCGCTGGAGTTCTGAGCCATGATCGATCTCTATTATTTCCCGACGCCGAACACCTGGAAGGTGTCGATCATGCTGGAGGAACTGGGACTTCCCTATGCCGTGAAGCGGATCGACATCACCAAGAGCGAGCAATTCGCACCGGACTTCCTGAGGATCAGCCCCAACAACCGGGTGCCCGCGATCGTCGACCACGACGTACCGGGGGAGCCGCAGCCGGTGTTCGAGTCCGGCGCGATCCTCGTCTATCTGGCCGAGAAGACCGGGCGCTTCCTGGCGCCATCGGGCCCGGCACGGGTGCGCGCGCTCGAATGGCTGTTCTGGCAGATGGGCGGGCTGGGGCCGATGGCCGGCCAGACCCACCATTTCCGCCGCTACGCGCCCGAGGGCAATGGCTATGCGATCGAGCGCTATGTGAAGGAAAGCGCGCGCCTCTATGGCGTCCTCGACCGCAACCTCGCCGAGCGCGCGTGGGTGGCGGGCGAGGACTATGGGATTGCCGACATGGCCTGCTGGGGGTGGGTCTGGTTCCATCAGATGCACGCCCAGTCGCTCGACGATTTCCCGAACGTCGCGCGCTGGTTCCACGCGATGGGCGCGCGGCCGGCGGTGAAGCGGGCGCGGCTGGTCGGTATGGAGAATCTGAGCGAGGAGACCCTCACGCTCTACAAGGGCGACTATTACAACGTGCCCGTCGACTATGGGGCGGAGAAGACCCAGGTGAAGTGAGGGGCGGGCAGGGCATCACTCCTCCCGGCGGAACGCCTCCACCATTTCGCGGATCCCGTCCTCCAGCGTGTAGCGCGGCGTGTACGCGATCTCGCGGCGCGCGCGGCGGCCGTCGACCATCGGGATCGCAGGGATGTAGGCGGGCACCGGATCGGTGTGGACGACGGCTCCGGGGCAGACGCGGCGCAGGATGGCGAGGACATCTTCGTCGCTGTAATCGCGCTCGGCAGGGACGTTGAAGATGCCGTGTTCGGGTTTTGGGCCGAGCATCGCCTCGATCAGCAGCCCCGCCATGTCGCGATTATACATCGGCTGATGCAATCCGCTCGGCGATCCCATGATTCCGGCTGGCTGCCCGAGTGCGACGGCGCGGATCGCGCTGTTGAACACGCCGGTGCCGCCGGTCAGCCGGCCGAGCCCATAGCTGAGCGCGGGGCGGATGCCGACGATATCGAGCCCCAGATCGCGATAGCCTTCGGCGATCACCTCGCAGCCCCATTTGGAGGCGCCATAGGGCGAGCGCGAGACGACGCTGTAGCTCTCGTCGACCGGCGTGCCGTCATAGCCCGGCCCGACGCCGAGCGCGACGACGCTGCTCGTCCACACCACCCGGCGCACGCCCAGTGCCAGCGCCGCATCGAAGATGTTGGCGGTGCCGACCGCGTTGACCTTGAACGCGCCCGCCGGATCGAGCTTCGCCTGATCGGTGATGAAGGCGGCGAGGTGCAGGACATGGTCGACGCCGTGAAGCCGCATCGTGTTGAGCAGCTTGGGCAGATCGGTGACGTCGCCCGCGACCACGCTCACCCGGTTGCCGAGATGGGCGATGTTCTCCATGTTCGGCTTCAGGTCATAGACCACGACCCCGTGGCCCTGTTCGATCAGTGCTTCGACGGCGCACCAGCCGATCAGGCCGGTGCCCCCGGTGATGAGGACGCTCGCCATATTGGTTCTCCGGAAATCAGACGGTGATATAGTCGCTGCGGTCGATCGCCGCGTCGGCTTCGGTGCGGCCCAGGCCATAATCGCCCTCGATCGTGGTGCGCAGCATCCAGCGTTCCTCATCGGGTGGGCAGCCGGTGGCGCTGTGCAGCACGCGCCAATTGTCCCACAGCACCATGTCGCCCATTGCCCAGTCGTGGAGATAGACTTCCTCACTGTGGACGATGTGGTCGGCGACCTCGGCGAGCAGTGCGTCGCCTTCCGCATTCTCCATCCCCTGGATGCCGACAGCGAACCAGGGCGAGACGTTGAGTACCTTGCGGCCGGTCTCTCGCTGTTGGTAGACCATCGGGTGGATGACGCGCGGGAAATCGTCGAGCCGCGCCTGGATGCTGGCGACGTCGGGGCTGACCCGCGCCATATGGACGTCGGCGGTGCGGCCGAAGCGCTGGTGGGCGGCGTCGAGATCATATTTGTAGATGACGCTGAGCCCTTCGATGCGCTGCTTCAGCCGGTCGGGCAGGGTGCGCCAGGCGCCGATCTTGTCGATGAAGCCGGTCTGGCCGAGCTGGCTGGGCAGCACGATCGGCCGCAATATGCCGCCCCGGTTGATCCGGTCGACATAGATCAGGTCCGAATGCCAGGGCAGCCAGGTTCCGCGCATCTCGCCGTCGACGGCGATCAGCCAGCCGCTTTCGGGCTTGTAGCGCACCGTCATCAGCTCGGGATGCTCGGCCCGCGCCTCGCGGGTCGGGTGCTGGACCAGCGTGCCGAACACCCGGCTGAGATCGAGATGGACCTGCTCCCCCTCCAGCCCCCGGAACACCAGCACGCCCTTGTCGGTCCATATGTCGCGCAGCGCCTGGCGGACGGCGGGATCGGACAGGGTGGCGGGATCGAGCCCGGCGATCTCGGCGCCGAACGGCAGATCGTCGCGCAGGGGCGCGACGCGGAAGGGCTGGGGCATCGTCTTTTCCATCCTCATTCGGCGGCGCGGCGGCCGGCCCGGGCAGTGCGATGGTCGGCGACCAGGCGCGCGACCGTGCGCCGCAGCAGCATCAGTTCCATCTCGACGATCAGCATGTCGGCCTCGTCATAGGTGAAGCCCGCCGGGGCCAGCATATGCTTGCCCGCCGCGCGGGTGGCGTCGAGCGCGCGGCGCCACGCGGCTTCCATGCGGTGGCCGTCCTTCGAGAAGTCGATCGCCATGTCGGCGGACAGATCGCCGGGGCCGAACATCACCAGGTCGATCCCGTCGACGGCGAGTATCTCATCGACATTCTCGATCGCCTGGCGGGATTCGAGGATCGGGATCACCATCACATTCTCGTTCGAGGCGTGGACATGCTCGGGCCAGCCGTCGAGCGTGTAGCGGCCGGCGCGACAGGCCGGGCACATGCCGCGCTTGCCCTGCGGCGCGTAGCGGCTCGCGGCGACCGCGGCGCGTGCCTGCTCGGCGGTGTCGATATGCGGCACCATCACCCCATCGGCGCCGACGTCGAGCATGGACTGGATGAGGGTCGGCGCATTGTCGAGCACGCGCACGAAGGCAATCACCCCGCCGGCGCGGGCGGCGCGGACATGCTGCTCAACCGCGATCCGGTCGAGCCGGCCATGCTCGCCGTCGAGCATCACGAAATCGAAGCCGGCATCGGCCATGATGTCGGTCGACGCGGCATCGAGCGACGAGACGAAGATGCCGAAGGGCTGCTCGCCGCGCGCGATCATCGCTTTCAGGCGGTTGCGGGCTTCCAACAGGGCCATGGTTCTTCCTTCCTCAGGCGGCCATTCGCGGACGCGGGGTGAAGCGTACCGGCATGTGCTTGAGCACGGTGTGCTTGTTCGACACCAGCCATTCGCATTCGCCTGCCAACGCCATGTCGGGGGTGCGTTCGATCAGTGCGGTGATCATCGCCTGCATCTCCATGCGAGCGAGGTGGCGACCGATGCAGCTGTGCTCGCCCACGCCGAAGCCGAGATGCGCGTTGGGCTTGCGGCCGACATCAAAGCGATATGGTTCGTCGAACGCTTCCTCATCGCGATTGGCGGAGACCAGCCAGGCGACCACCCAGTCACCCTTGCGGATGGTCTTGCCACCCAGCTCCACGTCGCGGGTGGCGATGCGGAATTTGTGCATCGCCGGATTCACCCAGCGGACGATCTCGTCGATCGCCAGGTTCATCAGTTCGGGCTCGGCGCGCAGCCGCGCCATCTCGGCCGGCTGGTTGAGCAGTTCGAGCATGCCGACCGACACGGTGTCGCGGGTGGTCTCCAGTCCGGCGGCGACGATCGAGAAGCACCACCATCCCACATCGCGCTCGCTCAGCTTCTCGCCGTCGATCTCGAGATTACCGATCACGCTGGTGAAGTCGTCGGTCGGCGTGCCGCGCCGCCGCATCGCCAGCTCGAACATATAGTCGAACAGCGCACGCATGTTGGTCTGCTGGGTCTTCAGAGGATCGCCGTCGATCTGGTAGACCGGATCCTGCGCGCCCATGAAGGCGGCGCAATAATGGCGGATGCGGGCCTGGTCCTGCTGCGGCACGCCCATCATCTCGCAGACGATGCGGGTCGGCAGCTGGGCGGCGACGTCATCGACCAGATCGCATTCGCCGCGCGGTAATATCTCGTCCATGATCCGGTCAACGCAGGCCTGCACCCGCCCGAGCATCGGCGCGAGCGTCGGGGCGGAGAAGAATTTGTTGAACGGGCGGCGCAGGGTCATGTGATGGGGCGGGTCGGTGTGGGTCGGGATCGAGCCATAGCCGCCCGCGATCAGCTGGTGCTCGTCGGGTTCCTCAGCGCTCAGCGGCAGAAGCCCGCCCAGACGCGAACTGAACGTATGCGGGTCGCGCAATATGTGGACGCAATCGGCATGGCGGCTGACCGACCAGAAGGGGCGGGCAGCACTGCCGTTGGTCCAGCGCACCGGCTCATCGGCGCGCAGCCGGCGAAACAGATCATGGTGGCCGCCCGATGCGAAGAATTCGGGATCGGTCAGCTGGCGGTCAATCTCATTGGGTCGATGCGTCGGGTCGCCCGTCATGGCGGTCTCCACAAAATGGCGTCGCCCTTCCGATATCGCACCTGCCTCCAATGCGGGCGCCGCTGTCTTAAGCGAAGTGGCGACTTGTTTGGGGATCGATCAAAAGCCCCGGCCCGGAATGGCGCGCGCCTCCGCAGCCATGATAGCGCAGGCCAACAGAGACTGAAAATGGGGCTTTCCCAATGTTGTCGACCATGATCAGGACCAGGCCGGGGCGGCAGTTCGTGCAGTTCATGCGCGGCAACACCGGCAAGAAGATCGACAAATTTCTCGTTCGGACGACGGGCTTTTCGTTGCTGATGAAGACCTTCTCGGCGATGGTCGGCTTTCCGCCTATGCCGGTGCTGATGATCTACACGATCGGCCGCAAGAGCGGCGAGGAACGCTCGACTGTGATGCCCTATGTCGAGATGGACGGGACCGTCTACCTGATCGGCTCGAATGGCGCAAAGCCGAGGGATCCGCTGTGGATGGAGAATCTGCGCGCCAATCCTCGTGCCCGGCTGATCATCGATCGGCAGACCTCGATGCGGTCGGCCCGTTTCGTCGAGCATGGCACCGACGAATATGCCCGGCTATGGGCCTTTGCCGAGACAAAGACCCCGCAATATACCACCTACCAGAACAGCACGACCCGCCGCATTCCGGTCGTCGCGATGGAGCCAGCCTGATCGCCGGCTCCGTGC
The DNA here is from genome assembly GCF_002355275.1 of Rhizorhabdus dicambivorans. NCBI lineage: Bacteria > Pseudomonadati > Pseudomonadota > Alphaproteobacteria > Sphingomonadales > Rhizorhabdaceae > Rhizorhabdus > Rhizorhabdus dicambivorans. The sequence goes on along the minus strand of NZ_CP023449.1, from coordinate 3,554,957 downwards.
CTTCTATCGGAAGGCCGGCATCACTTCGCGGCCGAACAGGTCGATCTGGGCGCGCAGCCGCTCATAGTCCTCGCCATGGGCGCCGCGGCCGAAATCGACGATGATATAGTCGCTGTCGGTCGCCTGGAAACAGGATTGGAGCGCCGCGATGCAATCCTCGGGGGTGCCGCCGATGATCTGGTCGGCGGGTAGATCGGCAAGGCCTAGACGGTCGCCCGAGGCGAGCTTGTCGATGAAAGGCTGGTCGAACGGCACGCCCAGCCGGACATAGTCGCGATAGACGTCGAGGATCGGTGGCAGCCACTGCTCCTCGACCTGCCGGCGGTTGACGCCGATGCCTATCTTACGGTTGAGCGCCACCGTGCCCGCCCGGCCATTGGCGTGGGCCTCAGCCCGAAAGCGCGCGATCTTGGGGCCCAGCGAGGCTGCGCTCTCGATATTGTCGGTGAGCCAGCCATCGCCCAGCCGCGCGGCGCGCGCGATCGCGCCGTCGACCTGCGCGCCGATCCAGATCGGGGGCGAGGGCTTCTGCACCGGCTTGGGCGAGACATTGGCGCCGTTGACCCTGAAATGCTGCCCTTCGAATTGAACCGGCTGGTCGCTCCAGGCGCGGCGCACCACCTCGATCGCCTCCTCGAAGCGGCTGACGCGCTTCTTGTAGTCGAGGCCGATCTGGTCGAACTCATAGGGTCGATAGCCGATCGCGGCGCCGAGGATGATGCGGCCGTCCGAAATCTCGTCGACCATCGCCACCTGCTCGGCGATGTCGAGCGGATCGTGGAGGGGCAGGATGCAGATGTTGGTGCACAGTCGCAGCGTCGACGTGCGCGCGGCGAGCGCCGCCAGCGCCACCATCGGCTGCGGGGAATCGATCCGCTCCGGGGTGAAACGGTGATGGCCGACGGTGCCGAAATCGAAGCCGAATTCCTCCGCCATCCCGGCCAGCTCATAGGTGCGCTCCCAGCGCGTCTTCCAGCCGCCCGCCGGTTCGCTGGCGCGGGGAAAGCCGGTGAGGGTGGGGATGGAAAGGCCGAATTTCACCGCGATGATCCTCCGTTGGGCTGGTCTCGCACCGTGATTAGTCCGCGCGTGCCGGCGCGGCAGGCAAATAGGCTTAGCTTTTAGGCGCAAAGCTTTCCCATTCCGGCAGCCTGGCCTTGCGCCAGCGGGCCATCCGGTGTGCATGGTCCCATCCGATCGCAACGGGAGAGGGGCAAGGTGATCGAATTATTCTACTGGACGTCGGCCAATGCACAGAAGGTACTGATCTTCCTGGAGGAGAATGGCATCGAGCATAAGCTGACGCCGCTCAATGTCGGCAAGGGCGAGCAATATGCGCCCGACTTCGTGAAGATTTCGCCGAACAGCCGGCTGCCGACGATCATCGATCATGCGCCCGCGATATCGGACAAGCCGGTGAGCATCTTCGAATCGGGTGCGATCCTGATCTATCTTGCCGAGAAATACGGGCGCCACCTGTCGGCTGATCCGCTCGTCCGGTTGGAGGCGCTGCAATGGCTGATCTGGCAGGTTGCCGGGCTCGGGCCGATCGGTGGGCAGGTCGTCCACTTCCGCAACTACGCGCCTGAGCCGATGGACTATCCGCTGAAGCGTTACGGTGCGGAGAACGACCGGCTGCTCAAGGTGCTCGATAGCCGGCTGAAGGGCCGTGACTATATCGCCGGGGATTATTCGATCGCCGACATGGCCTGCTTCCCCTGGATCTTCGCGCATGCCCGGCGCGACCAGATCGATCTCGAATCCCTGCCCGATCTCAAGCGCTGGTTCCTATCGATCCGCGAACGTCCGGCGGTCAAGCGTGCCTATGATACCATGTTCGCCTTCACCGGAAGCCCGGTGGTGAAGAACCACGGCATGATGGACGAGGATGAGCGCCGTATCCTGTTCGGGGCGCACGCCGTCAAATGAGGCGGTTCGAGGGGCGGGTGGCGATCGTCACCGGCGCGGCGAGCGGCATCGGCCTCGCCTGTGCGGAACGGCTGGCGCTGGAGGGCGCCGCCGTGATGTTGTGCGATCTCCAGCGCGCGGCGGGCGAAGCCGCGGCGGCGGCGATCCGGGACGCGGGCGGGGAGGCGGCCTTCACCGTCTGTGACATATCCGATGAGGCGGCGGTCGACGCGCTGGTGCGGCAGACGATCGACCGTTTCGGCAAGGCCGACATCGTCGTCAACTCGGCGGCGAAGATCCAGCTCGTCAATTTCTTCGATCTGACCAGCGCGATGTTCGCGAGTGAGCTGGAGGTCAACCTGAAGGGGCCCTTCTATCTGGGCCAGCGGGTTGCCCGCCATCTGGTCGAGCGCGAGGCCGAGGGGTCGATCATCAACATCACCTCCGTCGCCGCCGAACTGGCGGCCGGTGCGCAGGTGGCCTATTCGGCGTCGAAGTCGGGGCTTGCCGGGCTGACCCGCGCGATGGCGGTGGCGCTGGCGCCCCATGGCATCAGGGTCAATGCGGTGGCGCCGGGATCGACGCTCACCCCGGCGGGGGAGCCGGTGCTCGAGCATCCCGATATGAAGGGGCCGATGCTGGCGCGCACCCCGCTCGGCCGTTATGCCCGGCCCGACGAGCAGGCGGCGGCGGTCGCCTTCCTCGCCAGCGACGATGCCAGCTACATCACCGGGCAGACGATCTTCGTCGACGGCGGGCGCACCGTGCTCAACCAGACCATGGATGTGCAGCATACCGACAAGGTGCCGCAGCCGCGGAAAACCGCCGATTTTCCTGCCGGATAATGAGGGCATGCGCGGATCGGGCCATTATGCACCGAAATACAAAATGAAGCTCTCATCCAAAAATCGAAACGGCACTGTCAAATAGTCGGGGTGGTCTAAGACAGCATGGCCGGGTTCATAATGCACCCTGGCGGAGCCGTCGGGCCGAAGAATGCCTGGCGAAGCCAAGAGAGGGGACGGAAAGATGATTTCCAGAAAGATATTGCTGCTGACGGCTTCCGCAATGATCGCGATGCCGGTTGCCGCTTTCGCGCAGAACGCGACTCCGCAGGCCGCCGCTGACGATGTAGACGTCGGCGAGATCGTTGTTACCGCGCAGCGCCGCGAACAGGCCCTGTCCGACGTCGGCATGTCGATCAGCGCGATCAACGGCGAAGCGCTCAAGACCCGCAACTTCACCGATGTTTCGGACCTGTCGAAGCTGGTGCCCGGCCTGTCGGTCAGCGACAGCGGTTTCTCGACCCCGATTTACACGTTGCGCGGCGTGGGCATTAACGAGCCGTCGATCGGTTCCAGCTCTTCGGTTGCCATCTATGTCGACGAAGTCCCGCTCGCCTATCCGGTGATGACGCAAGGCACCACCCTGGACCTGCAGCGCGTCGAAGTGCTGAAGGGTCCGCAGGGCACTCTCTACGGCCAGAACTCCACCGGCGGTGCCATCAACTACATCGCCAACAAGCCGACCGACGAATTCTCGGCAGGCATCTCGGCGACGCTCGGCCGCTTCATGCGCGGCAATGTTGAAGGCTTCATCAGCGGTCCGCTGGCGCCGACCCTGAAGGCGCGTGTCGCCGTGCGCGGCAGTTTCGGCAACGGCTGGCAGCAGAGCATCACGCGTAACGACAAGCTCGGGAAGGTCAAGAACTTCACCGGTCGTGCCATCGTCGATTGGGAGGCCACCGAGAATTTCAAGGCGTCTTTCAACTTCAACGGCTGGGTGGACAAGTCCGATACTGTTGCGCCTCAACTCGTGTCGGTCTTCCCGGGGAATGCCTTCAACGTCGATCGCAATCTCGTGGTGCTCGATACTGTAAATTCCGCCAGCTGCAGCGCTCCGGCGGGCCGCCTGCCGGGCTGCCCGATCAACGCTGCGACCGGCACCCGCGTTACCGCCGCGAACAACACCGTGATCACCCGGCCCAATCTGCTGCCCGGCCGCAACGCTCGTCGCGCCGATTGGGATCCTGGACAGAATTTCGATCGCGACGACAAGTTCTGGCAGGGTTCGGTGCGCGCCGAATGGCAACTCAACGATCAGGTCGCGCTGACATCGATCACCTCCTATGCGCATCTGAAGCGCGACCAGAATTCGGAGTTTGACGGTACGGCGGCTTCAGAGAATCTGCGCAACTTCCAAAAGGGCGAGATCAAGTCGTTCGCGCAGGAAGTTCGCATGACAGCCGATTTCGCCAATATCCACTGGCTCGTGGGTGCAAATTACGGTCGTGATCGTACCAATGACGACGTGACCCAGTTCCTTCGCAATGCTTCGGCGGTGCAGAATATTTTCGGTTTCCCATCGAACGGTGGCCGTATTCTGGCGAGCCAGCGTATCAAGAACTGGGCGATCTTCACCAGCATCGATGCCGAACTGACAGAACAGCTGACCCTTTCCGGCGGCATCCGCCTGAGTGAGGACACCCGCAAGTTCCGCGGCTGTGGCGCGCCGATCGATAGCTTCTCCACTCCGGCCTACACCGCGCTCATCAACGCCTTCCGCACCCCGGCGGGCCTACCGCCCATTCCGCAACTGGCGGCCGGTCAGTGCTATGCGATTTATACGACCGCGGCAGTCCAGCAGAACGACACCGCTGGTCTGCCGCTGCTGACCCCGGGCTTTGCAAACCGTACACTGAAGCAGGACAATGTTCCCTGGAACGTCAACCTGAACTTCAAGCCGACCCAGAGTTCGCTGATCTACGCGAGGGTAAGCCGCGGCTTCAAGGCGGGCAATTTCTCCACCCTTAACACCACCGATCACGTCGCGTACAACCCGGTGGTCCAGGAGAAGCTGACGGCCTACGAGCTGGGCGGCCGTTTCCGCATGGGCCGTATGTTCAGCTTCGAGGCGGCCGCGTTTCGCTATGACTATATCAACAAGCAGCTGCGCGCCCGCGTCTTTGTCGGCCCGCCTTTCGGCAACATCAACGCTCAGGACACGATCCCCAAATCGCGCCTGAAGGGCTTCGAGGCCTCGGCCACCCTGCGTCCGGTTGAAGGGCTGACACTGACCGGCAGCGGCACCTATATCAAGAGCAAGATCCTGCGTTATATCGGCCAGACCGTGGACGGCATCTCGCAGGACCAGTCGGGCTCACCGTTCAACTTCACTCCCAAGTGGAGCCTGAATGGCGACCTGAACTATGAGCGCCCCCTGACCGCCGATCTCGACGGCTTCTTTGGCGTCAACGTCTCCTATCGCAGTGCCACCTCGGCGGTGTTCGTGCCGCAGAATGCGCCGCAGCCGAACCTCGCTCCCTTCGCGATCGACAAATACACCCTGGTTGATGGGCAGATCGGCGTAAGCGGCGGCGACGGGCGCTGGAAGGCGTTCCTGTGGGGCAAGAACCTCTTCAACAAATATTACTGGACCAACGTGATCCGCGTGTCCGACGTCATCGTCCGGTTCCCAGGCATGCCGGCGACCTACGGTGCGACCGTATCGTACAAGTTCTGACGTGACGATCGGGCCGCCGGACGACTATCGTCCGGCGGCCCTCCTTTATCTGGAGCATGAGGTCGAATGAGGATGGCCGAACCGGCGCCGCCCGAGCAGTCCGATCTTTCCGAAGGGGCAGCCCGCGTGAAGGCGGTTTCGGCCGATCCCGGCGAGGTGATGGCATATCGGCCTGTCGCGGCTTGGGGCTCGGTCGGCATATTGCTGATCTTTTCGCTCTTCTCCTTCCTCGATCGGCAGATCATTGCGTTGCTGGTCGATCCGATCAAAGCCGATCTGGGCCTGACCGATACCCAGCTGGGCCTGCTGCAGGGGCTCGCTTTCGCGTTGCTCTATGCGGTCGCCGGCCTGCCCATCGGCTGGGCAGCGGATCGCTATCCGCGCCGAATCATCCTGTTCTTGGGCATAACCATCTGGTCGATCGCCTCGGCTTCCTGCGGGCTGGCGCGCAATTTCTGGCAGATGTTCGTCGGCCGCACCTTTGTCGGCATCGGCGAAGCCAGCATGGCGCCCACCGCTGTGTCGCTGATCAGCGATCTGTTCCCCCGCGACAAGGTGGCGACGCCCCTCGGTGTCTATTCGGCCGGCTTCTATATCGGCGGCGGGGTGGCGCTCACCGTCGGCGGATGGGTGGTCAGCCTGTTCGCGGGCCGGCCTTCGGTCCTGCTGCCGATCGTGGGACAGGTGGCGCCCTGGCAGGCCGTGCTGATTGCCACCGGCCTTCCTGGCGTCGTGGTCGCGCTGCTGGCCTTCGCGATCTATGAACCGCGATCGAATGAGCATCTGCGCGCCATCCGCGCCCAACCGGCGCAAGCCAGCGTATCGGCCTTTCTCAGGGAACGATGGAAGGTCGTCTCGATCGCCTATGGCGGCTTCGGGATCGCCGCCTTCGTCAGCTACGCTATCACGGCCTGGACGCCGACCTATTTCATCCGCGTGTTCAAATGGACGGCGACCGATGTGGGCTGGACCTATGGTTTGATCATCGGCCTGGCAGGTGCATTCGGCGCTTTCTTCGGCGGGGTGGTGATGGATCGCATCTATCGCCGGGGTCACACCGATGCCTATTTCCTGGTCGCCGGCATCGCCTCACTGATCGCTACGCCGCTGTTCGCCGGGGCCTATTTCGTGGCTTCCCCGGCGGTGGCGCTGGCGATGCTGTGCGGCGGGCTGATCATGTTCGGGGCCATCTCCGCTGGCTCATATTCGACCTGGCAGAAGATCGCCCCCCGTGCGGTGCGCGGCCGGGTGACCGCCGCCTATGTGCTGATTGGCGCTATCGTCGGATCGGGCCTTGGGCCCGTGTCCACGGCGCTCGTGACCGATTATGTGATGCGCGATCCGTTTGCTGTGGGCACGTCGATCGCGCTGATCAGCGCATTGTCCTTCCCGGTCATGGCGCTGCTGTTCCTCGGCGGGCGCCGGCTGATGCGTGAACTGCCGGAGGATTGAGCGGTCAGGCCTGGGCCTGCAGGCGGAACCAACTGGGCGAGCAGCCCACCACCCGCTTGAATGCCACTGAGAAGCTGCTGGGTGAGGTGAAGCCCAGCCGGTAGGAGATCTCCTTCATCGATAGATGGCTGTTGGCGAGCAGGCTCTTGGCATGCTCGACCACCGAGGCCGAGATGAACTCGTGCACGGATTGGCCGGTCGTCGCGCGGAAGCGGCGGCGGAAATGCGATACGCTCATGCCCAGTTCGTGCGCTAGGGCGGCGGCGCTGGGAATGCGGCCATGGCCATCCTCCACCATCGCAGCGATCCGGTCGAGCTGTGCCGACGAAAGCCGCGTCGAGTTGGACCGTGGCCCATCGAAAGATGCCGCCGACAAGCGGCCCGTATCGCGGATGATTTCGATGACGGCAGTCTGTAGCAGGGACTCGATCAGCGCGCTGGAGGCGAGGCCGGGCTCCAGCAGTTCCAGCGCGATGCGATGCAGACAGGCACGGGCATTACTGTTCTTGAGCCCCAGAAAATTGTCTATTTCCAACCCGCTGGCGTCGAACCTCTGGCCCAGCAGCCGCTCGATCCAGCTTGGTGCGAAGCTGCATTTCAGCGTGCGCGCCCGATAGGGTTGCCGGCCATCGGCAAATACGCGCAGTGCCGATCCGGCGGGCAGCAGCGAGACATTGCCCATATGGTGCCCCGATCCGCCATTGAAGGCGCCGTGGATGTCGAGATGGAAGGGCATCAGCCGATAGTGGATGCTGTTGTCCTTGTCCTGGTAAATGAAGGACTCTTTCCAGTGATAGTCGACAATGCCCACCTCGGCTTCGTCCAGCACACGTTCGGCGATTACCCGCGACGGGCATTTCTCGATAACGGTCTGCATAGCGACACCCCAGCCTCGATTCGTCCGGTTTACCAGTTCTCGCTTTATTGTCCGCGATGAGCCTGCCGGCAGATCGGGCAGCTTCCTATGAAGCCCTTCGATATACCAGCGCAATCGCCGCGATTGTAGCGAAACGCGTATTGTTGTGGCGTCCTGTTCCAAACCCGCAGAGAGCGACTTTCGAATTTGGACTTTTCCATTTGTGATCGTGCGGGTTCGATTGTCGGCCGAAAAGTGACGACTAAGGAACGTGTCACATCATCAACGCCCGCATACCTCAGGGCAGGAGCGCGCCGGCATCGCACCGGCCGCCCGGCAATAGGGAGAGAGACGATATGCGCACAGCTTTCGGAATCCGCCGCCGCATCGCGCTGAGCCTGGCCGGGGTTGCCCTGGTACTGCCCGCCGCCGGCCGGGCGCAGGCGACCGCCGCTGACGATAACAGCGAAGGCTTACAGGAGATCGTCGTCACCGCTCAGAAGCGCAGCCAGAACCTGCAGGAAGTGCCGGTGGCGGTCAGTGCGGTCGACAGCGGCACCCTGGCCTCGGCCAACATCACCAGCGCCAACGATCTCGGCCGCATCGTCCCCTCGCTGACGATCTTCGCCACCTCGGGATCGGTACAGCCCTTTCTGCGCGGTATCGGCAATCCGGGCTCGCTGGTCGGCAACGAGGCGAGCAATGCGGTCTATATCGATGGCGTCTACCTCGTCCGCGTGCCGAGCACCCTGTTGCAGCTCAACAGCATCGCGCGGGTCGAGGTACTGAAAGGGCCGCAGGGCACGCTGTTCGGCCGCAACGCCAGCGGCGGCCTGATCCACATCATCACCCGCGATCCGAGCGAGACGCCCACGGCCGAGGGCAGCATCGGTTACGGCAATTACAATATGATCCGCGTCAGCGCCTACGCATCGGCCGGAATCGCCGAGGGGCTGGCCTTCGACGTCACCGGCCTGCTGATCGATCAGGGTGACGGCTGGGGCAAGAACGTCGTCACCGGGCGCGACTGGGGTCGCGAGAACACCAAGGCGGTGCGCGGCAAGCTGCGCTGGAAGTCCGAGACCACCACCGTCACCCTGACCGGCGACTATAACCGCTCGGACAACGACTTCATAGCGCAGAGCCAGTATCTGCCGGGCATCCAGCGCGGCTATGATCTGCCGCCCTTCGGGTTGCAGCCCAAGCTGCCTTTCTACGATATCGAGGCGAACGACACCCCGGTCAGCCGCAGCCGCAACTGGGGCGTTTCCGCCAGAATCGAACATGACCTGTCCTTCGCGACCTTGACGTCGATCACCGCCTATCGGCGCGACAAGAGCTATATCGTGTTCGATTCCGACTTCGGCCGCAGCAATCTGCTCCGCGCCGATCTCTACGGCCGGGTGCGCCAGGTCTCGCAGGAATTGCAGCTGGCTTCGCGGGCGGGGTCGAGTTTCGACTGGCTGCTCGGCGCTTTCTATCTCAACTCGCGCTCGGCCTATGTGCCCTCCCGCTTCACGGGCCTCGCGATCGACTTCGCGGCTGGCGGCTTGCCCGCGGTTAGCGACACCTATGGCCGTTCCAGCACCAAATCCGCCGCGGCCTATGGTCAGGCGACCGTCCACCTCACCGACAAGCTCGACCTCACGGTCGGCGCCCGCTACACGCAGGACAAGCTGAGCGGGGCAGGGCGGGGCGATTTCTATCTGGTCGGTAGCCCGGTGATCCCCGCGCCGACCATTACCGGCCGCGATACCTTCAAGAAGTTCACCTATAAGGGTTCGCTCGATTACAAGATCAGCGACGATGTGATGGTCTATGCGTCGCAGAGCCGGGGCTACAAGGCGGGACTGTTCAACACACTGCCCTTCCTGCCGACCGCCGCCAAGCCCGAAATCCTCGACGCCAGCGAGGTGGGCTTCAAATCGGAATTGTTCGACCGGCGCCTGCGCCTCAACGGCGCGGGCTTTCACTACAGCTTCAAGAATGCCCAGTTCCAGCAGTTCCGCGGGCCGACCGTGGTGATCATCAACGCGCCCAAGGCGCGTATCTACGGCGCGGAACTGGAGGCGCAGGCGGCGCTGGCGGACGGGTTGACCGTGCGCTTCGGCGGTGGCTGGCTGAACTCCAAATATACCGATTTCCCGAACGCACAGACCCCGGTGGCCAATCTCAACACCAATCCGGCGCTGGGCCCGGTCGGGGGCTATGTGAACGGCTTCGCACCGCTCGACGCCAGCGGCAACGATATGGTCCGCGTGCCAAAATGGACGTTCAACATCGGCCTGAACTATGGAATCGAAACCAGCGCGGGTAAGTTCGATTTCGACATAAACTATGCCTATAATGACGGTTTCGCCTGGGATGCCGACAATGCGCTGCGGCAGTCGTCCTACGGGCTGCTCGACGCGCAGCTGAAATACACCCTGCCGGGCCGGTACGATCGCTTCGCGATCCGCGCCTGGGCTAAGAACTTAACGCGCGAGAAATATTATGTCGCGCAGATCCAGAGCGATGGCGCGCGCGGCAGTTCGGCCATGCCCGGCGCTCCGCGCACCTACGGTCTCGATCTGCTGTTTTCCTTCTGATGTCGGGGAACCAGTCGGATCGCCCCTTCACAGGCGGTGTCCTCAACCTTACCGGGGTCCGCCCCGGTGAGGCTTTCCGCTATTCCGGCCTCAGCTTCCCCGACATGGCCGTCTATATGATCACCTTCCGCAGCAGCTATGAAGCGATCGAGAAGCTGATCCTGCCGCCGCCGCTGAAGGTGGACCGGTCGCGCCCGCCCGAGGTGCATGCTTGGTATTTCACCAGCCGCAACACCCTGCCGATGGATGGCCGGGTGACGCCCTATCACGGCTTCCAGTTCCGGGCGCACACCCAGCATGACGGCGTGAGGGGGGTCGCGGGCTGGGAATATATCGACGCGCTCGACGGCGATAAGACCAACATCGACATCATGGGTCCGTGGGGGGTCTATTTCGGCATGCTCAAGAAGTTGGGGGACATCCGCTTCGTGCCGACCAGCGTCGACGCATTCGAGGTCACCGTCAGCCGTCGCGGCCAGCGGTTGATCACGATGCGGATGCGGATCGGCGCCGAAATGGATACGGCAGCGGTCGCCGCGATTAATCGGGACGGCACCAGGACGCTGACGGTGCGCGAGATACCCGATGTCACATATACGGGCTTCGTGGATCGCTCGGTGTGCATCTCGCCCACTGACAGCAGCAACCAGGTGGTGCGCGCCTGGGCGGTGGAGGATGCGTCGATCGAATTCGGTTCGCTCGAACTCGATCCGCTGGCGGAACTGGCGCCCGAGGGGCCGTTCAGCGCGGTCGCCTTCAACGCCACCGCCTCGGTCGAAACCTTCACCGAGATGAAAGTGCTGGCCGAGCTTCCCGGCCATCCGCTCCGCTGACGCTCAGCCTTCGAAAATCTTGCTCGCAATCTCTATCGCCGGAACGCTGGCCTATTGGTGGCCGCGGCCTAAGCTCGCGGCATCAGTCGAGGAGAGGAGAGCGGGATGGGCAGGATGATCAGGCTGGGCATTTTGGGTGCCAGCGCCAATCCGTTTGCCTGGGCCAGCGCGGCACATATCCCGGCGCTCCGCTCGTTGCCTGAATATGAGCTGGTCGCGGTCGCCTCGCGCAACCAGGAGAATGCCGATGCTGCGGCCGCCAAACATGGCATCCCGCGCGCCTATGGCGACTATCACCAGATGCTGGCCCAGCCCGATCTCGACATGATCATCGTCAGCACCAGCTCGGCGCATCATCATGAGTTCGTGATGCCGGCGATCGCGGCGGGTAAGCATGTCTTCTGCGAATGGCCGTTCGGCACCAGCATGCAGCAGGCGGTCGAGATGCGGGACGCCGCGAAGGCGCGGGGCGTGCGCTCGCTGGTCGGGCTGCAGAACCGCTGCGCGCCGATTGTTGCCTTCGTGCGCGACCTGATCGGGCAAGGCTATGTCGGCACGCTCTGGTCGGTCAACTTCGATCGTGCCAACGACCAGACCGCGCGCATGTCGGTCAGCCAAGCCTATGTCGATTTCCTCGAACATGCCAATGCGGGCCTCAGGATCATGGGCGGCCACGCGCTCGACACGCTCGCTGCCTATGTCGGCGAGTTCGCCGATCTCCAAGCCTATATGGAGATCGGCATGAAGGAGATCCGCATCGACACCGGCGCGGTGGTACCGATGACGCACCGCGACCATATCCTGGTGCAGGGGCGGCTGGAAAATGGCGCGGTCGCATCGGTCGTGATGAAGCAGAATTCGCCGACCTATAAGCCCTTCCATCTGGAGATCAGCGGATCGAAGGGCGCGATCATCATCACCACCGATGGCGATCTCGATCCCAGCGAGCGGCATCCGGGCGTGCCCAACGATTATCTGATCTACGGCACCGATCGGCTCGGCGGGTCCTTCGAGCCGCTAGCCATTCCGGCGCGCTATCGCACGGCGCCGGACGATACGCCGGACACCCAGCCGCTCAATGTCGCACAGATGTATCAGGATTTCGCCCGGGCGCTGTTCGAAGACCGGCCCGGCCCTCTCGATTTCGATCACGGCGTGCTACGGCACGAGCAGCTCGCGACGATCGAGCGCGCCGCCGCCAGCGGTGAGCGCCAGCCCTTCGTTCAGATCTGAGGCGGACCAATGACGCCGCTGATCATCGAGATACGCGGCAATGAGGGCATGCCGCGCGCGCTCGCACCGAATGTACCGATCACGCCTGACGAGATCGTCGCGGACATGCGCGCCTGCGCGGCAGCGGGGGCGAGCGTCTATCATTGGCATGCGCGCGATCCCGTCAGCAACAGGCCGGTCGACGACATCCAGTCTTTCATCGCGGTAGCCGGCGCGATCCGCGAAAGCTCGGACATCATCCTGAAGCCGACGCTCGGCTTCAACCGCGACAGTGCTGCCGCGCGGATGGCGCATATCGATGCGATGGTGGCCGCCGATCGTTCCTATGTCGACATAGTCCCGATCGACAATTTCACGGCCAACGCCGATTATTGGGACAATGCGAGCGCCCGGTTCAAGACCACCGACGCGATCTACGCCAACACGCGCGGCCATGTGATGGACGTGATCGCCCATGCCAACGCGCTGGGTGTGCCCTTCACCCTCGCCTGCCCCGACATCGGTGCGATCCGCACCGGCCTGCGCTATCGCGACATGGGCCTGTTGCCCAGGGCGATCCATTGGGAGCTTGTGTTCAGCGGCGCTGTGCTGCCAATCGCCGCCGCGCCGGGCATCGCCGCGCTGCAGGCCCTGGTGGCGGCCCTGCCGCCGGGGGAGGGCTGGTCGGTATTCTGCACGGGCGGCGATCTGCTGCCGCTCGCCGGCACCATAATGCTGATGGGAGGGCATATCGCCATCGGTCTCGGCGATTGCGAACAGAGTCGCTTTGGTGCGCCAACCAATGCCGATCTGGTCGGCCGGGTGTGTCAACTGGCGGAGATCGCCGGCCGGCCTGTCGCCTCGACTGCCGAGGCGCGCCGCATGCTCGGGCTGGGCACGCAATGCCGATAGAAGGCTAAAAAGCAAAAGCCTTTGCCGTTGGGCGCTTTCCGGCCCGGACCTATGCTTCGCCTGTTCGACAAGACAGGAACGGGGAGGATTTCGTGACGCAGGTGATCGAGACGATGGATGTGCCCGAGCATGTGCCGCCCGAGCTGATCCATGACTTCGATCTGCATCGGGACCCGACGCTCGATCATGATCTGCACGACGGCTATATTGGCCTGCACGGTGCCGCGCCGCCGCTTTTCTATACCCGCCGCAACGGTGGCCACTGGATCGCCACCGGCCACGATGTCGTGCGCGAGATGATGCTGTCGCCGAAGATATTCTCCAGCACTGGCATCGCCGTCCCAGCGCCGCCGCCTGAGCTGGCCGTGCCCTTTCCGCCACTTGATATGGACGATCCCGACCATCGCAAGATCCGGGCACTGCTCAACAAATTCCTGGCGCCATCGGTGGTACGCCGCATGGAAAGCACCATCCGCGATTATGCGCGCGAGCTGATCCGCGACATCGTCGCCCAGGGCTCGGCCTGCGAATATGTGGAGCAATTCTCGTCGCGCCTGCCGGTCGGCATCTGGATGGCGATCATGAACATGGATTTCTCGCGGCGGCGGGAGATCATCAACTGGGTCCATGTCATCATCGGTCATTATTCCGCGGGTGACCGGGGCAAGGTGATGGAGGAGCTCTACGCCTATCAGGGCACGCTCGCCGACGAACGCGCGATTCATCCGGGCGATGACCCGATCAGCTTCCTGCTGAACGCCGAGGTAGACGGAAAGCGGCTGTCGCGGCAGATGGTGCTCGACATCTGTAACCTGCTGTTCACCGCAGGGCTCGACACCGTCACCAACGCGCTGACCTTCATCACCCGGTTCCTTGCAGAAAATCCGGCGCATCAGCAACAGCTCCGCGATGATCCGGCGAAGATCCCGCAGGCTATCGAGGAGATGCTGCGGCGCTTTTCCTTCGTTCTGACCGGGCGGCGGGTGATGGAGGATGTGGTGCTCGGCGGCGTGCAGCTGCGCAAGGGCGATCATGTGCTGGGTGCGCTACCCTCGGCGAGCAACGACCCGGGGCAATGGCCCGATCCGATGAAGGTCGATTTCGATCGCGACGCGCGCGGGCATTTCGCTTTCAACACAGGCCCGCATGCCTGCGCGGGTATCCATCTTGCACGGCTGGAGCTGCGGGTCTGCCTGGAGGAGTGGCTGGCCGCGATTCCCGCGTTCCGCACCGCGCCTGGCTATGTGGCGGTGGTGCGCAAGAGCCAGACCATGGGAATCGACAATCTCGATCTTGTCTGGTGATCTCGAAGATCCGACGCCGCCGACCGGTCAGCACGGTCGCCGAGCGATGCCATTCTGCCCACGGGAAGCCTCACTTTCCTGCCAATACCGCGAGCAGGGTGTGGGCTGGTCGCCGCGCCGATCGTCATGATGCCGGCCTATGCGCATCAACCCGCCGCAGCAACTTCCTGTCACGGCGCGCCAGGCGGGGCAGAGCAGCGCGAGCTCGCGAAATCCGCACGTTGCACCGGCAATTGTTCCGCGGTCGAGTGGATATCGCCTGCTTGTCCGTTCCTTTCATCGCCCGTCCGGCGCTGGCGCCCACCGCAAGCATATCTTCGCTGCCACGCACCGTCCTGGATTTCGACACGCCGCCTCCGCGTTGATTCGATCGGCGTGAACTGGGCCGCTCCGCGGTTCTCGATGATCGAACAAGGGTGAGCCGATGGCGCTCGCCAACGGCCTGTGCCGATATTACAGGATAGATTCATGACCCATATGAC
Source organism: Rhizorhabdus dicambivorans (assembly GCF_002355275.1). Classification (NCBI taxonomy): domain Bacteria; kingdom Pseudomonadati; phylum Pseudomonadota; class Alphaproteobacteria; order Sphingomonadales; family Rhizorhabdaceae; genus Rhizorhabdus; species Rhizorhabdus dicambivorans. The sequence continues at coordinate 3,539,888 of NZ_CP023449.1, read as the reverse complement.
GATGAGGCGACGCGGCGTGCTGCGCGCCGGCGCCGCCGGGCTGCTGGGCCTCGGCGTCCAGTCGATATTTCCCGCCTGGGCGCATAGCGGATCGCACGGCCTGCGCGCAGAGCTGCCCACACTCACCGGACAGGATATCCGGCTGCGGATCGCCCATGACATGTTCAAGGTCGGCGGGCGTGCCGGCCATGCGATCACGATCAATGGCGTGCTGCCCGCGCCCCTGATCCGTCTGCGCGAGGGACAGAATGTCCGGTTGCATGTCGAGAATGCCCTTGATGAGGACACATCGATCCACTGGCACGGGCTGATCCTGCCTTTCCATATGGACGGCGTGCCGGGCATCAGCTTCCCGGGCATCAAGCCGGGTACGACCTTTACCTATGAGTTCCCCGTCAAGCAGTCGGGTACATATTGGTATCATTCGCATTCGGGGCTGCAGGAGCAGATCGGCCATTATGGCCCGCTGGTCATCGATCCGGCGGGTGCCGAGCCGGCGCCTTATGATCGCGAGCATGTGATCGTCCTGTCGGACTGGACCTTCCTGCACCCGCATCAGGTGATGGTGAAGCTCAAGCAGAAGGGCGGCTATTTCAACCGGCAGAAGCAAACCCTGCTCGACGGTACCATGACCGCGGCCGAGCGGGCGAACTGGGGCAGGATGCGGATGGATCCGGCCGATATCGCCGATGTCAACGGATCGACCTACAGCTTCCTGATCAACGGCCATGGCCCGGCGGAGAACTGGACCGGGCTGTTCCGGCCCGGCGAACGCGTGCGGCTGCGCTTCATCAACGCGTCGGCCATGACGATCTTCAACATCCGCATCCCCGGCTTGCCGATGACGGTCGTCCAGGCCGACGGGCAGCATGTCCGTCCGGTCGAGACCGACGAGTTCCAGATATCGGTCGCCGAGACCTATGACGTGATCGTCACGCCCACTGCCGACCAGGCCTTTGCGCTGATCGCCGAGACGATCGACCGCTCCGGGATGGCGCGGGCGACGCTGGCTCCCCGGCTGGGGATGGTCGCGCCGGTGCCTGCGCTGCGCCCGCGTCCGACCTTGTCGATGCGCGACATGGGCATGGGCGGCATGGATATGGGCGGCGGCGGAACCTGCGCACCTGAACATGCCGCCATGGGCCACTGCACGCCGGGCCAGCCCGCGGCGGCAATGCAGCACAGCATGCGCGACAAGGCATCGGTCCCGGCCAGCGTCGATGTCGGCGTGGGCGTCGATATGATCGCGCCGATGCCGGTCGATCGTACCGGGGATCGGCCGCTCGGGCTCGAGAAAGAGCCGCATCGCGTGCTGACCTATCATGATCTGGCGCCGCTGGTGCCATTTCACGATACGCGTCCGCCCGCGCGAAGCGTCGATATCCACCTCACCGGCAATATGGAGCGGTTCATGTGGTCGCTCGACGGCCGGAAGATGAACGAAGGTGCCGAGCCGATCCGCTTCGAGCGCAATGAACGGGTGCGGGTGAACCTCATCAACAATTCGATGATGAACCATCCGATCCACATCCATGGGCATTTCTTCGAACTGGTGACCGGCCAGGCGCACGGCCATCCGGTCAAGCATACGGTGAACGTGATGCCGGGGGGCAAGGCGAGTTTCGACCTGACGGCTGACGCACCGGGCGATTGGGCCTTCCACTGCCATCTGCTGTATCACATGCACGCCGGGATGATGAACGTCGTGAAGGTGCGACCGCTCGACGATGGAGGCGCGGCATGATCCGCACCCTCTTCGCGGCGAGCCTGCTCGCCGCCGCCACGCCTGCCGCTGCCCAGCATGCCGATCATACGGGGCACACGGGCCATATGGGCCATGCGATGCCGGCGTCGGACGCCGCGCCGAGTTGTACGCCCGAACATGCGGCGATGGGCCATTGCAAGCCTGCGCCCGCAGCCGCCGCGCCGGTGCGGCCCGCCGTTGATCCGTCCTGCCCGCCAGAACATGCCGCGATGGGCCATTGTGAACCCACCGCCCCATCTTCGTCAGGCGCCGTCCCCACGCCGCCGGCGCCACCTTCGGCCGGGCCGTCTGCCGCGGCGTCGAGCGGTCCCGAATATGCCGCCGATGGGGTATGGGGAGCGGATGTGATGGCTCCGGTTCGCAAGGCCGTCTACACCGAACATGGCGCCTTCCGCGGCAGCAAGCTGTTGATCGACCGGCTCGAACACCGTTCGGTGGACGGCCGTGACGGATATGCCTGGGAAGGCGAAGGCTGGTATGGCGGGGATTACGACCGCCTCTGGGTCAAGACGGAGGGCGAGGGCGGCTTCGGTGGCGCGATCGAGTCGGCCGAGGTCCAGGCCTTGTGGAGCCGGGCGATCGGCCCTTGGTTCAACCTGCAGACCGGCCTGCGCTATGATTTCCGGCCCAGGCCCGACCGGGCGCATCTGGCTATGGGGGTTCAGGGCCTCGCGCCTTATTGGTTCGAGGTCGATGTCGCAGCCTTCCTGTCCGACCGCGGTGACCTGACCGCGCGGCTGGAGGCCGAATATGATCAGCGGATCACCAACCGGCTGATCCTTCAGCCGAGTGCCGAGATCGAGCTGTCGGCGCAGAACGTGCCGTCGGTCGGCATCAGTGCGGGGCTGTCCACGATCGAGGCGGGATTGCGGCTGCGCTACGAGGTCGTACCCGAATTCGCGCCCTATCTGGGGCTCGAATATGAGCGTGCCTTCGGCAAGACTGCCGATAGCAGGCGGGCGGATGGTGAGAAGGCCGATAGCCTGGCTTTCGTCATCGGTCTGCGCGCCTGGTTCTGATCGGACGATATGGTTCGCTGGCGGACACTCTGGCGGAGTGCCGGGGTGTCCGCCGGTGACATGGAACGGGGTCTCCTTCGACCTCCATGGCTTAACGTCCGGACGGCCGAATTTCGCCAGCAAGTGGCGTTGAATTGTTCGCCTCGGATCGTATCGTTCAGACAAGCAATAAGGCGCTTGGTGTTCGCAGAACGCGATCGGAAACCGAGTGTGGCCATGCGGAGCGGCTCACATCCACAACCAGCACGGGACAGCGATCTTCGAAGGCGTGAGCATAATTTTCTCGCACAGTTCTGCGGCGTCGAGCTTGGACTTTTCCAGCAGTTCATGGTTCTGCTGGTTTACGTTCTAGGCTGTGGTGACGATTTAATCATTTGAGCCACAGCATGATGCTGGCGAGTTTAACGAAGCCGAGGAAGTTTCTGGCAATTTTGTCGTAGCGTGTGGCGATGCGCCGCCACTGCTTGAGCTTTGCGAAGAAGCCCTCGATGCCCCAGCGCTGCTTGTAGGCAATGCGATCATAGTGGTGCTGATATTTGCGATGGCGGCGAGGCGGAATGATCGGCTCGCCGCCTTGCTCGTAGATGAGGTCATGCAAGCTGTCGGCGTCGTAGGCACGATCCGCCAGCACTCTTTCAGCTGGAATGCCTCGGATCAGATCGCAGGCCGGTGCCATGTCGTTTTGCTGTCCAGGGCCGAGGATGAAGCGGATCGGCAAGCCAAGGGCATCGACTACGGCGTGGATTTTGGTGCCAAACCCGCCTCTGGATCGCCCAAGAGCCTGGGCTTGAGCGCCCCCCTTTTTACCCTTGCCCCAGCCGCTTGGGCTTGAGCGCGGATCACCGTCGCATCGATTGCCAGCCATTCAATATCGGGATCATCCGACACGGCTTCGAATATCCGGTCGATCACCCCCTGCTCGACCCAACGATAATAGCGCCGCTTGGCGGTCTGGTAGGGGCCGAACCTCTCTGGAAGATCGCGCCAGCGACCGCCTGAACGCGCCAGCCACAAAAGGGCATTTAGAAAGCGACGGCCGTCGCTGCGTGGGCCTCTCCGTCCCTTGCGACCACCCGGCACGAACTCTCGCAGACGGTCCCATTGATCGTCTCGAAGAACCTCGCCTTCCACACCAGCCTCCAAAAGCCAGCGTTGAATCAGAAACCTTCGTCGGCGTAAATCCCTAAAATGTCACTACAGCCTAGCGTGAATCGGGGGCGCGTGCGTCCCGGCCCGAGCCCCGCCGGTTGTGGCGCTGATCCTGGGAATCGTCGCGGCGCCGCCCGAGGGGATTGGGCTTGTGCTCGGCGTGGACCGGTTTCTCGACATGTGCCGCACAGCGCTCAATGTACGGGAGATCCCGCGGCCGCAGTGGTGATCTTGCGCGGCGAGCCATGAGCAGTACCTGCACAAGAGTCGTAAGCGCGCCCAGGCTTTCCCAAATCCTTGACAGAGCGGGGGCTCGGCTGCTTAGAGGCCCTCCGGCGCCGGACGGGACAGCCGTTTGAGAAGCGCCGCGCTTTCTGCAAGTAGGTGTGATGGCTAAGCGCAAGAAACCTGAGGCGGGCGATCTGGCCCGGGCCGCGATACTTAAGGCTGCCGAGAAGCATTGCGCAGAACGTGGTCTGAGACCGTCGTCCGTTCGCGCGATCGCTACCGCGGCCAATGTGAATTCGGCCATGCTCGGCTATTATTTTGGTCCCAAGGAGACATTACTTCGCGAGGTGGTGTCCACCGCCGCGCAGAAGATTTGCGCCTGGCGTCTGGCGGCGCTGGAAAAATCGCTCGCGCGACACGGCGGCCTGATTCCGACCGCCGAGACGATCCGCATTTACGCTGAGCCGTTCCTGCTTGAAAACCATCCGCTGGCGAAAACCGTCAAAATTTACCTACGGGTTGTCGGCGAAGCGATGGCCGAACCGGATGAAGGTTTCTCCAGATATATGCATGGGGAATTCCTCGACAGCCACCTCCGGTTCTGCGCTGAAATCGCTCGATCGACGCCGAGCATCCCAGCCGACAGGATCGCTTACCGTTATCATATGATGGTCGGCGCCATGGTGGCACTATGCGCCGGCCGCGAGTGGGCGGGCAGTGGGCCCCTGTTCAGCCAACCGGTCGCTACGGGCGGGGCCGATGAGGCGCTGATTCAATTCAGCCAGGAATGGGCCCAGATATTTGCCTTGTCGTCCTAAGGCGGGAAAATGCTTCGCCAGCAGGGCAGGGACAAGTTCATCGGCTGAACTGATTGGAGCTCCCGAAGATATCGGCTCCCTCCAGCTGGAACGCTACGCCGATATATTCGCAACGAGCAACGATCCCCTCACCGACATCACCGAACTTGAGCGCATCAAGTTCATCATGAACGGCTGCCGTATCCATAAACGACGCCGACTTATGGGGCTCGGCCAAGCCGGTGAGCCGGTTCTGGATCGATGATGGCCAAGCGCAAAAGCGGACTTGACAATTAAGGCGAGTGCGTTAATTTGTCAAAATGATTGGACATATGCGATATTTTACGAAGTCCGGTCGTGACGAAGTTCAGTGTTTCGTGGGCTGTGGCGCCGTGGATCGGGCTCTTGCGGGCGACGTGCTCATATGAGCCGTCGGCGGTCAAACCTGCAAGGGGAGGCCACGCGGGTTGCGCTGCTCGAAACGGCTGAGGCACTTTTCGGCAGGTTCGGAATAGAAAGCGTGGGCACTCGACAAATCGGTGCGACGATCGGATCAAGCAATACGAATATCGTTACCTATTATTTTGGCACCAAGGACGCCCTCGTCGAGGAGATTATAAGATATCGTGGGCCGGCGATCGAGCGACGTCGTGCTGAACTATTTGAAATGGCACAAAAGCGAGGATCTGTGGGTCTCATGGACTTGCTCGACTGCCTTAATCGCCCGCTTCTCGAACAAACCAATGATGCAGGAGAGCGCTCCTACGCAGCGTTTCTAGCCAGCCTTTTGCGCGCCGATCGAGCAGATATTCGTCTCAACTTGGCGCAGGATTATCCTGTTTCGTCCGAGATCGGAGAGCTTCTGCGAAAGGCGCTCCCGACGCGCAGCGGCCAGGCGAAGATCGATAGATTGTTTATCGTTAGCGATATGATCTATTCGGCGCTTCACCTCATTGACCATCTCCGCTGCGGCCTCGGCGAAGCAGAAGAGATTTTCGTTGATGCACTCAATATGATGCACGCCGCGTTGATGGTTCAATCAAAGTAACAGAGCCGCATCTCCCATAAAGCCAGGAGGAGGAAAAGATCGTGCTGGATATGATGAAGGAGCTGGAGAAAACGCTCCATGTCCACAGTGAGGAGATTCCTTACATTCCTGCGGCTCCCGGCATGGAGATCCGCATCCTCCATGCGCGGGTAAAAGATGACTTTTACGTTACGCAGCTTCGCGCCCAGCCTGGATGTGTCTCAGGGCTTCATAAGCATCCCATCAATAAAGGAACTGGCGGCTTCACGTTGAGAGGCGCCTGGGGGCATGACCATCAATATCTTTATAGACCGGGCACCTACATTTTCGAGACACCTGGAGTGGTCCATCAGTTCCTTAACGGCCCTGAGGAAACCGAGGTGGTTTTCTTCGGCGATCTGGTGGCCGAGTTCGTCGATCCGGAAACGTTGCAGGTTATCGGCGTGGTGGACGGTCCTGCAGTTATAAACAGGTATTTGCAATATTGCGAGGAGAAGGGCGTAAGCGCCAGATTCCTGAATGATTCATGAGTCTTATGAGGCCAGCTCCAACTGTGGCTGGCCCCGAAAGGCGCTGTCGGCTTTGGCGGGCTTTGCGATTGTTGTTCCTTCAATTCTGTTCGCCGGCGCAGCCTCGCTCAAGCGCCTGACGAAATCGTCGTAACGGCTCAGCGCCGCGAGCAGACGAGCTTCAACATCATCTTCAGCCGTTCCGGCATGAACCGGCGGCGGCGATAAGGCCGGCCGTCTGCTTTTCATCGCCCACAGGGGCGCCATCACGTCGATAGCCAATCCGATCCGCTTTGAAAGCCCTGCCGCCTGAACCCAGCGCGCGCTGAGAAGGCGCGTCGATCATACCGCGTTTGACAATACTACACATCTGTGTAAGGCATGAGTCGTTATCACACAGCTGTGTAAAACCGAGAGGGGGAAAGATGCGTAAGCTCATCCGATCTGGCCTGATCATGGGGCTGCTGCTTGCCGCACCCGCACAGCTTTGGGCAAAGGATATTGCGGTTCACGCCGGACGTCTGATCGACGGAGTGTCGAAAGCGCCGCGTTCGAATATGACGATATTGATCCGGGACGATCGCATTATCTCGGTAACCCCGGGGTTCACTACGCCAGTGGGCGCCGAGGTGGTCGACCTTTCGCGGCTAACAGTGCTGCCAGGCTTGATCGACTGCCATGTGCATCTGTCCTTCGATTTGTTCACGGTGAAGCTGCCGCCGCAGCTGCAGATCGTCAAACGATCCAGCTATGATGAGTTGCTGACGGCGGTGGAAAGCGGCCGTAGGACGTTGATGGCGGGCTTCACTTCGGTCCGGGACGTGGCGGGCTACACACCGGCCATGGCGGCACTTAAAAACGCGGTGAAATCCGGCGGCATAACCGGTCCCCGGATGTGGATTTCGGGCACGCCGCTTGGTCCTACGGGAGGGCATAGCGATCTCAGCAACGGCTTCGATGCCCAGGTATCGAAGGCCGAATGGCGCGACGCGGTAATCGACGGCCCCGACGAGGCTGTGAAGTCGGTGCGCCAGCATCACAAGGGTGGGGCGGACGTTATCAAGATCACCATCTCGGGAGGCACGACGACCGAGGGTGACAATCCGCACGCGCAATTGATGAGCGACGCCGAAATTCAGGCTGTGGTGGATACCGCTCATGTTTTGGGCATGAAGGTCGCCGCGCATGTGCAGGCGCGCGGTGCGATCGGACGAGCCGCTGCGTTGGGAGTCGACACGATCGAACATGGCACCTTCGCGGATGCCGCCGACTACAACGAGATGAAGGCGAAAGGGGCCTGGTTCGTACCGACGCCGCTGGTTGCCAAGTTCAAGGCCGACGTGGCTCGATCGCGACCGGAGATGTTCAGTGCGTCGGCCGCCAGCAAGCTTCTGTCCATCGATCCGCTTCTGGAAAATCTGGGCCGGGCTCACAAGGCCGGCGTGAAGATCGCCTTCGGCACCGACGCCGGCGTCGTCCCGCATGGCCAGAATGCGCAGGGGTTCGCGCTTCTCGTACGCAGCGGCCTCACCCCGATGGAAGCGATCCAGACCGCCACGGCTTCGGCCGCTGAAGCGATCGGCGCTGCGGAAGATATCGGGACGATCCAGCCGGGGCGCTACGCCGATCTGGTTGCGACGGCGAACGATCCTCTTGCCGACATAACCGAGCTGGAGCGCATCAAATTCGTCATGAAGGGCGGATCGGTCGTGCGAGCGAACATCGCTCCCCAGCCATAGCCGATGTGGATCGGGGGAGCGCCCGGCGGGCATCTGCCCGGCGCGCCTACATCCGCGATGCTCAAGGAGAAAAGCAATGCCGTTTCTGTCCGTGGACGACGCCGACTTCTGGGGCCGCATCCCCAACGAGTTCCGGGCAATCCTCGACCAAGCGGGTGATGGCGAAGTGGGGGTGTCCTACTTCGAGCTCGGCCGCCGCGAGGACAATGCTCCAGCGGTAACCTGCCTGCGTATGGAGCCCGGCTTCGTGCTCCCTCGCCATGCCCACGACTGCCATCGCTTCGAGATCATCGTCAAGGGTAGCCTGACCGTGGAAGGGCGGGTCCTCAGGCCAGGATCGGTGATGATCTCGGAACCCGGCGTTGTTTACGGACCGGGTGTAGCCGGGCCGGAAGGGTGCACGACGTTCGAGATATTCTCGACCCATCATGGTTCGCACACAGCCTTGATCCCCACCGATACGGGAGAACTGGTGGAGTATGACGTCTGGACCCCCGAGGGAGCGAGGAAGATGGCGGAACATGCGCGCAAACAGGCGGCCGTTCTCGCCGAATGAAGTCTTTCGGTCGCATCCTTCCTGACGGAACCGGGCGGCCACATCCGAGCGAGTTATGGCGGCATGCGGAGCACCATCGATGCGGAGAATGACAAAATATATTCTGGCCGGATTGATCGTGGTCCTCGTGATTGCCGGGGGTTGGACCTGGTCCTTGCTCAACCACTACAATCATTTCGACACCGTCGTTTCCGACCGGGGCTTCGAATGTGCTCCGGTACCCGGGACGCAGGGCGGTGAGGACATAGCGGTCGACTGGAAGCACCGTCAGGCGTTCATCTCATCTGGGGGTCTCATCGGCGACCTCAGGCGATATGACATCGACCGGGGCGGCGAGGCCGTCAAACTGCTCCCGCCCGACATGCCCGTACCGACAGCATTCCGCGGACACGGCATATCGCTCTATGCGCCAGAAAAAGGACCGCGGAAACTATTCGCCGTCAATCATGGCGGAGGTCATGATCAGATAACGATCTTCGGCATTTCGCCGGAAGGGAAGCTCTCGCTGGAGGAAAATATCCGGGATGAGCTTTTATATGACGCCAACGACATCCAGGCGGTGGGTTCGCGGCAGTTTTACGTGGTCAATTCGACCCATCTGGGCGGCTCCCGCTACAAGAACCCCATCGGCGCGCTCCGCTTTCTGGGGGCAATGCCACCGGCAGCATCGTCTATTTCGATGGGCGGAAGTTTCGCACGGTCGCAGAGCCGATCACCCATGGGAATGGGATCTATCAGTCGCCCGATGGCAGCCGGATCTACGTCGCCCAGACGACAGCGAACAATGTCGCCGAGTATCGCCGCGATATCCGCTCCGGCGCGCTGAAGCTCGAGCGATATTATGACCTGCCGGGCTCGCCTGACAACATCAGTGTATCGCCGGATGGCGAAGTGTTCGTGGCGGCATTTCCACAATTCATGACCTTCGTGCTGGAAGCGGTATCACGCCGGGTCGACCTTCAGACCGGTGCCTTCCAAAATCCGGTGCCATCCCAGATCGTGAGGATCGATCCCAAGTCTGCGAAGCCGGTGAGCCGGTTCTGGATCGACGACGGCAAACGGATGGCCGGCGCCACAGTCGGAGTGCCGTTCGAGCGATCCGGCGGATCTTATCGTTTCTTCGTTTCGGGCTTCGGCCGAACCCTGATCTGCTCGCCCGTAAAACGGCCAATCTGACGGGATCGACCGGCGATTTCTCGTTGCAAATGACGCACAGGAAGGGGGGAATCCTATGATCGCGAATTGTCCAAAGGCTGGTTCAAATAGCCTCTTGCGGAAGGCGCTGGCGACATTGCTGGCCCATTCGGCAATTATCATGCCCTGTATTCCAGGCGCCAGCGCGGCCTACGGCCAGGAAACCAGCGAAATCGTGGTGACGGCCCAGCGGCGCGAGCAGGCGATCATCGACGTGCCTATCGCTGTCAGCGTGGTCAACGCGAAGCAGGTTGAAAATCTCAACCTTTCCACCTTCACCTCGGTCGCGCAGCAGACACCAAACTTCAACATCACCTATGCGCGCGGCAGCAATGCCACGCCCGATCTGACCATTCGCGGGATTCGCGGAGTGGCCTCCAACGGCCGCCTCAATGAAAGCTCGATCGCCGTCTATGTCGACGATGTATATCTGGGCGACGAGACGAGCCTTGCAGGCCAGATTTTCGATGTGGAGCGGGTCGAGGTGTTGCGCGGCCCACAAGGCACGCTGTTCGGCCGGAACACGACGGGTGGCCTCGTCCAGTTCGTGTCCGCTGTCCCCACATCAGAGTTCACCGGCAAGGCCAGCGCGCTATATGGATCAGACGACTGGGTCGCGCTCAACGCTGCCGTGAGCGGCCCGCTTGGCGATCATGTTCGGACACGGCTCGCCGGCCAGTTCGAACGGCATGATGGCCATCACAGGAATCTCGCCACCATCCCCGGCATCCGGAAGAAGCTGGCGGCGAAGAAGGTCTGGAGCATCCGCAGCACCACCGATTTCGACCTGGGCGATACTTCCAAGCTGCGCCTGCAGATAACCAAATCGGAAACAGACTCGGAATCCACGCCCAATTTCGGTTTCGGCGTATGGCGCGATGCTACGAAGGCGCTCTGCTCCCGCTCGGAAATCTTCGGTAGCAAATGTGTCGACGCCGTCGTGCTGAGCGGCCAGCCCCCACAAGGCAAATTCCATTCCGGGGATGCGATCACCGAATTGTCGCGCGACGAACTGGCGATCGTTCAGGGCCTGACGTCGGTTACCGCGAAGTTCGAAACGGAGCTGGGCGCGGCGTCACTGATCAACATCGCTAATTATTCGAAATTCCGGTCCCGGATCGGAATTGACGGTGATCAATCGACGTCGCCCAGTGCTCGTGCCGGTAGCAATGTCTATGTGCAGCTTAACAATCGTACCCGGCAATTCAGCGATGAACTGCGCATTCAGGGCGAGACCAACAGTTTGAACTGGGTGGTCGGGCTTTTCTATTATCAGGACCGAAAGACGAACGACAACTTCATCAACGTGCGGAACAATGCCGGTGCGACCCTTCAACGCATTCAATCCGTTGCCCGCGTTGACACGAAGTCCGGTGCAGTGTTCGGTCAGGCCGACTGGGAATTCGCGGATCGGTTCACGCTCTCGGCCGGCGCGCGCTACACCGTCGAGAACCGCGAACTCAAGATAGCCAACGCCACGCTGCTCAACGTTTTGCCGACGCAGAACGTGCTGGCTCGGGTCGGCGACCCGGATCCGGTCACAAAGGATATAACGGGCCGGTTGAGCCTGACCTGGGAGCCGACGAGCGATAACAGCATCTACGCCAGCTATTCTCGCGGCGCGAAGAGCGTCTCCTACAGCACCTTCTATTCCAACCCATCGCCCGCCGCCCTCGCTGCCAACGCCGCGTTGACCGGCCCGGTGGGGCAGGAACATGTGGATGCGTTTGAGATCGGCAGCAAAAACCGTTTCCTTGATCGTAGGCTGACGCTCAACGCCTCGGCCTTCTATTATATTTTCGACGGCAAGCAGGAACTGCTGAGCGTCGCGGACCTGAGCACCGGCGTGCCCATCTCCACCAGCCGTTTCCTGAACGTCGGAACAGCCGAAATTTATGGCGCGGAACTCGAACTGAGTTATGCGCCGAGCCGCCGATGGGATTTCTCCCTGTCGGGTGGCCTGCTGCACACCAAGATCACGGATACGCCCTTGATCCTGAGCAGTCCTCGGCTGGGTGTCATCCCGCTGGAAGGGCTACCGCTCCCCCAGACGCCGAAATGGAATATGAGCGCTACGCTGGCGCATCATATCCCGGTCGACGGAATGGGCGTGTTCACGCTCCAGGCCGAAGCACGCGCCCAAGCGAAGCAGAATTTCGTGTTGAACAACGATCCCATCGTGGATGTGCCATCCTACGGCCTCGTTAATTTCCGCGTCATGTGGGAATCCGAGGACCGGAAATACAACGCACAGCTGTTCGTGACCAACGCGTTCTCCAAGGATTACTTCGCCAATTTGAACGAGACTACCTTTTCGGCGGGATCTTTGATTGCGCAGACCGGCGAGCCTCGTCTCTGGGGCGCCAAAATCGGCGTATCCTTCTGATCCGAACACCGGTTTCTGCCATCCTCGACCGCCCCGACGGGGCGGCCGAAAGAGGGCGAATTAATCTGGGCGCTAGAGCGATCTACGATCCAATTGCATCCGATCTGTCGCCCTAGGTCATTGTTTTAACGTGATTTCCGAGTTGGCGGATGTTTCAGTCCGCTTGGAGATCGCTCCAAGGCGCCTGCGCCGAAAGGACACTCTATGTCATTGGGTCAAATGCTAACCGAGCTGATCGAGGGGCTTGTGGCCGGTGGGCCAGCTGAAGCGGTCGCCGTCATGCGCAAGCTGATCGGGGACCTTGAGGCCGCCGGAATAGGGAACAACGCCCTGAAAGCCGGCGACACCCTGCCCGATGCGACGCTTATCGATCCGTTCGGCGAGCCAGTAAGCATCGCCGAACTCGGCCGAAAGGGGCCAATGATCATCAATTTCTATCGAGGGGGATGGTGTCCGCTGTGCAACCTGGAGCTCAGGGCGTACCAGAACATACTCGGTGAGATCGAAGCAGCCGGCGCCCAGTTGATCGCGGTAAGCCCGCAAAATCCCGACGCTTCGCTTTCGACCGCCGAAAAAAACCAGCTGAAATTTCCGGTGCTGACCGATCCCGGCAATGGCTTTGCCAAAGCATTGGGTATCAGCTTCGAGCTTCCCGCAGACGTCATACAGGTTCACGAGCGATCCGGTACCGATCTTCCCGCGATCAATTCCGGTGCTGAATGGGTCCTTCCCATCCCCGCCGTCTACGTGGTGGACAGTGACGGGACGATTCTGCTCGCCCATGTCGATAGCGATTTTTCGACCCGGCTCGAACCGGCTGTGGCGCTTGCAGCGGTCAGGACGGCGTCACCAACTCACAGCTGATCCCGACAGGATGCGAAGGAGACCATTATGTCGCCAGCACGCAGGAAGCGCGAGTTCTTCTCCGCCAGAAACCTCGATGACCTCCCTGACGAGGCGAAGGGTGCGAAGGTCGAGAATGTGACGATCACCGGCTTCAAGACCGACGAAGAGCGGGACAGCCTGAGGCGCGGCAGCGCGCTGGTGGCGCGCCATATGAAGACGGCGTCGTTCGACTTCGAAGACACCGGCATGCACATCGGCATTTTCGAATGGGCGGCGGGACTCAGCACGCCCCTCCACAGCCATTCCGATGACTGCGTCTACTATGTCGAACGTGGATCGCTTCTGATGGGCAATCGGGAGATTGGCCCCGGCGAGGGCTTTTTGACCCGTAAGAACGAACCTTATGCCTTTGTGGTCGGGCCTGACGGCGCGCGGATCATTGAATTCACCACTGGCCCCCGAAGAGATGTGACCTTCCATGATCGTCTCATGACGGCGTGGGAAGAGCGCATGCAGCAAGCGGTCGCGAAGATCGAGGGGCAGGGGGATGGCCGCTGACGTGCAGGCCGAAGGGAAAGATTCGAGGCGGGGCTGGCTGGTCGCCGCAGGGGCGACGCTTGGCATCTCCGTAAGCGTCGGCCCCATACCGATATACACGATCGGCATGTTCGCGCCGATCCTGTCGGATGCGTTCGGTTGGAGCTTCGTCTCGCTTATGTCGGTGGTGGCGATCCAATCGGCCATCCTTGGCGTGACGGCCCCCGCGGCCGGAGTGCTGGTGGACCGATACGGCGCGCGGCCCGTAGGCCTCGTCTCGCTGGCGCTATTCGGTATCTGCTATGCGAGCCTTGCTTTCACCCCCGGCTCGATCTGGATCTTCTACCTGCAATGGGTGGTGATGACGATCGCAGGCCTTGGCACGCTGACGGTCACGTGGGCCCATGGCGTCACCGGCTGGTTCGACCGCAACCGCGGACTGGCGCTCGGCATCGCCAGCGCGGGGCCGGGGCTAACCGGCGTGATCATCAAGCCCCTTACCGCCTGGCTGCTGCAATCCTTTGGCTGGCAAACAGCGTTTTTGGCGATCGGCGCAATTCCCATCGTCATCGGCGTGCCGCTGGTCGCCCTGCTGTTTCGCGAAGCCTCCCCGACCATGGCTGCGGACCCCGCAATCACGGCTCCTGCGATTGTTTCGCGACCCGGGCTGACGGTTCGGCAAGCGGCATCCACCCGACAGTTCAGCGTGATGATCGTAGCGATCCTGCTCCTGTCCTTCGCCTTGACCGCGCCGCTGCCCAATCTGGAAAATATGTTGCGGTCGCTGAAGTTTGATCTTCCTACCGTGGCGCGGATCGCAGCGATGTTCGGTGGCGCCCTCATGGCCGGCCGCCTGATGGGGGGATGGTTGCTCGATCGATTATGGGCGCCGCTCTGCGGCATGATGATCTTCCTGCTGCCTGCCGCCGGAGGCCTTTTGCTGGCACGTCCGGTGGTAAGCGAATGGGAAGCGTGGGTGGGGGTAGCGGCTATCGGCTTTGGGACAGGCTTCGAACTCGATCTGATCGCATATCTGGTCAGCCGCTATTTCGGTCAGCGTCAGTTCGGCACTCTCTACGGCGGCTTCTTCGCCGTATCGATTATCGGTGGCGGACTGGGAACGGTCCTGTACGGCTATGCTTTCGATAAAAGCGGCACCTACTCGCTGATACTGCAGATCGGATCGGTTGCACTCGTCGCCGGCGGCGGACTGCTGTTGCTGCTGATGGGACCATATCCGAAATATTTCGAAAACGAGTTCGAGCGGTCGTGAGGCGCGGCATTGGCGACCGACGGCAGAAGCGGGTAATAAGCATGAGCGGCGGCAAGTTGGGCTATTCTCTCCAGAGCAAGATGCTGGTGGCCTTCGCGGTCGGCCTGACCGCCGGGCTTATCGTCCACGCCACCGCCGCCGATGCGGCATGGCTGAGGACGGTGACGATCTATATTACCCAACCGATCGGGCAGATATTCCTGCGCTTGTTGTTCATGCTGGTGATACCGCTGCTCTTCTCGGCACTGGTGATGGGCATCGCCGAGATGGGCGATCTTGGTTCGTTGAGGCGTATCGGCCTGAAGACGCTGCTATTCACCATCAGCATCTCTTGCATTGCCGTGCTGATCGCGCTTGCCGTGGTCAACCTATTCCGCCCGGGCGAAGGGGGCGATCCGGCGCTGGCTCAAGCGCTGCTTGCCAATGCCAGGGATGGCGCGCAGTCGATTTTGACAGGCGTGCGCGACAGGCCGGACGGAATGGCCGCGCTGGTCGGGATCGTGCCGTCCAACATAATCGCTGCTGCGGCCGCGAACGATATATTGGCGGTGATGTTCTTCGCCCTGTTCTTCGGCATCGGCATCGTCCTGGTACAGAGCCCAGCATCAGATCAGCTTGGCACCGTTATACAGGGCATGTTCGAGGTGACGATGCGGCTGATCGGGCTGGTGATCCGGCTGGCCCCCATTGCTGTCGCCTGCTTCATGTTCAACCTGGCGGCTTTGTTCGGCTGGGCATTGCTCGAGCGGCTCGGCGCCTATGTTGGCGTCGTGCTGCTGGCGCTCTCAGTCCACATGTTCCTGGTCTACCCGCTCATGGTGCGGGCCTTGGGCAAAATGTCGCCGCTCCATTTTTTCCGTCAGAGCCAGGAAGCGATGGTGATGGCCTTCTCGACCGCATCGTCGAATGCCACCCTGCCGACCTCGATCCGCGTCGCCGAGCACAAACTGCTGCTTCCGCCGCGTGTCGCGCGCTTTGTACTCACCATTGGATCGACGGCCAATCAGAATGGAACCGCGATCTTTGAAGGCGTGACTGTCCTATTCCTGGCGCAGTTCTTCGGAGTCGAGCTCGGGCTTTTCCAGCAGTTCGTCGTATTGTTGGTTTGCACGCTGGGCGGGATTGGGGCGGTGGGTGTGCCTGGAGGGTCATTGCCTGTGGTAGCGCTGGTCCTCGGCATGGTCGGGGTGCCTGCGGAGGGTGTCGGCCTCGTCCTGGGTGTCGACCGCTTTCTGGACATGTGCCGCACGGCGCTCAACGTGACAGGAGATCTCGTTGCGGCCGTGGTGATCTCACGCGGGGAAAGCGACGCGAGCGCCGACTTCGCACCACCATCCGCGGACCCTCTGCTAGCGCCGGTACCTTCGGGCGAGCGGTAAATCCGGGGGCCGTCGACAAGGTAACATCGCCAAAGCCGGCGCGGATTGTTGAGCAGTTGGTGCGGCCATTTGCGGCGATCCGACGTAACATCTGAACCAGAGGCATCCCGACCGGAATCAGCTCGTCGGCTATCTCTGCCTGAGCCTGAAAATGCTAAGACAGTCCCTCTGCCAATGGCTCGGTTCGATCGTTTGCCGCGATGTTGGTGCCAAGAGAGGACTCGAAAACTGCTATAGTGAGTTGAAATACAGTCATATTTTGGATGCCGCGAGCCGATACCCTCTTCGATGCCCTAAGATTTTTTGGCCATGAGGTTCGAGTCCCTTCGCCGATATTTTTGGCTGCCAGCTGTCCCGCTCCGCCATGATTCAAATGTCGCGCGGGCCTCCGATCCAACCACTGTCGCAGTGGCCGCTTGTTGCCGGCGCACGGTCATCTCTTACAGACGATCCGCATATTCCTGGATGCGCCCGACGATATAATGCAAGTGGATGCTGGCACTGCGCATGCGCTGGTCATCGAATGCTTCGTCGCGCTCGACCTCACTTATGTAGGAATTGTGATCTTGGCCGACAGGCCATCATAGAACGTACGGCGTGCCGCTAGGGGCTTGGCAATCGCCCGGCGGGACCGACGTCTAACGAAGTTCCACCTTCCATGCAATGTTATATTGTATCTTGCATCGGGTGGCGGTATGGACGTGGCTCGCCGTCACGACAGTATATGTCGGATGCGGTGATATATCGTTATCTAAAGGGCAATTTCATGCGGCTCTCCAGACTCCTTTGCTCCAGTTCGCTTCTTACGATGCTGATTTCGCCCGCCTGGGCCCAAAGCGATGCGAAGGACGGATATCATGGCGATCGGTCCTCCGACATCATCGTCACCGCCCCGTTCCAGCGTGATCGCCGCGATGTGTTGTCTGGTGTCGCGGTGCTGCAGGGTGAAGAGCTGACCCAGTCGGTTCGTCCGACGGTCGGCGAGACGATCGCCAAGACGCCGGGTGTGTCCGCCACCTCCTTCGGCCCCAACGCCTCGCGCCCCGTTCTCCGCGGGTTGCAGGGTGAGCGTGTCCGCGTTTTGACTGACGGCATCGGGTCCATCGACGTATCGAACACCAGCGTCGATCACGCCGTGGTGGTCAATCCGCTCCTCGCCGAGCGCATCGAGGTGCTGCGCGGTCCTGCGGCGCTGCTATATGGGTCCTCCGCGATCGGTGGCGTCGTCAACGTCATCGACACCCGCATTCCCCGCAGCATCCCGGACGAACCCGTGCATGTCGATGCCATGGCGAGCTATGGATCGGCGGCCAATGAGCGATCAGGCGGTGCCGCGATTGCCGTGCCGCTGGGCGACAAGTTCGTCGTCCATGCCGATGGCAGCTATCTGAAGACCGATGATCTGCGCATCGGCGGGCACGCGTTGACCCAGGCCGGCCGCGCCCAGGCGCTGGCGAGCAGCCTGTTGCCGCCCGATCCCGATGCCGATGACGAGGAGCCGATCGATTTCGCCGCGAATGCGGGAATCAAGGGCAAGCTGCCGAACAGCGCGTCGAAGACGTGGACCGCGGGCGTCGGCGCGGCGCTGATCACCGAGACGGGGCAGCTCGGCTTTGCCTATAGCCATTATGACAGCCTCTACGGCGTGCCGGTCCGCTATGCGACCCTGCCCGGACAGGAACAGGAAGCGCCGCGTATCGATCTCAAACAGAACCGGCTCGACTTCCGCGCCGAGGTTGAGACAGGCGGCTCGATCCTCAAGGCGATCAAGTCGCGGGCTGCCTATGCCTCCTATCGCCATTTCGAGCTCGAAGAGGACGGCTCGGTCGGCACAGCTTTCTACAATAAGGGCATGGAAGGCCGGATCGAGCTGGTTCAGGCCGATCATGGTGCTTGGAAGGGCGCTACTGGCGTCCAATATTACTCGCGCGATTTCAATGTGATCGGCGACGAGGCCTTTCTTCCGAAGAACTCGACGATGCAGATCGGCGTTTTTACCCTGCAGCAGCTCGATTATGGCGCGCTGAAGCTCGAGGCGGGTGGGCGCTACGAATATAGTTCGCTGGAAGCAAAGCCGATCAACCAGCCGCAATTCTTCGATGGCCGCCGCACGTTCGATGCGGTCTCGGGATCGATCGGAGCGTCCTACGGTTTCGCTGGCGATTGGCGTTTCGGTGTGAATCTTTCCCGCACCGTCCGCGCGCCCTCCGGCGAGGAGCTGTTCGCCAACGGGCCGCACGCCGGTACGCAGGCCTTCGAGATCGGCAATCCGGACTTCGCGAAGGAACGTTCCTATGGTGTCGAGGCGGTGCTGCGCGGTCGCGGCGCTGGCTACACACTGGAAGCCTCAGCCTATCACAGCTGGTTCTCCAATTACATCTATGAGGACCTGACCGGGGCGGTCGAGGATGGCCTTCCCGTCTACCAGTTCAACCAGGGCAAGACGCGCTTCTACGGTTTCGAGGTCCAGGGAACGCTCGACCTCGCCAAGTTCGGCGAAACGACGATCGTCGCCGATGCCTTGGCCGATTATGTCCACGCCAATATCGTCAATATCGGGCCGGTGCCGCGTATCCCACCACTGCGGCTGCTCGGCGGATTGACTGCGCGTTCGCCCAAGATTGACGGCCGCATCGAGGTCGAATGGACCGATCAGCAGCGGCGCGTCACTGCTTTCGAGACCCGAACCGACAGCTTCACCCTGGTCAACGCCGAGGTGAACATCCGTCCCTGGGGGAATGACCGCCCGCTCAGCTTTGCGCTTTCGGCCAACAACATCTTCGATGTGAATGCCCGCCGCCATGCCTCCTTCCTGAAGGATTTCGCACCGCTCGCGGGGCGCGATTTCCGCGTCACGGCGCGCGCCAGTTTCTAGGTCTCGGGTTAGCGCCCGCGCGTCACACATCGGAACTGCGCTCGCTCAGAGCTGCGCCAGCGGACCGTCAGGCCGCTGGATTAGCATGCGATAGCCCAACCTTAGCACGGCAGTTTCGACCAGTTCTGCGCTAGGAGCTGCCAGTCAGCAACGGCCCAACGTCAGTCAACCGACGATAGCTTTCGTGCTAGGCTGGAGCGTCTTCTCGCTGCGCGCCAGCGCCGCGTCGCCGCCGCGCACGAGATAAAAAGGAGCGGGTGAGGACGAGCCTCACCCGCCCAGGGCCCGCAGTCTGGGAGGAACGGTTGTCAGCTGCGAGGTCGGTAGTCAGCGAGCGGGGATGCGAGCGTGTGGCAGGCCGACGAGGAGGAGGTGGACCGCCTGGTCCACGAAGGCGGGATCGGACGCGTAGCGGCGCTCGAGCACGTCGAGTGTAGTATCCGGCTTGCCCGAGGATGTCGTCGCAGCGCCCCAGTTCGGATGCGGAGCGAAACGCTGCCGGAAGATGTCGAGACCGGAAAGCTCGGCAATCGACACATAGGGCGCGAAAAGACGGCGCAGCTCATCCGACGAGAAGAGATGCGATGCCATCGATAGGTGGCGACCGTCCGCCATCACGACAT
This sequence comes from Rhizorhabdus dicambivorans, assembly GCF_002355275.1. Taxonomy (NCBI): domain Bacteria; kingdom Pseudomonadati; phylum Pseudomonadota; class Alphaproteobacteria; order Sphingomonadales; family Rhizorhabdaceae; genus Rhizorhabdus; species Rhizorhabdus dicambivorans. Next base: position 3,519,986 of record NZ_CP023449.1, on the reverse strand, counting down.
CCATGCGGCCTGCAAGATTATCCTGTTGGAAAGCGCGCGCGCGATCGATGGGTTGGACATAGATGGTCGGCGGCCCCTTGATGGTGCGGACAGTGGCGATCACGGCGCGTTTCGTTATCCGGCTGAGTTCGCGCGCGACACCTTCGTGCAAGTCCGCGGGCAGATGATTGAGAACATTGTAGAGGCACAGCGTCACATCGAAGCTGCCGTTCAGCAGGCTCCGCCTCGCGCTTGCGATATCCGCTACGTGGAAGCGAAGCGCGATATGATCGTCGATCAGGTCGATCGCGAGGCGGTGGGCCTGCACGATCATTTCGGGTGAGATGTCGAAGCCCTCGCCCTCGATCATAGTGAAGCCGAGCTGCCGAGCGCGCTGCACGGTCTGGATCAGCCACAGGCCAGGGCCGGATCCCGCATCGAGGATGCGGACGCTGGTTATGCCGGCCGAGCGCATGGCGACGAGTTCGCCGTCGATGCGCGCCCAGATCTGGCGATCGACTTCGCCACTGCCGCGACCGGCGAGGCGCAAGCTGCAGGGCTCACCATCGACCTGGTTCAGGAAGGCGGCACTGTAGGCATCATAGGCAGCGGCAGTGAGCTCGCAGAGAGAAACGGGCTCCGATGGACCCGACAAGGGTGATTCGTGCATTTGAGGCGTCTCGATAAAACGCGTTCGATGACCCCTATATCGGCCGGCCGGCATTTGAACTCTACGGCTCGCAACGCGCTTCCGCGTAGTAAAAAAGATATGCTCGTGCGGTTGCGATCGGTCCAACCGGCAGCGGATCACGCCTTGCCGCAAAAACTTACGTCAAACTTATGCGATCGATGCTGCCCGCGTCTCGAAAATCAATGCAGAAGATGCCTAATGCCTCCACCCTAGGCTGCGCGCTTATGAGTCTACGGCCTAGTGTCAATCTTTCAGGAGGCGGCGATGGAAGATCTGCCGTGGATCATTCTTATATTCACATTGCTCATGGCGACGCTGGCTTACGTCCGGCTCTGCGAAAAAGCGTAAGGAGCGCCGCATGACCATCGATCTCTGGCTCGCCGCGATCACCGCAGGCGGGCTTCTTCTCTATCTCGTAGCCGTGCTCGTCCGGCCCGAACGTTTCTGATCGGAGAGCCCCATGACCATCCAGGGCTGGATCCTCATCGCCATATTCATTGCCATCCTCCTCGCGCTGACCAAGCCGATAGGTATGTGGCTGTTCGCGCTCTACGAAGGCCGGCGCACACCGCTGCACACCGTGCTCGGTCCCATCGAAACGGGCTTCTACAAGCTTGCCGGCATCGACCCGTCGGCCGAGCAGAGCTGGCGGCGCTACGCCGTCCACATGCTCATCTTCAACGCCGTGCTGCTGGTTTTCACCTATGCGATCCTTCGCCTGCAGGGCGTCCTGCCGCTCAACCCGCTGGGCTATTCGGGCGCGAGCGGCCATCTGGCTTTCAACACGGCGACGAGCTTCACCACAAATACAAACTGGCAAAGCTATGGCGGAGAATCGACCCTGTCGAACTTCAGCCAGATGGTCGGCCTCACCATCCACAATTTCCTGTCGGCGGGCACTGGCATCGCGCTGGCGTTCGCCTTCTTCCGCGGCTTCGCGCGGCGGCAGGCGGGGACGATCGGCAATTTCTGGGCCGACATCACCCGCATCACGCTCTACCTGCTCCTGCCGATCTGCTTCGTCTACGCGATCTTCCTGGTCGCGAACGGCGTCCCACAGACGCTTGCGGCCTCGGTCGACGTAACGACACTCGAAGGCGCCAAGCAGACGCTCGCCCTCGGGCCGGTCGCGACCCAGGAAGCGATCAAGATGCTCGGAACCAACGGCGGCGGCTTCTTCAACTCCAATTCCGCGCATCCCTTCGAGAATCCGAACGCGATCACCAACCTGGTGCAGATGCTGTCGATCTTCCTGATCGGCTTCGGCCTGACCTGGACCTTCGGCAAGGCCGTCGGCAACACCCGCCAGGGCTGGGCCATCCTGTCGGCAATGGTGATCCTGTTCCTCGCTGGCGTCACCGTCACCTATTGGCAGGAAGCGGCCGGCAACCCGGTGCTCCACGGCCTTGGAGTCCCCGGCGGCAATATGGAGGGCAAGGAGGTTCGCTTCGGCATCGCCGCCTCGTCGCTCTTCTCGGTCATAACGACGGCGGCGTCCTGTGGGGCAGTCAATGCGATGCATGACAGCTTCACGGCGCTCGGTGGCATGATCCCGCTCTTCAATATCCAGCTCGGCGAGGTCGTCATCGGCGGCGTCGGCGCGGGCATCTACGGCTTCCTGCTGTTCGCTATATTGGCGGTTTTCGTCGCCGGGCTGATGGTGGGCCGGACGCCCGAATATGTCGGCAAGAAGATCGAGAGCCGCGAGGTAAAGCTCGCGGTGCTGGCGATCGCGGTGCTGCCGCTGATCATCCTGGGCTTCACGGCGATCAGCTCGGTGCTGGAGCAGGGATTGGCGGGGCCGCTCAACAAGGGGCCGCACGGCTTCTCTGAGATCCTCTACGCCTTCACCAGCGCGGTGGGGAATAACGGCTCGGCCTTTGCCGGCCTGACGGCGAATACGCCCTATTATAATGCGATGCTCGGCATCGCGATGTGGATCGGGCGCTTCTTTATCATCGTCCCGATGCTGGCGATCGCCGGCTCGCTCGCAGCGAAGAAATATACGCCGGAAACCGCCGGCTCCTTCCCGACCACCGGGCCGCTCTGGATCGGCTTGCTTGTCGGGATCGTGCTGATCGTCGGTGGTCTCACCTTCCTGCCCAGCCTCGCGCTCGGGCCCATCGCCGATCATCTCGCGATGATCCGCGGTCAACTCTTCTGATCGGACTTGCCATGAGCAAAACCGCAACCAAATCCGCATCGATGTTCACGCCCGAGCTGCTCGGGCCGGCGGTGGGCGACGCCTTCCGCAAGCTCAACCCGAAGGAACTGATCCGCAATCCGGTGATGTTCACGACGGCGGTCGTCGCCTTGCTGCTGACCGTGCTGCTGGTGGTCGGCCATGACGGGCTTACCACGGGCTTCAAGCTCCAGCTGGTTATCTGGCTGTGGCTGACGGTCCTGTTCGGCACCTTTGCCGAAGCGCTGGCCGAGGGACGCGGCAAGGCGCAAGCCGCCTCGCTGCGTGCCACCAAGGCGGAACTGACCGCCACCAGGGAAGACGGCAGCAAGGTCGCCGCAAGCCAGCTTCACGCCGGCGATGTGGTGGTGGTCACCACCGGCGAACTGATCCCCGCCGACGGCGAGGTTATCGTCGGCGTCGCCTCGGTCAACGAAGCGGCGATCACCGGCGAGAGCGCACCCGTGATCCGCGAAGCGGGCGGTGACCGCTCGGCGGTGACCGCGGGCACGCGGGTGATCTCCGACGAGATCAAGGTTCGCGTCACCGCCGAGCCGGGCCAGGGCTTCCTCGATCGCATGATCGCGCTCGTCGAAGGCGCCGAGCGGCAGAAGACCCCGAACGAGATCGCGCTGACGATTCTCCTCGTCGGTCTCACGATCATCTTCCTGATCGCGGTCGGCACGATCCCCGGCTTCGCCAGCTATGCGGGCGGCAGCATTCCCGTTGCTATCTTGGCGGCCCTGCTGATCACCCTCATCCCCACGACGATCGCGGCGCTTCTGTCGGCGATCGGTATCGCAGGCATGGACCGACTCGTTCGCTTCAACGTGCTCGCCAAGTCGGGCCGCGCGGTCGAAGCGGCGGGCGACATCGATACGCTGCTGCTCGACAAGACTGGCACGATCACGATCGGCGACCGCCAGGCGACGGAGTTCCGGCCGGTGGGCGGGGTATCAGTCGGCGAGCTGGCCGAAGCGGCCCTGCTCGCGAGCCTTGCAGACGAGACGCCCGAGGGGCGCTCGATCGTCATCCTGGCCCGCGAGAAATTCGGCGTCACCAAGGCCGAGCTTCCGAAGGGCTCGGAAATCATCCCGTTCACCGCGCAGACGCGAATCTCGGGAGTGAGGGCCGAAGGCTCGGTCATCCAGAAGGGCGCGGTCGACTCGATTTTCCGCGCGAACCCTGGCACGGGCGAAGGCCCGGTCGCAACCGAGCTGCGTCGGGTTTCCGACGACATCGCTCGCGCCGGCATGACCCCTCTCGCGGTGTCGCGGGACGGTCGGCTGCTCGGCACGGTCGCGCTGAAGGATATCGTCAAGGCCGGCATTCGCGAACGCTTCGGCGAGCTGCGCAAGATGGGGATCCGCACGGTGATGATCACCGGCGACAATCCCCTTACCGCCGCATCGATCGCGGCCGAAGCAGGGGTCGACGACTTCCTTGCCCAGGCGACGCCCGAAGACAAGCTGGAGCTGATCCGCAAGGAGCAGGCAGGCGGCAAACTCGTCGCGATGTGCGGCGATGGGACGAACGACGCTCCGGCGCTGGCTCAGGCCGATGTCGGCGTCGCGATGAACACCGGCACCCAGGCCGCGCGCGAGGCCGGCAACATGGTCGATCTCGACAGCGATCCGACCAAGCTGATCGAGGTGGTCGGCCTCGGCAAGCAGCTGCTGATGACGCGGGGCGCGCTTACGACCTTTTCGGTCGCCAACGACGTCGCCAAATATTTCGCGATCATCCCGGCGATGTTCATCGTGCTCTATCCCGATCTCGGGGTGCTCAATGTGATGGGGCTGGGGACGCCGCAATCGGCGATCCTCTCGGCGATCATCTTCAACGCGCTGATCATCCCGCTGTTGGTGCCGCTCGCGCTCAAGGGCGTGACCTATCGCCCGATCGGCGCCGGGCCGCTGCTCGCCCGCAATCTCGCCATCTACGGCCTTGGCGGCCTGATCGCGCCGTTCATCGGCATCAAGCTGATCGATCTGGCCGTCAACGGCCTCGGCCTCGCATAGGAGTATCCCGCCATGGGCAATGATTTCACATCCGCGCTGCGGCCGGCGATCGTCATGACGGTCCTGTTCGCGATCCTGCTCTGCGTTGCCTATCCGATGGCGGTGCTCGGCATCGGACAGACGATCTTCCCGAGCCAGGCCAATGGCCGCCTCGTCCGCGATGGCGACAAGATCGTCGGATCGACCGTCATTGGCCAGGCGTTCACGAACGACCGCTATTTCCAGACCCGCCCCTCCGCGGCCGGCAAGGGCTATGACGGTCTCTCTTCGTCCGGGTCCAACTATGGCCCGACCAGCCAGGCGCTCGTCGACCGCGTCAAGGCCGACGTGGAGAAGGCGCGCGGGGCCGGTGTGAACGGCCCCATTCCGGGCGATCTCGTCACGGCCTCGGGGTCGGGGCTCGATCCTGATCTGTCGCCTGCCGCCGCTCTTGCCCAGGTGTCGCGCGTGGCCAGGGCGCGTGGCTTGCCGAAGGCGCAGCTTCGTTCCCTGGTCGAGGCGTCGACGGAGGAACCGCTGCTCGGCTTGCTCGGTGAGCCGCGGGTGAATGTCTTCGCACTCAATCGACAGCTCGATCAAATCGGCGCAAAACCGTCGCGGTGAACGACCGCGACGACCGACCCGATCCTCAGGCCCTCCTGCGCGCCGCCGCGCAGGAGGGTCGCGGCCGTCTGAAGGTGTTCCTCGGCGCGGCCCCCGGCGTCGGCAAGACCTACGAGATGCTGAGCGAGGGGATGCAGAAGCGGAAGGCGGGTGTCGATGTCGTCGTCGGTGTCGTTGAGACCCATGGCCGCGTCGAAACCGAGGCGCTGACCCGGGGGCACGAGATCCTGCCTCGGATCGACATCGCCTATCAGGGCCGCACCCTGGCCGAAATGGACATTGACGGTATCCTCGCCCGTCGGCCCGCGCTCGTCCTCGTCGACGAACTTGCCCACACCAATGCGGCGGGCTCCCGGCATCCGAAGCGCTATCAGGATGTCGAGGAGCTGCTGGCAGCCGGGATCGACGTCTATTCCACGATCAACATCCAGCATATCGAAAGCCTGAACGACGTCGTCGCCTCCTTCACCAAGGTGCGGGTGCGTGAAACGGTGCCCGACCGCATCCTCGAGACCGCCGACATCGAGGTGGTCGATATTCCGCCCGATGAACTGATCGAGCGGTTGAAGGAGGGGAAGGTCTATATCCCCGACGAAGCGAGCCGCGCGCTCAACCATTTTTTCTCCAAGTCGAACCTGTCGGCCCTGCGCGAACTCGCGCTGCGTCGCGCCGCGCAGGCCGTGGATGCGCAGATGCTCGACTATGTCCGCGCCCATGCTCTGGCGGGCAGCTTCGCTGCGGGCGAGCGGGTGATCGTCGCGGTGAGCGAGCAGCCGAGCGCGCAGGAACTGGTGCGGGCTGCCAAGCGACTTGCCGATGCGCTGGGCGCTCCATGGACCGCCTTGCACATCGAAAGTCCGCGCACAGCACAGCTTGGCGATGAGGAACGCAAGCGGCTTAATCAGGCGATGGCGCTTGCAGCACAACTGGGCGGCGCCACCGCTACCATCCCGGCGGTGCGTGTGGTCGATGGTCTGATCTCCTATGCGCGCGAGGCACGTGCGACCCAGATCGTCATCGGCAAATCGGCGCGGCCCTGGTGGTTCGAGATGCGCCACGGGTCGGTGGTCGATCAACTCGTCCGCGGGCTGACCGACGTGGCGGTGCATGTCCTGCCAGGCGACCAGCACGATGCGACGGTCCGCCATCGGCGACGACCGGCCGGACATTGGGGCAAGCCGAGCGACTATATCGTCTCGCTCCTGGTCGTCGCGCTAGTCACCGCGGCGGGATTGGGGTTGGGAACGACGCTCAATATCACGAACATCGCGCTGCTCTATCTTTTGCCGGTGATGGCGGCTGCCAGCCTCTATGGCCTCCGCGCCGGCGTGTTCGCCGGTTTCGCGTCCTCGCTCGCCTATAATTTCTTCTTCTTGCCGCCCACGGGCACGCTGACGATCAGCAATCCTGAAAATGTCGTCACCATCGTCGTCCTCCTTGGCGTCGCGCTGGTGACCAGCCAATTCGCGGCGCGGATAAGGTCCCAGGCCGACCTTGCAACCTCCAGCGCACGGCTCAATGCCGCCCTTGCGGGCTTCTCCCGACAACTGACGACGATCGGCAATGACGAGGAACTCATGCAGGCGATCTGCGCCGAGCTAGCGCGATTGTTCGATGCGCGGGTCTGCGTGCTGACCGCCTCCCCCGATGGTCCCGCCCTGCGAGCCGCCTGGCCGCCCGAGGACAAGCTCGACACGATGGAACATGCCGCCGCGCAATGGGCGATGGACAAGGGGACCGCGACCGGGCGGGGCTCCGATACGTTGACCGGCTCGGATTGGCTTTTTTATCCGCTGAAGACGTCGCGCGGGGTGGTCGGCGTCGTTGGGTTGACGCGCGATGATGGCGCAATGCCGGTCCCGGCCGACAAGACCTCGCTGCTCCTCAGCCTGACCGACCAGTCGGCGCTGGTGATCGAGCGTATGCAGTTCGAGGACGAGATGCGCGATGTCGCCCAACTGAAGGAAACGGACCGGCTGCGAGCCGCGCTTCTGTCCTCGGTAAGTCACGATCTCAAGACGCCGTTGACCGCTATCCTCGCGGCGGCGAACATGCTGCGCGCCGAGCGGCCATCCCCCCTGGTCGATACCGTCGAGGCAGAGGCGCAGCGGCTCAACAGATTTGTCGCTAATCTGCTCGACATGGCCCGGGTCGAGGCGGGGGTGATGCGCCTCAATCTTGAATCGACCGACCTGACCGACGCGATTGCCAGCGCCGTTCACGATACCCGCGCCGCGCTCGTCGGTCACGAGATTGACTTGGCCGTGGCACCGGGCCTGCCGCTGGTCCGTGTCGATCCACAGCTCTTCCATCATGTGTTGATCAACCTGTTCGACAATGCCGGGCGCTATGCCGATCCGGATAGCCCGATCCATGTCGTGGCTGAGCGTACGCCCGGCGAACTCGTCTTGTCTGTGATGGACCAGGGGCCTGGCCTCCCTGTCGGACGGGAAGCTGATGTTTTCCAGACCTTCCAGCGCTTCGAGGGGTCGGATCGATCGAAGGGGGGCAGCGGGCTCGGCCTTGCCATCGTCAAGGCGTTCGCCGAGGCGATGGGCCTGCAGGTCAGGGCGTCCAACCGCACCGAATTGTCCGGCGCCCGGTTTGATATCATCTTTCCCGAACAAGCGCTTGTCCGCGAGATCGATCAGGAGAATGTTACTTGAGCCGCGCGAAAGTCCTCATCGTCGATGATGAGCCCCATATCCGGCGTCTGCTGCGCACGACCTTGGAACGCACCGACTATGAGGTGGTGGAAGCCGGCAGCGCACGCGAGGGGCTCGAGCGGCTCGGCAGCGCGCATCCCGATATCGTGCTGCTTGATCTGGGGCTTCCCGATCGCGATGGCTTGGAGCTGGTGCCGATAATCCGCCAGCGGTCGAAGGCGACCTTGCTGGTCGTGTCGGCGCGCGAAGCCACCGACCAGAAGGTGGCCGCGCTCGATCTCGGCGCGGACGACTATGTTACGAAGCCGTTCGATACGGAGGAATTGCTTGCCCGGATGCGCGCCGCTTTCCGGAATCGCAAGAGCGCCGACGGTGCCCAACTAAGGGTGGTGATCGGCAGTCTGGAGATCGACCTGCTCAACCGGGTAATCCGGCGCGATGGCGAGGAACTGCACCTGACGCCCAAGGAATTCGGCGTCCTGGCCGAGCTTGCCCGTTTTCCCGGACGGGTGATCACCCATGACCAGATCCTCAAGAGCGTCTGGCCCAATGAATATGAGCGGCATGTCGAATATCTGCGCGTTGTGATCCGCAACCTGCGCCAGAAGGTCGAGGCCGACCTGAGCCGGCCTCGCATCATCGTCAACGAGTTGGGCGTCGGCTATCGATTGTTGGGGGCCGACGGCTGAGGTTGCGGGTCGGCAGGCTCGTGATCGGGATCGATCGCACGCCAGAAAGCCTGCATCGAAAGTCGCCCTGGAATCCGTGAGCGTGGGGCCGGGTCAATCGGCGGCGCAGCCAGTTTGGAGGTTGGTTTGACGAGGCGCCTCATGCCGCTTTCTCCAATATGCCGGTTTCGAAGGCCGCAACGTGCCCACGACTGAGGCGGATCGTCGCGCCGGGCAGCGCCGATCCTTCTTGTCGCGCGAAATGCAGTGCCGCTTCACGCGAAACGAAAATTCCGCCGAGCAGGCCGTGGATCTCGCGCACGAGCCAGTGGCCCGCGCGATCCCTCCCGACGACAAGGCATGGGGCGGAACCGACATCATATTGAGTGGGCATTGTTGCTCCAGAGAGTATTGCGGCAGGGTTGCGCCGCCAGCCTCGATTTTAAGGATCGCGGGATAGGGATTCGAGATCGAGGCAGATCGCTTTCCATATCGTTCGCATAAGGGATGATGCGATCATATGCGGACATTATGCGAAAGCTCGGTCCGCGATCTGGCAATGCAACGCTGAACGCGCGCATGGTCCGATCATGCAAAAGGACGACGAAGACGATGCGCTGATCCTGGAGATGGACGAGCCCACAGTGCGACGAAGCGCGTCGCGCATGAGTCGTACGACAGGATCATCGATTTCCTGGGCGCCACGAAGCCGCTCAATCTGATTGCCGGCATATGTGCGATCATCGGCATCGCCGCATATCTCGCCGAAGTCCTGCGCTGAGACTTAGATTTCGACCTGGCTCCCCAATTCGACCACGCGATTGCTCGGAAGCTTGAAGAATTCCATCGCCGTTTCCGAGTTACGCATCATCCACGAGAACAGCTTCTCCCGCCACAGCGCCATCCCCGGATGCTCGGTCGCGATCAGTGTCTGACGGCTTAGGAAATAGCTGACGTCCACCGTCTTGAACGGCGTGCCGCAGATGTCGACTGCCGCCAGATCGGCCGGCACGTCGATCTCCTGCATGAAGCCGTAGTGCAGAGTAATCCTATAGAAGTCGGGCCCGAGTGGCCGAACTTCCGTGCGATCGGTTTCCTCGACGACAGGCACGTCCGCGATGCTGATCGTGAGCAGCACGTTGCGCTCATGGAGGACGCGGTTGTGCTTCACATTGTGGAGCAGCGAGGGTGGCACGCCTTCGGGGGAGGCCGACATATAGACGGCAGTGCCGCTGACGCGCTGAAGATGGGCCGTGGATTTGATGAAGATTCCGACCGGCATCGCTCCCTCCTGCAAGCGCGCACGCACGAGCCGCCGCCCGGTCGCCCAGGTCGTGAGGAAGGTGAAGATCACCGCCGCGACCACGAGCGGGAACCAGCCGCCATCGGGGATCTTGGTGACGTTCGAAGCGAAATAGGCGCCATCGACGAGCAGGAAGAGCGCGGTGACGCCGCCGGCTAGCCAACGGTTCCATCGCCACACGGTAAAGGTCAGCACGCCGACCATGCAGGCGGTGATGAGCATCGTGCCGGTGACCGCGATGCCATAGGCGGCGGCAAGGTTGCTCGAGTTGCGGAAGATGAGAACCAGGATCAGGACAAGGATCAGCAGCAGCCAGTTGACCGATGGCATGTAAATTTGCCCCGCGGCCTTGGCGCTGGTGTGGGCGATGTGGAACCGAGGCAGGAAGCCGAGCTGGACCGCCTGCCGGGTGACCGAATAGGCGCCGGATATCACCGCCTGGCTCGCAATGATCGTCGCCAGTGTCGCGAGGATCACCAGCGGCAGCCGCCATGCTTCGTCCACCAGCATGAAGAACGGATTTTGCGCGGCATCGGGATTGGAGAGCAACAGCGATCCCTGCCCGAGATAGTTCAGCATCAGACAGGGGAAGACGAGATAGAGCCAGGACGCCGAGATCGGCTTGCGCCCGAAATGGCCCATGTCGGCGTACAGCGCCTCGGCACCCGTCACCGACAGAACGACCGAGCCGAGCGCGAGAAACGCCAGTTTTGGGTCGAGGAGGAAGAAGTTGAACGCCCACCAGGGATTGAGCGCGGCGACGATGGCGGGATTCTCGGCAACCTCAAGCAAGCCGAGCACCGCGATGGTCGCGAAATAAAGCAGCATGATCGGGCCGAAGACGATACCGACCTTCGCGGTACCCTTGGATTGGACAACGAACAGGCCGATCAGGATGCCAACAGCGATTGGCAGCACCCATTGGGTGAAGCCGGGGTTGACCACCGACAGCCCTTCAACCGCGGACAGTACCGAAATGGCGGGCGTTATGATCGCGTCGCCGTAAAACAGTGCCGAGGCGATCACGCCCATCATAACCAGCGCCGGTGCCCAGCGGCTCCCTTCGGTCTTGCTGGCAATCAGGGCGAGGAGGGCTAGGCTGCCACCTTCGCCGCGATTGTCGGCACGCAGCACGACAAGCACATATTTGATCGTGACGATGAGCATCATCGTCCAGAAGACGAGACTCAGGACGCCAAGGATATGCGCTTGGTCGACGGCGAGCGGGTGGTGGCCGACGAAGGTTTCCTTGAGCGCATAAAGCGGAGAGGTGCCGATATCGCCAAAGACAACGCCGATGGCGCCGACCGCGAGCGCGGCGAAGCCCTCCCTGGGCGCATGCCCGCCGTGCTCGTGCCCTGATTCAGACCCACTCGCCATTACCGCGCCTCACAACTGCGCGCCGACCCGGGACGCAAACCAAATCACTTGCGCGACAAGAGCGTTTGTTTTCGAGATGGAGGTCCGCCTAACGCATATGTTTCGCGTATGTTTTTAAAGGCGGGAGCGCCAGCGATCGGAAATCTCGACGGGATCGTGAATGCTATATCCGAGTGCAACCAAACCCAGCCCGACACTGGCGCTCAGGAACGCGACGGCGGCGATCCCGTATTGACCGAGCGTCCCTTCGCTGCGCGGAACGACATGAACGAGGCGGTATAGCCAGCTGAATGCGAGAGCGGAAACCAGCAGGAGCATCAGCCCGCCGCAGCGTATGCCGATGTCCTTCAACCAGCGTGGATAGGCTGCGATAGCCCGACGGTGCGCTATTGGAGCGCGGGGCGTTCCGGAATGCGGTGCGGCCGTTGGATTCGACGGGGACTGCCGAGAGATCATGATTCACCTCAGCCACTCCAGCTAACCCTGTCCGCATATGGTTTCGAGTCCAAGGATGATCGCCGCGCATATAAATCCCGTAGTGCAAAGCGATTTTTTCGGGGCTTCGCCTGATCGTCTGAGAGGGGGCTAGAAATCGGCAGCCAGAAAAAGGAGCATCCGCCACTTGTCCGCAAGGCCGTAGCTGTTGCTATCGACAATGTTCCACGAAAACGTGTTCGTCACATTGGCGACCTGGAACCGTAGGGTTGCCAAAGCATCCCCGATCTTGAAGCGATAGCGGACACCCAGATCGACCAGCGTATAGCTCGGCACGAACATCGTGTTCTCACGCGAGGCGGAGCGCCGGCCGAAGTTGGCGATTGCGCCGTCGACTGAAAAGCCGGGCAGAAAGCTGGGGCGCCACTCACCATTGGCGCGCAGCACGCGTACCGGTTGATTGAGCGGGATCTCGCCGACGCGCCCCAATTCGACGCCCTGCCCAGTGACGGCCGGCCGCATCAGCACCGAGCCTGCGATGAGGCTGACGCTGTCCACCGGATCGCCGGCAGCGCCTCGTTACGGTTGGCTGCGTTGATCGGCGCTATCCCGCTTTCCTCCAGCCCTCGGGTATAGCCAGCGTAGACGGCGAGCCGATCGGAGACATAGCCAGCGGCTGCAATATTGAACAACCAAGACCGGTCGCGTCGCTCGGCATCGGGCGCGATGTCGGGCAATCGATGGTCTTGCGATAGTCCGTCCGCTGTACGCCGAGGCTCAATTCCCCGATGTCGCGCCTCAGCAAGGCTGATTTCCGGGTAGTGACCTAGCGCATTGGGATGCACCTCCAGATACAACCCTCTCTCATCTGTGTATTGGAAGATGGCCGCCTTCGGGCGGAGGTTGCGGATCTGTACCTCCTTGAGGGGCACGTGCGAATCTCCTCGGCTTCCGCCGGAGCAGCTCCGAGATCACGTGCAGCAGAGCCGTGGTGCCATCAAAATTCCGGTGGGGCCATTATGGCCCCGCTCGTGGCACCGGATGGTATGAAATCCGATGGAACATCCCGGGATGAGCGATAGCCTTATTATGGCAGATTTTCGCTGTTTTGTCGATTGGGATGAAATGTTCTGAGAAGAACAAATGGTGCTCAGGCAGAGGACTGCCAAGCACCCGCAAGCACCTGATATCATTCGACTTCATTCCGACGAAACCCGTCAAAAAGCACCATATGGTGGTCCTGACTCGCTGGCAAGAGGCGGTCTTCTGCGGACTGTGCTGCGGCCGAAACGGCCCTGATAAGCCTAAGCTCCGCGCGCGCAGGGATCTCGCGAAAGCCACCCGCTAGGCGAAACGAATGGAGAATGGGTATCTGGACGGCTCCGGTGCGCCCGAGCAACTCGCAGGCTGAAGCTGAGCAAGAGGTAGTGTCCGACCCTTTCGGACAGTGATACCGGAGGCAACCGTTTACCTTGGTCGGCTGTCGAGCGCGGCGCGCACCTCGGCAATCTCCAGCGCGGCATCGAGAGTGCGCGAGAGGCGCTCCACCAAAATATCGATTTCCGCGGTGGTGATGATCAGCGGCGGAGCGATGCCGATCATCGCATCACCAAATGCCCGAAAGACGAGCCCATTGGCATAGCCGATCCTGGCCAGCGCTTCAGGCAGGCCCAGCGACGGGTCGGGCCGGGTCTTGGTGCGCTTGTCGGTGACGATCTCGATACCGGCCAGCAGGCCGCGAAGCCGAAGATTGCCGACGAGCGGATGCGAACGCAATGGGGCGAGCGCCCTGGCCAGATATTCGCCGCTGCTTCGTCCGTTCGCGATGATCCCGCCTTCCTCGTAGAGCCGCAGGACTTCGAGCCCCACGGCGGCGCTCACCGGGTGGCCCGAATAAGTCTGGCCATGCCCGATGATCGCTCCGGACGGCGTTCGATCGGCGATAGCGCGATAGATGCGGTCCGAGACCAGCAACGCGCCCATCGGCGCGTAACCCGAGGTGAGCCCCTTTGCCAGCGTCATCAGATCAGGTGCGACATCGTCATGGTTCGAACCGAACAATGGCCCCGTTCGACCGAAGGCGGTGATGACCTCATCCGCAACGAAGAGGATATCGAGGTCGCGGCATGTGGCGGCCATGGCGCGGTACCAGCCATCCGGTGGAATGATGACGCCTCCCGACCCTATAACCGGTTCGGCGAAGAAGGCTGCGACATTATCCGGTCCGAGCGTCTCGACCATGGTTTGCAGATCGCGGACCGATCGCGAGATGAGTGACGCGTCGTCTCCGTCGAAGCGATAGGGATAAGCGGCCGGAATGTGGTGCTGGGTCGGCTCAGGAGCATCGAAGTTCGCGTGGAACGCCGGGAGGCCGGTGATTCCCGCTCCGATGCTGCTCGATCCGTGATAACCGCGATCGACCGCGATCATGTGCTTTTTGGAAGGTCTGCCCGTGATGTTGAAATAATATCGGATGAGCCGGATCGCGCTGTCGATCGCATCCGAACCGCCCTGGCTGAAGAAAACGTGCTTCAGGTCGCCGGGTGCGCGGTCCGCCAGCTTAGCGGCCAACTCGATGGCAGGCTCGTTGGAGAAATGAAAATAGCCAGTGGCGTAGGGCAGCCGGGCCATCTGTTCAGCGGCCGCGGCCACGACGCTTTGCTGCCCGTAACCGATATTGACGCACCAGAGCCCGGAGAATCCGTCGAGCACCCGGTGCCCATCCGCGTCGGTCAGGAAAATTCCCGCACCGGATTTCAATATGGTGGCGCCACGCTCTTCGTGCATCGACCACGGCACCGCGGAATGGATGAGGTGCTGCCGATCCCTGGCGATCAACAGTTCATGCGCGATTTTGGTCAAAAGCTGCCGTGCCCCCGGTTTCTCCAAGTCGCTGCGACCCGGTGCTCACTCTGTTCCCCAAGGCCAGCGTTCGAAGAAGTCGCCTAGATTGACAGCATGGTGCTGTGGGGGCACCGTCCTATCATGGATTGGCTATCACCTTTTCCTTCCCTGAGCTTCCGAGGCTAAGCCGGCTGATGGCGGAATCCGGCTCAATCGCGACACCGCCGTTCGCTTCATTGCGTGCCTTCGAAGCGGTGTTCAGGCTGGGCGGGATTCGCAAGGCGGCCGTGCATCTGGGGGTCAATCACGCGGTTGTCAGTCGCCACATCAAGCTGATCGAGGAATGGTTCGGCCTGCCACTTGTCGAGCGTAGCGGCCATCGCCTCTGCTTGACCGAGCCGGGTGCGCGCTACCATGCCAGAATTTCGGCGGCTTTCGCCGAAATCACTATCGCGACGGAGGAACTGGCGGGCCTTCGCAATGATGCCCCGCTCCGCCTCTGGTGCATACCGGGGCTGGCGATCCAGTGGCTGTCGGGTCAACTCGCGATATTCGAGCGAACCCATCCCGGTTCGCGGATCGAGCTCAAACCGAGCGACGTTTCGCCCAATCTGATGGTCCATGAGGCCGATGCGGACATTCGCTATTATCGGGATGGCGATCGAGCGCGCGGCGAGGTTAGAGGCCTGCGCGGTTTTGATCTGGCACGTCCCGAGGTAATGGCCGTGGCCAGTCCGCAGCTTGTCTCTTCCTTGTCGGCCGCCATAACACCCGATGTTCTTTCCCTCCCCCTCCTGCATGAAGAGAACGACCTTGAATGGCGGGCGTGGATCAGGCTCAATGGAGTAGAGCCTCCCGAACGTTTGCCCGGCCCGCTTTGCTATCATGCCCACCTCGCGTTGGCTGCCGCGCGGCAGGGCAGGGGTATAGCCCTGGCAAGTCGCTTTCTCGTCGGCGAGGACCTCGCCCAGGGGAATCTGGTGGAAGTCCCGCTGCCTGGGATGCGGCCGCAGATATTGGGTGGATATGTGCTGGTTGCCAGGGAAGACCGCTGGTCCGCACCGGTTCTGGCCGCACTGCGGACTTTCCTTCGGCGACAGGTCGCCGAACTGCTCTGACTATCTCCAATCCGCACAAATGGTGATCTCAAAGCACCATCTCTCATCTCTTCGCACCTTCCCGTGAAGTTGGGGCGTCATAATGTCGCAACATCAGAAGTGGGGTGCCCACTGGCTGCGACAAAAACAGGGGTCAAGATGAGAACGCGAACGAGGCTTCGGGGTAAACTGTTGGTGACGGTGGCCGTTCTGGTCACCGCTCACCCGGTGCTGGCATCGGACGAAGAAATGGCCGAAGGCGGCGAGATCATCGTGACCGCGCAGAAGCGCGAGGAGCGATTGATCGACGTCCCGCAGTCGATAACCGCGATTTCCGCGGATGGCCTGGCGAGCCAAGGCGTCACCCAGTTTCGCGATTTCGCCAATGCGGTGCCCGGGCTCAACTTCTCCACGGCCGGTGCCGGCTATTCGCAGATATCGATCCGGGGCGTGACTTCGGGCGTCGATGTCGGCCAGACCGTCGGAATATATGTCGACGATGTTCCCTATGGCTCGAGTTCGGTGTTCGGGGGCGCATCCCAGCATACGCTGGACGTCGGGCTGTTCGATGTCGATCGGATCGAGGTGCTGCGCGGTCCTCAGGGCACGCTTTACGGTGCCGCCGCGCTGGGTGGCGTCCTCAAATATGTGAGCAAGCGGCCCGATACCGATAGCCTGTCCGCGGATATCCGGGTCGGTCTGTCGAACACGCGACATGGCGGCACGAACTATGATGGCAGCGCCGCTCTGAACCTGCCGATCGCAGCCGACAAGGCGGCGGTCAGGGCCAGCGCCTTCTATTCGCGTGACGGCGGCTATATCGACAATGTCGCCTTCGGCAAAAGCGACGTAAACTCGGCGGATATCTACGGGGGCCGCCTCGATCTGCTTCTGTCACCCACCGAACGGTTCAGTTTCCGACTGACGGGCTTCGCCCAGAATATCCGGCGCGATGGTGAGGGCACGGTCGACTATCAGTTTTCGGGCGCCCCCCTGTTCGGGCCGCTCGATCAGTTCCGCATCTTCAACGAGCCCTATCGGCAGAACTTCCGACTCCTCAGTGGGACGGCGACCTATGATCTGGGCGGGGCCGAGCTGACATCGATATCGAGCTACCAGAAGACCAGCCTCGGCTATGTGCAGGATATTTCGCCGCTCTACGTGCCGCTCTTCGCGTCCTTCGGGCTGGTCTATGGCGGCTTTGCTGCCGACACCGCCGCGTCGGTCAAGAAATTCACGCAGGAAGTGAGGCTGTCTTCGCAGGGCGAACAGAAACTCGAATGGCAGGTCGGTGGCTTCTACACGCATGAGAAGTCGTTCTTCACGCAACCGCTGCTGTTGCTCGATACGGCGGGCAACCCGACGCCGAATGTCGTGCTGACCTCGACCAACAATTCGGTGTTCGAAGAGGTTGCCGCGTTCGGCAACGCCACCTGGCATCTGACCGATAAATTCGACCTGTCGGGCGGGCTGCGATATGCGCGCAACAACCAGCGATACAAGCAGGACGGATCCGGCTTTTTGGGCTTGTCCGCTCCGACGACGAAATCCAGCGAGAGCGTCGTCACCTGGATGGCCAATGTCCGCTACCGCTTCACCGACAGGGCGATGGCCTATGCGCGGGTTGCCACCGGCTATCGCCCCGGCGGCCCCAATGTCGTGGCGGTGAACCCCGGAACCGGCCAGCCGTTCGCGCCGCTGAGCTTCGAGTCCGATAGCCTCACCAGCTATGAAATCGGGTTCAAGGGCGAAACCGCGGGTCGGACCTTCGGCATCGAGCTGTCGGCCTATTATATCGACTGGGCTGACATGCATGTCTCGGTCACCAATGGCGGCTTCTCGGCGATCGGAAACGCGGCCGGGGGATCGAAGATCAAGGGCGGCGAACTCAACCTGAGGGCACGTCCGACCCGGGGGCTGGAGATCACCGGCGCCTTCGCCTTGCAGGATGGCGAACTCAAGCGCAACGAACCCAGCCTGGGTGGCGTCAAGGGGGAGGCATTGCCCAACGTGCCCCGGTTTACCGCGTCGTTGCTGGCCGACTATACGTTGGTGGATAGTCCGTTGCGGCCTACCATCGGGGGGACATTGCGTTTCGTCGACGAGCGCACGGCGAGCTTCGACGCCGCACCGACCTATCTTCAATATCGGCTGCCGGACTATGTCTCGATCGATCTGCGGGCAGGCGTCTCCTTCTCGGCGGTGGACGTCCAGCTCTATGTCCGCAACCTGCTCGACACGCGTGGGCAGTTGTCTGCCTTCAACTGGCGCGGCACCGCGATGCCGTCGATCTCTCAGCCGCAGACCATGGGCGTGAGCCTTCGCACGAAATTGTGATCCGGCCTTACACGAGCGGCCCATTCTGGCATTCTTGCCCATCATGACCGGCATGGCTCTCATCACGAAATCCCCGGCCCGAACAATCGTGCGGGTCCGGGGAACGGGCGATGCGATCGGTGCGGGGCCGATCACATCGCCCGTCTCGCACCGTTCCGCCGACTGCCGCATTTCCCAGGCCCGTAGATGACCCAGCTATCCTATCGCCATTATCTGCTGGGTCTCCTGCTGGTGATCCTCGCGTTCAACTATGTCGATCGCCTTGCGCTCGGCTTGCTGCTGCAGGATATCAAGACCGATCTCGCCTTGAGCGATACCCAGCTCGGATTGCTCAGCGGCATCGCCTTCGCGGCCTTTTATGCAGTGATGGGCATTCCCATCGCCCGCTGGGCGGATCGTGGCGACCGGGTCGTCATCATCACGATCACGGCGGCCCTGTGGAGCGTCATGGTGGCGCTGTGCGGAACGGCCACCAGTTTCGTTCAGCTCGTCCTGATCCGTGTGGGCGTCGCGATCGGTGAGGCGGGCTGCATTCCGCCGGCCCATTCGCTCATCGCCGATCATTTCGATCGGGCTTCGCGGCCGCGCGCGGTGGCGATCTACATGCTGGGGGCGCCGCTGGCCCTGGTGATCGGCAATCTGGGCGCCGGCTGGCTGAACGAGCTTTACGGGTGGCGCACGACGTTCATACTGCTTGGCGTACCCGGGCTCGCACTTGCCATCCTCGCCTTCCTGACCTTGCGCGAGCCGCGGCGCGGAGCCGTCGCGCGAGCGATGTCCAAGACCGGTGCAGGAACGGAGCCGTCGATGGTGGCGGTGTTACGGGTTCTGTGGTCGAGCCATGCCTTCCGCCATCTGCTCGTCTGTTTCTCGGTCATTTCGTTTTTCGGTTACGGTCTGCTGCAGTGGCAGCCCGCCTTTTTCATGCGCAGCTTCGGTTTTCAGAGCGGCGAACTGGGCGGCTGGTTTGCGCTCGTCTGGGGTGGGGGCGGGCTGGTCGGCACATTGGCGGGGGGGAATGGGCGTCGCGCCGGGCGGCGGGCAGGGAGGACTTCCAGCTTCGCGTCGTCGCGTCGATGTACGCGGCGTTCGGCCTGTTCTCGATCGCCCTCTATCTTTCGACCGACCGCTATGTCGCGCTGACCCTGATGGCACTCGCGACGCTCGGATCCTACACGATCGCAGGCCCGATGTTCGCCACGATCCAGACGCTCGTCCGGCCCGAGATGCGCGCGATCTCGATCGCGATCCTGTATCTGTTCGGCAATCTCATCGGCATGGGGCTCGGGCCGCTGGCCGCCGGCGCGATCAGCGATGGGTTGCGGCCGGCGCTGGGGGAGGAGTCGCTGCGCTATGCCCTGATGTTCCTGTCTCCCGGCTATTTCTGGGGTGCCTGGCACGCCTGGCGGGCGAGCCGGTCGGTTCGCGCCGAGGTCGAGGCGATCGAAGCCGCCATTCCCGGTGGACAACCCGCATGACCACAGCATCCACCATCGATATCGCAGCGCTGCGCCAATTGCTCGACGACATTTCGCGGACCGAAAATGCCGTCACCCGCGAATCTCCGCTGCCCGAAACAGTCAGGGTGACGATGCGCGATGGCATCCACCTCGCGACCGACATCTACCGGCCTGTGCAGGCCGTGGCGCCCGTCGTCGTCCACCGCACACCCTATGACCGGACCAGCGAGCGCGTACGGCGGACCTGCGGCGAACTGGCCGCGCGCGGCTATGTCGCGATCGCGCAGGATTGCCGTGGCACCGGCGACAGCGAGCCCGATCATTGGGACTATTATGTCAGGGAACCGGAAGACGGGTTCGACACGATATCCTGGATCCTGGCACAGCCTTGGTGCGATGGTTTCGTCGGCGCCTGCGGCTCGTCCTACTCGGCGCAGGTCCAATGGTGCATGGCGACGCACCCCGGCATGGGCGCGATCATTCCCGAGGTCAGCGGGCTCGGCTTTGCCTGTCCGACCACGCGGTTGCACATGTTTCTCGATGCCTATGCTCGATCAGTGGGCAAGGGGGCGGAGAAGCTGGACATCGGCTATGACGAACTCGAACGGCAGATGCGCGACGAGACACTGGCGACAGGGCTGTTCTGCGAACCGTTCGACCCGCCGCTCCCTGCTGCGCTATTGTCCCGCTATCCCGAGCTTCGATCGCTGGACAACGCCGCCGCGCGCCGGGAGCTATGGTCGATCTATGCGGACGCATCCTGTGCCGACCGGGCCGCGCTGATCAAGGTCGCGACCGGAAGCGAGGCGATCACGATCGTCGAGATGGAGGCGTTGCCCGCGATCTTCGGCCAGAATGTGGCACATGATGCGCACAGCTTGCCGGCGGCCGGCGAGAAGGCGCTAATGGAGGCGATCCACGCCCCCGCGCTGATGGTGACCGGATGGTATGACTGGGGGCTCGTCGATGCGCTCGCCACCTTCGGCGCGGTCCAGCGGTATCAGCATCTCGCACCCATGCGTGACAGCCGTCTGATCATAACACCGAGCGCACACAATATGCCCGGCTATCATGAAGGCGCTGATCAGCAACCGGCCCTGCGGCGCACGTTTCGGACATCCGAGATCGTGCCGCTGATCGATGCCTGGTGCCGCGCCGCATCGGCCGACGCGCTGTCGCAGTGGCCACGGGTGATCTATTATCTGATGGGGGCCGATGAATGGCGGCACGCCGAGGCCTGGCCCCCCGGACGCGGCCATGCCGAACCGCTCTACCTGCGTGAGGAGGGCGTGCTCGGGCTCGATCCTCCGGGCGAGACGCTGGCAGCCGACGATTATGTCTATCAACCGGAGGCGCCGACGCCGACCTTGGGCGGAAGTATCGTCTCCTATGTTAGTCCGCCCGGGAGTATCGACATCGCCGAACTCCATGATCGCGGCGACGTGCTGGTTTATACAAGCGCCGTGCTGTCGCGAGATCTTGACGTTGTCGGTCCGCTCCGCGCGGTGATCCATGCAAGTTCGAGCGCGATCGACACCGATTTCGCCGTGCGCCTGAGCGACGTGCACCCCGATGGCCGCGTGATCCAGATCCAGAATGGCGTGTTGCGCGCCCGCTATCGCGACGGGCCGGACCGGCCGGAACCGCTGAAGCCCGGCCGCGCCTATCGCTTCGAGATCGACATGTGGGCGACGGCGATGCGCTTCGCCGCGGGCCATCGGTTGCGTGTCGACATTGCTTCGGCCGATTTCCCGCGTTTCGACCGTCATGCCAACCGGGCCGATCCGGGCCCGCCGCTGGATGCGGAGCAGCGGGTGTTCCGCGATATCGCGCGCCCCTCGCATATCATGCTGTCGGTAACGGCGGGCAGCTTGCGCGACGCCCTTGGACAAGGCGGCGGTGATGGCGCGTCCGGTTCGACAGCCAATGGAGTGAAGTGACCGATGTTCGATACCCTTCTCGGCATTGACGAACTCGACGCGAACACGCGCCGGCTGGAGCGCGAGGCCGGCGGCCAGGTTCGCATCACCCGGCTTGGCGAGAGCTGGAATGGTCGCCCGATCGAGATGATCAGCATCGGCGAGGGCGATCGCAACGTGCTGGTGGTGGGGGTGCCGCACCCCAACGAGCCGGCCGGCGCGGTCACCGTCGAGCGGATGATCGCCCGTCTGCTGGGTCCCCATGGCGAAAGGGAACGGCGCGGTTTCGCGTGGCACTTCATCAAGGCGATCGATGTCGAAGGTCTGCGGCTCAACGACGCCTGGCTCAGGCAGCCCCGAACGCTTCGGAACTACAACGCCAACGTCTTTCGCCCCGCGCTCGACCGGCAACCCGATGCGACCTTTCCGATCGATTGCCCCGGCCATGTTTTCGAAGCATCGACGCCCGAGAACGTCGCATGGCAAAAGGCTTTCGCGCTTACCCGTCCCATCCTCCACGCCTCGCTTCATCATTGCGATTTCGGCGGAGCCTGGCACGCGCTCAGCCGCGCGGAGCCCAGGCTGACGCCGGTTCTCGACCGGATTATCGCGGATCATGGTCTCACCAGCTTCAGCGATTTCGACATTGCGGGCTGGCCGATCGACTGGGTGAGCCCCAGCGTGATGCTGTATCCTTCGGCACGACAGATCATCGCCGCCGGCATGGAAAAGGGTCAGGCCGCGGCCGAGGTCTGGCCTTATGGTGAGATGAGTTCGGGCTATGGCGAGGATCGTTTCGGAACCCTGACTATCGTCACCGAGGTGCCGCTGTGGGACGATGCACGCCTTCGCGACGAGAGCCCCTCGGGCTATACCGCCCGTGAGCAGGCGGCCGAGGCTCGACGGCAGTTCATCGCGCTCGGGGCCTTCTTCGATCGCCACCTCGATGCGCTCGGGCGACTGGTCGCTTCGCCCGATGAGAAGGAACTTCTGGCGGCAGTCGGCGACATGGTGCTGTGGGGCGGGCATTATCCGTCCTATTTCCAAGAGCGTGAGGCCGCGGCCGATGCGGATCGGTCGTTGTCGATGCGCGACTATTTCCCCAACGGCATCTTCCACCGGCTCGTGCCGGCGCGAGGCTATTCGATGGTGGCGCGGCTTGCCGATATGATCGTCGAGGCGGGCCGCGATCGGGAAGGGTTGGCGCTTGCGGCAAAGACCGATGGCGCAACGCGTGCCGAGGCCATTTTCGAGGAGCTCGAAAGGCTCGGCGATATGCAGCCGGTGCCGGTCGAGACGATGACCGCGATCCAGATGGAGGCAATCTTCGCCGCAGCCGACATGCTGAACGAAGGCTGAGATGAGCTGTGGATGATCGTCGACCCGGTGCAGCTGACGGGCTCTTTCGCGGTGACCGCCTGGAGCGTGCCTATGCGGCGACCATGGATCTCTATCGCGACCTTCGTGGGCCTGGAGCGGCGCGGATCAGCGATGCCCGGGAGTTCAGCGTCCATCCCGGGGGGCGCAGGGCGTTGTTTGCCGGGGTCATGGCTCTGTACGATGGGCATCTCGTCGCGCGGATATATGAAATCGACCTGCAATCGGGCGTCAGCAAGCCGGTCGGCGACCGTCCCGCCGCGGAGCGCCTTCCGCGCTATTCGCCGGACGGGAAGCGCTTTGCCTATCTCGCCGATGCGGCGGGCTCCGGGAACTATCAACTCGTCGTCGGCGATGCGGCCTCGGGTGTCGTGGCCGCGACGCCGGTCGTGCCCGGCTGGGTCGAGGATTTCCGCTGGTCGCCCGATGGGACGCGGATCGCGATGGTCGTGGCGGGGCATGGCGCGGACCGGGCCGGTGCCGACGGCGCCATAGCGACCCTTCGCGCTGAGGCGCCGCCTGCCAGCTGGGCGCCCCGCATCGAGACCGAAATCGAGCCTTGGCGCTGGCGCCGCGCCTGGATTCATGAATGCGATGGGAGGCGATCCAATCCTGTTGGCCCGGATGACCTCAATATCTGGGAGTTGGACTGGCTCGGCGGGGAGGCGTTGGCCGTCGTCGCTTCGCCGGGGGCGGGGGAGGGGCTGTGGTATTCCGCCGGTCTGACCCTCGTCCCGCTCGATGGCGCCCCGACCCGGGAACTCCATCGGCCTGTGCGCCAGATCGGCTGCCTTGCCGGCTCACTCGAAGGGCGCTCGCTCGCCTTTGTCGAGGCGCTGTGCAGCGACCGCAAGATCATCGCGGGTGATCTCCATATTCGCGACGACCTGACGGGCGCGATACGCTCCGTCGGCACCCATGGGGTCGACGTCGGGCAGATCGCCTGGCGGCCGGACGGAGCGATGATCGTCGCCGGGCAGCGCGGCGCCGAGACTGTCGTCGCCAGGCTCGATCCAGATAGTGGTGTCTGGGATGAGCGATGGTCGAGCGACCGGCTCTCGACCGGCGGCTATTATCCGGCCATCGCGCCCTTTGGCGAAAGCGGCGACTGCGTGCTGGTGGGTGAAGGCTTCTTCACCCCGCCCGAGATCGCGATCATCGAGGATGGCCGCTATCGCGTCATCGTCTCGCTCGACCTCGGTGGCAGCGCTGTTCCGCCATTGCCGGAGGCGATACTGGTCGAATGGACCGCGAGCGATGGCCTTGCGATCGACGGCTGGCTGATCCGCCCGCCGGGCGACGGGCCGCATCCGCTGATCATGGTCGTCCATGGTGGCCCGATCTGGCAATCGCGGCCACGTTGGCTGGGAAGGAGTCCGTATCTTCTGGCGCTGTCTCGCGCGGGCTATGCGCTCTTCTTTCCAAATCCGCGTGGGAGCAACGGTAAGGGGCAGGGATTCGCCGAACGGGTGCTGGGTGATCTCTGTGGGGCTGACGCCGAGGATTGCCGGTCGGGGCTCGACCTGCTGATCGAGAGCGGCATCGCCGATCCCGATCGTCTCGGGGTTACCGGGACCAGCTATGGCGGAATGCAGAGCTATCATCTGGTGACGGTCGACGATCGTTTTTCAGCGGCTGTAGCAGTCTCACCAATCGCCAACCTCCACACCCAGCAGGCGCTCTCCAATATTCCCGAGTTCGTCGAACTATTCCTTGCCAACGCCTTGGCCGATCCCCGGCTCTGCACCAACCGAAGCCCGGTGACGCGTGCCGCCGCCGTGCGGACGCCCATGCTGAGCATCTGTGGCGCGCTCGACCGGTGCACGCCACCCGAAGAGGCCCGCCAATTCCACGATGCGCTGGTGCGCTGCGGCAGGCCGTCGACCCTCGTCATCTATCCCGAGGAAGGCCATGGCGTGCACGGCTTTCCGGCAATAATCGACTTCACCGCCCGTCTCTCGTGCTGGTTCGACGATCACATGCCGGTATCGCGCCCCGATCAGCGGGGGCACGGGGCAATGCTATGACCGTCCAGACGCGTGCGTCCCGCCTGATCCGGTCATCCCTGATCTGGGACAATCACGGCTGCATGCCGCTGCGCATCGACACCGAATGTCTTCCCCAACTCGACCGCTATGCTGCGGGTTCGACATTGTCTCACTCAACATCGGCTTCGGGCCGATTGGCTGGGCCGAGCAGATCCGCGTCGTTTTCGCCATGCGGGCATGGATCGGCGAGCGACCGCATCGCTATCGGCTCGTGGCAAGTGTCGATGACATCGTCGAAGCGCGCGCCGCGAGGCTGCTGGCAATCAGCTTCGATATCGAAGGCATGGACCCCGTCGTCGACCGGCCGGACCTTGTCCGGAGCTTCCATACGCTAGGTGTCCGCTGGATGCTGATCGCCTATAATCGCAACAATGCGGCCGGCGGTGGCTGTCTCGATCTCGATCCCGGCCTCACCCCGGCGGGGCGCGCCATCATCGACGAGATGGAGCGGGACGGTATGGTGCTGTGCCTGACCCATGCGGGCACACGACGGTGAGCGAAGCGATCGATTATGCTCGCAATCCGCCGATCTTTTGGCATTCGAGCCCGGCGGGCGCGCTCGATCGTCCGCGCAACGTGCCCGATCAATTGCTGCGCGCTTGTGCCGACAAGGGAGGTGTGATCGGGCTGAGCGGCTTCGGGCCTTTCCTAGGTGACGGGGATCCGGTGGGTAATTTAGTGATGCAGCTTCGCTGTGCCATTGATCTGGTCGGTCCCGCCCATGTCGGGCTGGGTCTCGATTACGTCTTCGATCGGCCGAACCGTCGCATGGGCCAATGCCAGATAGGGCGCCAGGCAACCCGTCCCGATGATCAGTAGCCGACGGCTGTCGCGGCGCGACAGAAAGCGGGAGGCGAGCGCCGAGGCTGCGGCGGTGCGGCGCCGCGTCACCGCTGCGGCATCGAGCAGGGCGGTCGGCCGCCCATGCGCATCGAAGATCAGAAGCGCGCCCTGGATCGTTGGCAGGCCCGCGTCGCGATTGCCCGGGAACACCGTGGCCAACTTCACCATAACACGGCCGTCCGGGCCGAAAGCCGGCATGGTCCGCAAGAGGCGCTCATCCACTCCGCCGGGCACCGGCACCTGCGTTCGCTCATAGGCTCGAACCTCGGTCGCGAAGGCCCGGTGCAAGGCCTCCACCAGCTGCTCCATGGGCAACAGGCCCTCGATCCGGTCTGCATCCACTACGATCATCGCCGGCTGTGCCCGGAATATGCGAACGATTGGGCGGGCATGTGCGCGACGAACCAGGCGACGAGCCTGGCCGCATAGTCGATTACGGCAGGAAATCCGCGAATGCCGTGGCCCTCGAGCGGATAAGTGACGAGTTCGGACACGGCGCCTGCGCAGCGCAACGCGGCGTGAAATTGCTCAGCCTCGATGGGCGGGGTGCATCGATCGAGCGCGCCGCAGATCGTGAGGGTCGGCACCTGCACCTGCCGGGCGAAGAACAGCGGGCTGCGTTCGCGCCACGGCCCGTCGGGGAATTGCTCCGGTGCTCCCACGAACAGCTCCGAAAAGCGGGAAATGTTGGAAAGCAAGCGGTGAGTCTGGTGGTTGATGATGGGCGCCACTGAAACGCCGGCGGCGAAGCGTCGGCTTTGCGTGAGAAGCCAGGCCGTCATGAACCCGCCATAGCTGACGCCGGTGATGCCGATGCGGGCGGGATCCACCAATCCCGCTGCAATCAGTTCTTCGACACCTGAGACCAGATCCTCCGCATCCGCGCCTCCCATATCGCCGCGCACGGCCCCGGCGAATGCGCGGCCCCTTCCGGAACTGCCGCGCGGATTGGCGAGCAGCACCGCAAAGCCACGGGACAACAGAAGCGCGGACGGGATGCGCCTCCCCAGCCAGGCAGGGCGCCAATGCGCGACCGGTCCGCCATGCACCTGGACGACGAGCGGCCAGGGTGGCGGAGCAGCTGGCGTGAGCAGCCAGCCCTCGATGTTCAATCCATCGCCGGCTCGCCACTCCATGGCGCGGACATCGAATGCCGGAAGGACGCCCGGCTGGTCCGCGTACAGGCAGAAGAGGCAGCGATAGAGACCCTGGCTGACCAGTGCGATCTCGGGAGCTTGGGCAAAGCCTTCACCGGCCAGAACGAAATCACCACTGTCACCCCGCCCGGCGATCTTGACGCTATGTCCGGCAACCGAAGTCGCCTGGCTCCGCCACAGTTCGGACGTTTGTCGCGAGGACGGGGTGACCATGGCTGCGACGCTCTCCAGGCCATCCACGCCAGCGACGAGCAGATGGTCAGCGCCGCGCCATTCGACATGGGTGACGTCGAAGCCGCAATCGATGCGATGTACCGAATTGCTCCCTGCTTCGATCAGGATCAGGTCGCCCGCAACCACCCAGCGGTCGCTGCACACGGCGTCGACGATCGCGATCCATTTTCCGTCGGCCGAGCCGCGAACCCAGCCTAGCTGATCGAGGGTGCCGGACGGCCGAAGACCGCCCGACGCACCGAGGGCAAATAGCTCAAGCCGCGCATCGAACCACGCACCTTCGCCCTGGTCGTCCGAGACGATCGCGGCGATTGCGTGATCACCGCACCAATCAGCCTCCCACACCGTGACGGGGCCGTTAATGGCCGGCTCCCAGCTTTCCGTGTCCAGCGAGTATATCAGGAGGCGCCGCCACGCCGCGTCATCGTAACCGCGGTCGATCCGTGGTTCCCACGGCTGGGCACAAGCCGCTTCGGCGGTTCGGCGGACGGCGCCTTCCACACTCGACCGGTCCCCGCCCGGACCGACCGTGCCGACCAGCAGCTTCCGTCCGCAGGGCGACCATCGGAGATATTCGACGGAGCCCGGCAGTGCGGGCGGACGCACCGATTGGCCGTGGGTCCGGTCGAGCAGTTCGAGCTGCCAATGTCCGTCGCCTTGCCAGTCGCGGAGACAGGCTATGATCGTTCCGCACGGGCCATAGGCTCCCGACTTTCGCGATCCCGTTTCGCAAGGGGAGAGGCGGGAGAGTTCCCCGTCGTCGATGCGAAGCTCGCAGAGGTCGGTGCGTTTTGGACTCTCCCGATCATCCAAGAAGGTGGCCGTGAACAGGACGAAGTCGCCGCCGGGTGCAACGTCCAGTTCGGCCGCATCGTGGAAACGTCCGGTTCCCGGCCAGGCGGCGGCGATATATAGCCGCTCGCCCTCGTGTCGCAGCGAACCGAAGATATCCTCAGCCGGATCCCCGGATGCAGCGGGCGCCAGCATCGCACCGGTCATATCGCGTCGCCATGGGTGCCGTGCTGTTGGCGCGTGATATCGGCGAGCACGGTGTGGCTGGCGCGCCAGAGATGCGCGGCGCACCAGGCATAGCCCGGGCACAGGCAGAGCAGCGCGTAGCGCAGCGCCTCGCTTCCCAGGCTCGCCGTCAGTAGGTCGCTCAGCATCCCGGCGGCGAGCGGGCCCAGGCCCATCCCGATCAGATTGGCGAACAGATAGACGATTGCGATCGCCATGGCGCGCATGTGCGGGGGCACCAGCGTCTGGATCGTGGCGAACAGCGGCGCGATGGCCGTGTTGACGCCGACGACGCCGACGAACAGCAGGCCGAAGGCGATGTAACGGTCCGGCGCCAGGTAGACGAGGGCGGAGAGCGCGCCGAAGGCGAGGGTGACCAGCGCCATCGTCCGCAGCTGAAGCGCTTCATCGCCGGCGGCTCTGCGCGACGCGAGTTCGCCGCCGAGCGCTGTCCCGGCGATGCCGCCCACGCCGTAGATGAGCGCGAACCATGTGCCGAGTTCGCCGGTTGAAAGCCCATGGCTGCGGATGAAAAACGCCGATTTCCACAACCCGATGCCATGGCTGAAAAAGCACATGATCGAATAGCCGATCAGCAAATGAAGGAAGGTGCGATTGCGGGACAGGACTGTGAATGCCGCGAGGATGGATGGCTTGTGACTGGGCTCGGACAAACCCGCTGGTAGGGATGCCGACCGCGCCGAGCTTCTCGGATCGCGAAGGACCGACCGGAACAGTATCGCGAAGGCCAGCCCGGGTGCTCCCAATAGCACGAAGGTCATCCGCCAACCGACAAGTTCGTTGAGCCAGCCCGCGACGAAATAGCCGAGGATCGCCCCGACCGGGGCGCCGAGCAGGAAGATCGCGGTGGCGCGGGGGCGTTGGTCCCGGCCAAAGCTGTCGGCGATCAGCGAGTTGGCGGGTGGCATATAGCCAGCTTCGCCGATCGCGACGCCGATACGGATCAGCAACAGCTGGGCGAAACTCGTGGCGATACCGCATAGGGCGACCGCGAGACTCCAGATCGCGGCGGTCAGCGAGATGATCGTCACCCGGTCGCCCCGGTCGGCCCAGCGGGCGATCGGGATCCCCATGATCGAATAGAACAGGGCGAAGGCGATCCCGCTGAGAAGGCCCAGCTGGGTGTCCGACAGCAACAGTTCGTGCTTGATGTCCTGCAGCAGCAACCCAAGCGCGAGCCGGTCGACTTGGTTGAAGGCCAGGCCGAGCATGAGCAGCAGCAGCAAGGTGTGGTTTGGCGAGCTGCGGCTCATGGCATCAGCAGCAGCTGAACGGGAAACGACCGCCGCTGCCGAGGAAGGGTATGTGGCGCCCTTCCTCTTCGCACGGCGCTTCGATGTCGCGGCTCATCAGCCGGTGTTCGGGTAGCGCCTCGCGGTCGATAATCTTGCCCGATTTCATAACGCTGAGGATGGTGCGATAATTTTTTGCATCGAGCAGTGGGTTCTTTTCCAAGATCAGCAGATCGGCATATTTTCCCGCGGCGATCGTACCAAGATCGTCGGCCATGCCATAGGCTTCGGCGATATTGCGAGTCGCCGCGTGGAGCATCGCCATCGGCGGACAGCCCTTCTCCGCCATGGCTTCGAACCACACGAAATGGCCGGTGGTGAGTTTGGCGAGGTTGAAGGCCTCGGGTGCGGTGACCCAGCTCTTGCCCCATTGCGGATCGGTCGGCCATTCGGGTGGCATGATTGCACCGTCATTGGCGAGCAGGAGTTTGACCCCCGCCGAGACGAGATTGCAGGCATTGCGGTGCGATACCCGCCAGCTTTCCTGCTGTTCTTCGGGAAGATTTTCGAGCAGCCAGGCGAGTCCGGCGTCGGTCTGGGGAAAGACGACAGCTCCCGTATTCCGTCGCGCCATCAAGTCGAGCGTATCGCCGGGTATCGGCACGGGGCCGGTCTTGTTGCAATGCTGGATGAGGTCGCATCCGGCCTCCACGGCGATGCGAAGCCCCTCGACCGACATGCTGTGCGCCTGGGCGGTTTTGCCGCGGGCATGCGCTGCATCGACGATCGCACGCTGCTGATCGGGCGAGAAGGCCAAGAAGGCGCCCGGATAATGTTCGTTGGAAGCATATTTGATGAAATCGATGCCTCGGCCAAGATAGGCGTCGATCGCCGCGCTCACCTGCCCGGGCGTTTTCCACATCAGATGGCGGCCCATATCCTCGGCCCAGATCGCGTTGATCCGCCGGGTCATGACCGCGCTGGCCACCTCCTGTGCCCGGCTGAAGAAGTCGGGCGAGAAGAGGCCGTCTAGACCGACGATGTTTCCCGCACAGAAGAAGCGCGCGCCGACCGTCTCGCCGCTGGCAATACGATCTCTGGCTGCGATCAGGAAACGCCGTGGGCCCCAGGTATCGAACACGGTGGTCAGGCCGTGCTTGAGCGCCACCTGGGACGCTTCGAGGATGATATCCTCATAGCGGTCCCAGTAGCGCGACAGGCTTTCGAGATTGACCGCCATGAACAGATGGACATTGGCGTTCATCAAGCCGGGGATGATGAACCGGCCGCGCGCGTCGATACGTTCGAGGCCGGCGGGAAGCTTCTCGCAATCGACGTCGCCGACCTGCACGATGCGCTCGCCTTCGATCAGGATCGAGCAATTCTCCCGGGCGGTGTCGGCGACGCCGTCTATGACCGTCGCATTCTCTATCAGGATGGCCATTTCAGAAGCTGAACTGCCCGGTCAGGCCGATGGTGCGGGGGCGAAGCCGGTAGAGGCGCTGGATCGGTCCGGTGAAGGTGGAGTCGACCCAGGTCGGCTTTGCCGAGTTGGTGAGATTGCTCACGAACGCTTCGACCCCGAGCGGCCCGAACCGCGTGCCGATGCGCGCTCCGATGATGCTGTAGTCGCCCGCTTCGATGCCCGTCTGCTTGAGATTGTTGAAGAAGCCCCCGATCCAACTGTAGTCGGCCCGGACGAAACTCTTCCGGCCCCCCAGCTCGAATTCATATCCGACACCGAGAAATGCCGTATAGCGCGGCGACCCGGGAAGACGGTCGCCCTTCAGGCCGTTGATGCGCGGGGCGTCCTTGGAGAGTTCGGCATCAGTATAGGCAGCCGAAAAGCTCAGCTGCAGCCCGCGGGCCGGCCTCGCCTCCGCCGAAAACTCAATGCCTTGCGTGCGGGCTTCGCCGGCATTGTCCGCGACGTTTGCGCCACACGGCACGATCACATTGATCGGCACGCCCTTCCACTTGTTGTGATAAGCGGCGGCATTGACAGTGAGGGCGCCACCGGCGGTAGTGAATTTGGCGCCCGCTTCAAAGGATTCCAGCTTGTCGGGATCCAGTGTTCGAGGGCCGGCCGAAATCGTGGTGCCGTCGATGACTCCGTTTCCATCCCGATCGCACGTCGCGATTGCCGGCGCCACCGGACTGCCAAGCCGGAAGCCTTGGGAAAACTGCCCGTAAAGCAGCAGATCCTGTTTCGGCTGCCACGACATATTCGCCTTATAGGTTGTCCCGCTGTTGCTGCCCGATAGCCGGGTCACCGCGCCCGACACCCGATTGGTCGTGATCGTGCGGTCGTCATAATCGAAATGGCGGGCGCCGACAGTCAGCTTGAACTGGCTGAGCTCGAGCGATGCCTCTCCAAAGACCGCCTTCTGGGTGACGCTGTTCTTTTCGAAATTGTTCGTGATCGTCGCGCTCGGAAAGCCCGACAGCGCGAGGTTAGTGCGCCCGCCGAAGAGATTTTGATTGAGGAAATCGCGGTCGATATTCTCGTAATAAAGGCCGGTCAGGAGCTGAAAGGGGCCCGCGAACTTTGACGCAAACCGCAATTCCTGGATGAACGCCTCGGTATCGGCCACGTTGCGCTGAGCGACCGGCGGCTGGTTGGCAAAGAAGGTGCCGATCTCACGCTTCTCGAGATAGGTTTCTTTCACGAGCGATGATGAGGATGTGAGCGCGCCCCAGTCGAAGCTGTAATCCAGCGTTGCGTTGAGGATCTTGAGAACATCCTCAAGGCGCTCGCTCCCCCCGCCCACATTGTCGCTCAGCCCGAGGCGGGCTTGGCGGAATTTGCCGATAGCAGGCTCGGCGTCCGGCAGGCCATGTTGAGTGATATCCTGGCGCAGATAGGTGATCGTGCCCTTCAGATCCTCGGTGGGTTTCGCCAGTAGGGCGATACGGCCGCCGATATAGCGGTCCCGGCCGACGCCCTTGTCGTTGCGGGCAAGTTCGGGGATACCGTAAAGATTGGCGCGGGCGACGGCCGCGGGCGTGCTCGCCGCCACATTGTCCACGAAGCCGCTATTCTCGAACAGATAGCCGACGGCACGCAGGGCGACCTTGTTCTCGATGATCGGAACGTTGACGACCGCTTCCACGGCTTCATTGTCGCTACCGGCGCGGCCGGTTTGCGAGATGGTGCCGCGCAGATGGCCCTCCAGCCTTTCCGGATTGGGAGCCCGGGCGATATTGCGCACGGTGCCGCCGAGCGAGCCGCTGCCGAACAGCGTACCCTGCGGCCCGCGAATGACCTCGACCCGTTCCAGATCGACCAGCTTGACGTCGGCGCCCCCGCGCAGGACGTAGCCGGTCAACGGAATGTCGTTCAGATAATAGCCGACGGTCGCCTTCGCCCCGCGATCGGTGTTCTGGGGACTGGCAGCGACACCGCGAATGATGATCGAGCTGTTGGCCGCTCCGGCTTCGATCTGGTTCACTCCCGGGAGCGAGCGGAGATAGTCGCCCTGGCTGACAAGGCCGCGCCGCGCTATGTCGGTGGCGGTTACCGCCGATACGCTGAGAGGTACATCGCTTAGGCGCTGCTCTCGACGTTGCGCCGTGACGATGATCTCGCCCTCGTTCGCGTTCGCCGCGGCGGAACGGTTCTGCGCCGAAGCGGGTGCCGCCAGGGCGATGATCGCTAGTGCTGAAGCCGTTGCCAGCAAGATCACAGAACCGGACGAGCCGTCCTGGCATTTAGATATCGACCGCATCATTTCCCCCTTCATCCTGACTGATCGGAAGGGGGATTGCCTAATTAAAGATTCGGCAGCGTGCCGTGCTGAGGAAGACGGGTATCAGACTCACAGCGACATCGCGTCTGGTTCCCCTTCACGTCAGCGTCGGGTGTCGACCGCGATCCTCGTCTTCCGGACGGCCGAGGGGGAAAGCCCAAACTGCCCCCGAAAGCTCCGCGTGAAGTGACTGGCATTGCCGAATCCGCAAGCCACCGAAATCTCGGTCACCGACATGCCGGTGCTACGGACCAGATGGAAGGCCTGCTCCAGCCGGATGGCGAGATAGGTCTGCTCAATCGATCGTCCGAGGTTTTTCGCGAACAAGCGCTCCAGTTGCCGCAGCGATACCCCGGCGATCCGTGCCAGCCTTTCCCGGCTGCGGGGCTCTTCGACATTGGCCTCCATCTCCGCCAGCACCCGGACGACTTTGTCGTTGAGTACGCCGTAGCGGTCGCCCAAGCTCATCCGCTGCGGGTGATCGGCATGGCGAGGATCGGTACGGATGAACCAGTCGCTGATCGTTTTTGCGAGCGTCACCCCATAGTCACGCTCGACCAGATCGATTGCAAAATCCAGCCCGGCGATGCCACCGGCGCAGGTCATACGGCGGCGATCCATTGCGAAAAGGCCTGGCTCCAGCATTACGCTCGGAAAAAATTCCTGAAACATGGCTTCGTGCTCCCAGTGGACGGTCGCTCGATATCCATCAAGCAGACCAGCCTTGGCGAGAAGAACCGACCCTCCTGATACGCCCGCCATCCTGACCCGCGAGCGGGCCTGGCGACGAAGCCAGCCGAATGCAGCACGGTCGTCGAACAGGAACGGATCGCCGCCGGCAAAGACGAAGACGGTATCATATTCGAAGGCGTCCTGGATCGATGAGTCCACCACCGTGGATGTCCCGTGCGAGCCGAGCACGGGCTGGCCGTC
Organism: Rhizorhabdus dicambivorans; assembly: GCF_002355275.1. Taxonomy (NCBI): domain Bacteria; kingdom Pseudomonadati; phylum Pseudomonadota; class Alphaproteobacteria; order Sphingomonadales; family Rhizorhabdaceae; genus Rhizorhabdus; species Rhizorhabdus dicambivorans. The sequence goes on along the minus strand of NZ_CP023449.1, from coordinate 3,485,790 downwards.
CACCGAGATATGGCGCCATTGATAGAGCGGCTTGCGGGCGAAGTCGTTCGCCACGCGAAAAGGCTCCAGCACCGACGCATAGGACATCAATGCATGTCCCCGGGTAAGGAACAGGCCCAATTTATGCGGCTCTTCCAGATCGTCGCTGCTCATGCGCAATGCCTATCATGCCAGGCTTTTCATTCGCCATGATTATGCGGTCGGGGTCTGCAAAGGACTCATCGCCTCACCACCGCATCCAGCGATTTCGGATATGCCGCGCCGGTCATGATGCTGGTCAGCAGGCGACCCGCACCGCAGGCCATCGTCCAGCCAAGTGTTCCATGGCCTGCGTTGATATAGAGGTTGTCTGCCGCGAACCGCCCTATCTCCGGGCATCCCGAGGGTGTGCTGGGCCGCAGTCCGCTCCATAGCCGGGCATCCGCGAAGTCGGCTGGCCCGAACAGTTCCTGATAGGTTGCGATGAGGCTTTTCCTGAACCGCTCGGGCAGGCTCATGTCGAACCCGCACAGTGCGGCGATCCCGCCGATGCGTATCCGGTCGCCGAGCCGGGTGACGGCCACCTTGAAGCGTCCGTCCATGATCGTCGACCGTGGTGCGGCCGCGGCGCGGCGTGCGTCGATAGACAGCGAATAGCCCTTTACGGGATAGATCAGCGGCGATCGCCCGATGGTGCCGAGCAGGGCCGGGCTATGGCTGCCCAGGCAGACGACATAGGCATCTGCGGTATGATGCTCCCCATTCGCCACGACCGCCGAAATCGAGGCGCCATCGCGGCACAGACGTTCGACTTTCTTACCATATAGGAACTGCGCGCCCTTGGTCGCGGCCAGCTCCGCCAGCGCGCATGTGAACAGATAGCAGTCACCCGTCTCGTCTTCGGCGAAGCGAACCCCGCCGGCCATGGCCGCGGACCCTTTGGCCAGTCCGGGCTCGACGAGGAGACATTGGGCGGGGTCGAGTATTTCGGCTGCAAGACCCAGTTGGCGCAGCGATTCGAGGTCGGACGTGCCGCGATCCAGTTCCTCCGCCGTTCGGAACAGGTGGAGCGAGCCTCCCGTCCCATGGTCGTAGGCGATTCCCGTGCGCTCGCGGAGTTCGCCGAGCTGCTCGCGGCTGTAGCGCGACAGCGCCACCATCGTCGCGCGATTCCGCTGGAAGCTTGCCGCATTGCATTGTCCGAGGAACGCGCCGACCCAGCGCAGGAGGCCAGGATCCAGCGACGGCCTGATCGCGACCGGCGAACGCTCGCTCATCAACCAGCGGGCAAGTTGGCCGACGATGCCCGGTGACGCCCAGGGCGCGGCCGCGGCGGGCGTGATCTCCCCCGCATTGGCGAAGCTCGTTCCGAGGCCCGGTCCGGGCTGGCTGTCGAGCACCGTGACGTCGCAGCCCTGTTCGGCGAGGAAATAAGCGCTGGTGACGCCAATTACGCCAGCGCCCAATATGATCACCTTCATGAGTCAGCATGCCTTTCGGGGAGCCATTCCCGGTTTCCACGGCCTATCAAGACCGATTAGCAGTGCGGAGCTATTGGACATTTTATCCAATTGCAAGGTGGGTGTTGGCCCGCTATGTCGGCAGCAGCAGCAAGGGGACGCAAGGTGAGTAACCGCGAGACTGGCCGAGTGATGAAGCGGGGCGATACGCCGGCGAGGGCCACCATAGCCGACACGGTTACCGATGAGTTACGGCAGCTGATCATCTCGGGCGAGTTGTCGGACGGGGTGCCTCTGCGACAGGATGCGCTGGCCGAGCGGCTGGGCGTCAGCCGCATTCCGGTCCGCGAGGCGCTGTCGCGCCTCGAGCGCGAAGGACTGGCGGCGAGCTATCCGCATCGCGGATATGTGGTCACGGCCTTGTCCCGCGCGGAAATCGAAGAGCTTTTCGACCTGCGCGCCCAACTCGAGCCCGAGCTGTTGCGGGTCGCAATCCCCGCCATGACCGAAGGCGATCTGCGGACCGCGGAGGCCGTGCTCGATGAGTATAACCGCGAGATCGATGCCGCCGATATCGGCATGTGGGGCGAGTTCAACCTGCGCTACCACATGGCGCTATACGCGCCGTCCGGACGCAAGCGGACGCTCGAGATCATCAGGGGGTTGCTGGTCAATACGGACCGCTACACCCGTCTCGTCCTGACTCTCGGCACCGGTGTCGAGCAGGCCAAGGACGATCATGGCGGGCTGCTCGACCTTTGCCGCAAGCGCTCGGTCAACCAGGCGGTGGCGTTGACGCGCGACCATATCCAGAGGGCGCGGCTGGATCTTCTCGAGCTCCTCGACAGCCAGCAGGACGGTGACGGCCTTCCCGCGATGAAGACGGCATAAGTCTAGGCTTAACATAGGAATTCTATGATCTATCTCGATGCGAATGCGATCGGGCGATTGTCGGATCAGGCCGCGCTTCTGGCGGCGCTGAAGAAGGCTTTCGGTAGCGTGGCACTGCAACTGTCCCGCGCACATTACGACTTACCTCAACCAGGCAATGTTCTGCTCGTCATGCCGAGCGTCGACCAGCGGCAGGTTGGCGTGAAGCTGATCACCGTGGCGCCGGGACGGGGCCGGACGGGCCACCCTTCGGTAAATGGACTCTATGTCCTGCTTGACGCGGAAACGGGCGATACGGTCGCCCTGCTGGACGCGGCCGCGTTGACCGTCGTCCGTACTGCGGCAGTGGGGGCACTCGCGGCGTCGCTGCTCGCGCCGCCGGATGCGCGAACCATGCTGATGATCGGGACCGGGGCGCTGGCCGAGCCGCTTGTGCGCTCGCATGCGGCGGTCCGACCGTTGGAGCGGGTCTTCATATGGGGCCGCGACGGCAGGAAGGCGGAAGCGGTCGCGACCAGGCTCGGCGGCGTGGTGCCACGCGTCGAGGTAATCGCGGACCTGGAGCGTGGCGTGTCGTCCTCCCATATCGTCTGCAGCGCCACCAACAGCAGCCAGCCGCTGGTTCGCGGAGCCTGGGTCACGCCGGGCAGCTATGTCTCGCTGATCGGAAGCTTCGCGCCCGACATGCGGGAAACCGATGACGCACTCATGGAGCGCGCACGACTCGTCGTCGATACGCCTGACGCGTTGCGCGAGAGCGGGGACCTGATCGGCCCGTATCAGGCGGGGCTGCTGGGGCCGGTCAAGGACCTTGGCGAACTGGTGAGGGGCGGCACGCCAGCCGAGGAAAAGCTCCGCGATATCATAGCGTTCAAGTCGGTTGGGGTTGGCATGGCCGATCTTGCGGTCGCGCAATTGCTGCTTGCGGCGGCGACCGAGATCAGGTCCAAAATTTTGCCCATTGAGATTGGATAAAATATCCATTAGTCACTTCGGTCATAATCCTGAGATCAACAAAGGGAAAAAAATGAAGCGGTCGGGAAGATTTGTGTTGCTGGTGACGACAGCCTGTGTCGGAGCCTTTGCGTCGCCCCTGGCGGCGCAGTCGGGCAATGCGGCGGCGGCCAGGGGCGCGCCCGCCGCTGCGGAGGATGTGGCCGGCGACGGCGAGATCATCGTCACCGCCCGGCGGCGCGAAGAGCGATTGCTGGACGTGCCGCTCAGCATCTCGGCGCTAAGCGGCAGTGATCTCACCAACCGCGGCGCGGTCAACAGCGAGGACTATCTGCGCGGCATCCCCGGCGTGAATCAGTCGGCGACGAGCTACAACAGCGGCCAATCGATCGTCATCCGCGGGATCGAGACGGTGCCTTCCGCCCAGAATTTCGGCATCGGCCCGACCTATGCGAGCTATTTTGGCGAGACGCCGACGACCAACAGCGCGGGCGTTACCGGCGGCACCAGCATCGACATCAAATCGGTCGACATCAACCGGGTCGAGGTGCTGCGCGGGCCGCAGGGCACCTCCTTCGGCGACGCCTCACTGGGCGGCGCGGTCCGCATCATTCCCAATGCGCCGAAGCTCGGCCGGACCGAAGGGCGGGTGGCGGGCGCCTTCAGTCACACCGGTGGCCCAGGCTCGAGCAATTACGACCTGCAGAGCGTGATCAACCTGCCGCTGGGCGACATGGCGGCAGTCCGCCTGGTCGCTTATGGCAGCTATGAGAGCGGCCACTATCGGAACCGGTCGGGCTCCGACGCCGCTTTCCAGGCCGGGCCGGTGACGCAATTCCAGGCCCAGCGCAGCACCGGGGACAAGGGCAATATCGGGGCGGTCCGCACCTGGGGAGGCCGGGCCGCGCTCCGCTTCGAACCTAGCGACCAACTGACGCTGAATCTGAACGCCCTCTATCAAGAGAATCATCAGAACGGCGTCGCGCTGGCCAATAGTGGCAAGTTCGATCAGAATCTGTACCGCGTCGACGATCGCCAGGTGCGCCGCGGGCAGCGCTACGGCTTCTCCGACCAATATGTCGGGATCGTCAATCCGACCGCGGAATATGATCTCGGCTGGGCCGATCTGGTCGCCAGCTACTCGTTCATGAAGAGCGGGTCCGCCAATGCTCAGGCCTTCGGCGTGTTCGGTTCGGCGCTGCCCATTTCGCAGGGCCAGCCGAGCCATCACAAGGAGCATGTCGGCGAACTTCGCGTGACCACGAAGCTCGACGGGCCGATCAATCTGGTCGTGGGCGCCTTTGCCGAGCGGCTGACCGACGATGCCAATATCTCTTTCTACTGGCTGGGATCGGCCGCAACCAACAGCTTCACGCCCGGCAGCCTCGACAAGATCGGCAATGCCGACATCGTCCGCCGGCTCACCCAGAAAGCGGTCTATGGCGAAGCCTTCGCGAAGCCGTTCGACTGGCTGACGCTCAGCGCCGGTGCCCGCTACTATGACTATACGCGCCGCTTTTCCGATATTCGGGTAGGACCTTTCACGGGCACGTCGAATTTCCGGGGCACGGTCAAGTCGGATGGCGTCAATCCGCGCTTCAGCGTCAGCGCGAAGCCCAGCAAGGACGTGCTGGTCTATGCAAGCTATTCACAGGGTTTCCGCCTCGGTACGCCACAGGCGCAGCTCCCGGCATCGCGCTGTGACGTCAACAATGATGGTCTCGTCGACGGCACGAACGTCACGCTCGCGGAGACGGGTCGGCTGAGCTCGGACAAGATCAAGAGCTATGAGGCGGGCGTGAAGGGCAGCTTCCTGGGCGGCGCAGTGTCGGCCGACGTCGCGGTGTTCCACATGGAATGGGCGGGTGTTCCCGTGCGCGTCCTGGCACCGCCGCCACCGACCGGTTGCCTGCTGTCCTATCAGGCCAATGCCGGCAACGCGAAATCCGACGGTGTCGAGTTTTCCGGCGCGGTGAAGTTCGGTGGTGGCTTCCGCGCGCTCGCGGGGGTTTCCTACACCAATGCGCGGATCGTCGACGATGTCCCCTCGCTGGGCGCCATGGCGGGCAACCAGTTGCCCGGCTCGGCGAAGGTCAATGCCAATCTGGGTCTGCAGTATGATTTCCCGATCGGCGGCAATTCCAGCTACCTCCGTGTCGACACGATCTATGTCGGCTCGACCTACGGCGACATCGTCAACCGGCCCAGCATCAAGACCAGCGACTATGTGAAGATTGACCTGTCGGCGGGGACGACGCTGAAGGGGCTTGGTGTCAATCTCTTCGTGCGTAACCTGTTCGACGAGGATACGTTTGCCTCGCGTGGTACCTCGGTCAACGTGCCTGCCTTCTACGGCTATCGCCTGCGGCCCCGGACCTTGGGAATCCGTCTCGATTACAAATTTGGCGGCTAGCTGACCCGATAGCACAAAGCGGATGCGGCCCGGTTATATGGATCGACCGGGCCGCATTGCTTCTGCTCAAGTGACCGACACGACGCAAAGGTCATCCATGTTGAAGAACAGCAAATCCTATCTGATCGCTATCCTTCTGCTCACGCTGGTCTTCAACAAGGTGGAGCATGCGGCGCTCGGCGTCATGATGCAGGACATCAAGACGGACCTGAAGCTCAGTGACACCCAGCTCGGCCTTCTCACCGGCATCGCCTTCACCCTGTTCTATGCAACGCTGGGCGTGCCGATCGGGCGAGCCGCGGATCGCGGCAATCGCGTGGGGATCATCTCGTTCACCACCGCGCTGCAATGCGGTGCCCTAGCCCTGTCCGGGCTCGCGTCGAACTTCGCACAGCTGCTCGTCATCCGGATCGGTGTGGCGGTCGGCGAGGCGGGTTGCGTCGCACCGGCCAACGCTCTCATCGCCGATCGCTTCGACCGCAAGAGTCGGCCACGCGCTACCTCGATGTTCATGCTCGGCTATCCGCTCAGTGCGATTGCCGGCTATTTTCTGGGCGGGTGGCTGAATGACCTGGTCGGTTGGCGGACGACCTTCGTGCTGCTCGGGGCGCCGGGTCTGTTGCTTGCCGCCATCCTCTTCCTGACGGTGCGCGATCGGATAACGGCCGCTGCGCCGGCCGGACCGATGGCGAAGCCCGCGGCGCCGCAACATCCGCGCGCGAGCACGGCTCGGCTGCTATGGTCCAACCGCACCTATCGTCATCTCGTCATCGGCTATTCGCTGCTGACCTTTTTCGGGATCGGCGTGATCCAGTGGCTGCCGACCTTCTTCATCCGCAGCTATGGTTTCAGCACCGCAGAGCTCGGGATATGGTTTGCGCTGATCTGGGGTGTCGGCGGTGTCGTCGGATCGCTCGCCGCAGGCGAATGGGCATCGCGCCGGGCCGCGCATAACGAAGCGCTGCAGATCAAGGCGATAACGTCGGTCTTCCTGCTGTCCGGCATCTTCGGCGCGGCGATCTACCTGGTCACCTCGCCCTATGTCGCCTTCGGCTTCGTGCTGCTGATCGCGATGGCCAATTATGGCACCGCCGGCCCGCTGTTCGCGACGATCCAGAGCGTCGTGCCCGCGGGGTCGCGCTCGGTCGCGGTGGCGACCACCTATCTCTTCACTAATCTGATCGGGGTGGGCCTGGGCCCGCTGGCGGTCGGCTTCCTGAGCGATATGTTGACGCCCGGTTATGGCGATGAGGCCTTGCGCTATGCGTTGCTCGCGCTTTGCCCGGGCTATCTCTGGGCATCGTGGCATTTGTGGCGGGCCAGCCGCACGGTAGCATCCGATGTCGCTCTTGAAAATGAGGGACTGCCCGCATGATCGACGTCAGGGCCGTACTGGCCGCCCTTCCGCATTTCGATCGCTTCCGTTCGGTCGCGGAACTGAACGCACTTTCCGAACGGCTGCGCGCCGATCCGCGCTTCTCGGTTGAGGTGATCGGTGCGAGCCCCAATGGCGTGCCGATCTACGATATTGCCTGTGGAACAGGCACCGTGACGGCACTTGTGGTTGGTTTCCCCCATTGCAAGGAGCCGATCTGCAGCCTCACCATCGCCGGGCTGCTCCATCTTCTCGAACATGACGCGATCGATCTCGTCGCAACCGGCGTCGAATGGCATATCATTCCCTGCATCGACCCCGACGGTGCCTTGCTCAACGAGGGCTGGTCGTTGGAGCCGGTCGACATGGAGCGCTACATGCGCAGCTTCTATGTCCAGCCCCTCACCAGCCAGGTCGACGGCTCCTTTCCGATCGACCACAAGAGGCTTCGTTGGGACCAGCCATCGCCCGAGGCACAGATACTAAAGGACTTGCTCGATCGGCTACGTCCTGACTTTTACTACTCCCTGCACAATGCCTGGGTCGGCGGCGCCTTCTACTATTTTAATCGCGATATGGGCCCCGATTGCCGAGACAGCCTCTATGCGCTGCTGGACGACGAAGCCTTTCCCCTGCAGCGTCGGCCGATGTGGCAGGGGATTTGCGAGCAATATGGCGAGGGGATCATGGAGACCTGGTCCGTCCGAAAGCATTATGACTATCTCGAGCCCCGGATGGACGCGCCCGAGCGGGTCTTCCCCTTCGGCAATCAGAGCTGGGACTATCTGGAGCAGATCAAGCCCGAAGCGGTCAGTATGGCGACCGAACTCGGCTATGTGCTCCATCCGCTCGACGGTTCCGAGCGCGATACGGGCGAGAATCTCCGGCGCTTCAAGCTGCGCATCGATGCAGACAGCAAATATCTCGCCTCGCTGCTGATCGAGGTGTGGGAGCGAGTGAAGGACGATGTCGATCAGAATAACCCGATCTACGCCGCGGTGATCGGCGGAGGCGTCATCCCGACCCGCGAAAATCTCAACCTCGGCGGCCGGCCGATGGCGATGCACCCGACCGAGGATTTGCTGTTCAACAGCCTCTATGACCGGCCAATGAAGGAAGCGGACCGGTTCCAGGCGTGCATGGTTGAAGGCGGCTTCTGGTTCCTGTGCCACAGCTATCAACTCGTCCGCCTGCTCAAAGCGTCCGAGCAGACACCGGCGATCGTGCAGGCTATCCCTCGACTTGAAGCCGCGTTCGATGAAGCGCTGGCGGGGATTGCCGCCCATGTCGACTTCGACGCCTTCGAGGCGATCCCCTATGACAGGCTCGCCAGAGTCCAGCTTGGCAGCGGACTGGTCGCGCTCAATGCGATTCTCGAGGAGAGAAGCTCCGATGGCGGTTGAGGGGCTCCGTCAACCCGGTCTGCCTGCTCGTCTGAGCGGCGACATGCCGCCGGCGCGCCACGCCCCTGCGCAGATCGGGGTCCGCACGCAGTGGGTGGCGATGCGCGATGGTACGCGGCTTGCCACCGACGTCTATCTTCCCCCGATCCTGCCGGCACCGGTTATCGTGACCCGAACGCCCTATGGGCGGATGGCGGACAAGCGTGTCAACCTGGCCATGGCGTTCGCTCGCCGCGGCTATGCTGTCGTGCTGCAGGATTGCCGGGGCACCGGCGAAAGCGAGCCCGCAAGCTGGGATTATTATGTCTTCGAATCCGAGGATAGCCCGGATCTCGTCGACTGGATTGCTGGGCAGGACTGGTGCGATGGGTTCGTCGCCAGCTTCGGCGGCTCCTATGACGGCCAGACCCAATGGTGCATGGCGACCCATAAGAAGATGGGGGCGATCGCCCCGGAAGTCAGCGGCCTCGGCGTCGCCCAGAACACCGTCGCGCTTCATCTGTTCATCAACAGCTATGCGCGGTCGGTCGGCAAGGGCGCGACCAAGCAAGCGGTTTCACATGGCGAGCTGGAACGTCGGATGTTCGCCGAGACGTTGGCGACCGGCCTGTTCAACGCGCCGCTCGATCCGGCTCTGCCCGACACGGTGATCGCGCGTTTCCCCGAACTTGCCCAATTCGCGCCCTCGGCCGCACGCATCCGGTTATGGCAGCTTTATGCAGATATGCCTTCGATCGATCGGGCGCGTTTCATTCGAGAGCTGTTCGATGTCGAAGGGGTGTCGATCGCCGAGATCGAGGCGCTTCCCGCCATATTCGGCCAGTCGATCGCGCATGACGCGCACACCATCCCCTATGCCAACCGAGCCGCCATGGCGCGCGCGATCATGGCGCCGGCGCTGATGGTGACGGGCTGGTATGATTGGGGCTTGCCCGACGCGCTTGCGACATGGGCCCTGTTGCGGAGCGAGGCGCAGCCCGAAGTGGCGGAAGGCAGCCGTCTCGTCATCGGCCCCGGCTCGCACGGCAGCATCGGCTATCGCGAGGGCATGAGTGATCATCCCGAGTTGCGCCGACCCTACCGGTCCGAGATGATCCCGGGGCTTCTGCTCGAATGGTATGAGGCCGTGCGCGCCGGTGCCACCGGCGGATTGGCGCGGGTCAGCTATTACCTGATGGGTGCCAATGAATGGCGCACCGCCGCCGATTGGCCCGCCCCCGGATATGCGCCCACCCCCTTGTATCTGGGCGCCGATGGAACGCTGACTGCCGAAGCGCCGAGGGAAGGCGGGGCGGTAAGCTATGCTTATGATCCGCGCGATCCCACGCCCACCATGGGTGGAAGTATATTGTCCAGCGTCATCAGCCCGGGGAGCGTGGACGTGCAGGCGGCACAGGCACGCGACGATGTCGTGTGCTTCACCTCGCCGCCGCTGGCTGCAGATCTCGACGTGGTCGGGCCGGTGACGATGCGCCTCTTTGCGTCCTCCTCGGCCACGGATACCGATTTCACCGTGCGTCTGACCGACGTCTTTCCCGACGGCAGGGCGATACAGCTCCAGTCCGGCATGCTGCGCGCGCGGCACCGCGGCGATATTCCATCCCTGATCGAGCCGGGCGAGATATATCCGCTGGAGATCGACATGTGGGCCACCGCGAACCGGTTCAAGGTCGGGCATAGGATCCGGATCGATATCGCTTCGGCGGACTTCCCCCGCTTCGAACGCAACGCCAATCTAGGTGGGAAGCTGGGTGAGCCGATCATCGCCCGGCAAAGCATATACTGCGATCCCGATCATCCCTCGCATGTCCTGCTGCCGATCCCAGCCGGACAGGCGCTGGCCTCCCTGCTAGACCGGCAATGATTATCACCCCGGTATCGCCGCGCGCGCGAGATATCCTCTCCGCATCGATCGTGTGGGACAATCACGGTTGTATGCCGATGCGCGCGGACGAAGAGCTTCTACCGCAGCTCGATCGCTATAGCGCCGCCGGGGCGACGGTCGCGTCGATCAACATCGGTTACGGGTTGATGAGCTGGGCCGACCATGTCGGCATGGCCCGCCATTTCCGGCAATATGTGCTGGCCCGTCCGGAGCGCTATCATATGATTGCGACGGCGGAGGACGTCGCTCTCGCAAAAGCCACCGGGCGGCTCGGCATCTCGTTCGATGTGGAGGGCATGCTGCCGATCGAGCATAGTCTCGAGCGCGTGGCGGAACTGTACGAACTTGGCGTCCGCTGGATGCTGATTGCCTATAATCAGGATAATCAGGCCGGCGGCGGATGTATGGGCGAGGACGGCGGGCTGACCCCGCTCGGTCGCGCGATCATCGATGAGATGGAAAGAGTGGGCATGGTGCTGTGCCTCAGCCATTCGAGCGCCCGAACCGTGCTCGATGCCATCGAACATGCGCGCAATCCGCCGATCTTCTCGCATTCGAACCCGGCGGGAGCGACGGCACACCCGCGGAATGTCGATGATGCGGTGATGCGCGCCTGTGCCGCCAAGGGCGGGGTGATCGGGCTGAGCGGCATCGGTCCGTTTCTGGGGGTGTCGTCCGATCCCGTGGCGGCGCTGCTCCGTCACATCCGCTATGTCGTAGATCTCGTCGGCCCCGAGTATGTCGGACTTGGTCTCGATTTCGTGTTCGACCGGACGGAGCTCGACGATTTCGTCCGGGCCAATCCGTCGCTGTTTCCGACGGACCTGGACGGCACAATAGCAATGGTCCCGCCGGAGGCCATCCCACAGATTGCCGAAGGTCTGATCCGCGACGGACTGAGCGACGCCGAGATCAGCGGCATCCTGGGCGGCAACTGGTTGCGCATCGCCCGCGCCTGCTGGCGCTGACAAGGAAGTATTCATGGCGGATATTCTGCTGGGGTTCGTCGGCGACCTACTGGTGAACAGGAGTGACCCTGACGCACCCTTCGTACCCGTGCGCGAGTTGCTCGGCCAGGCCGACATTCTGTTCGGCAATATGGAGGGCGCCTACACCGATACGCCGCATGTGGCGCCCGGCCAGCTCGACATGATCAGCGGAAAGGCAGCGAACCTTGCGGCGCTAGGCCGCGCCGGCTTTCACGTGTTGTCATTGGCCAACAATCACATCCTCGACGTCGGCACGGAGGCCATGCTGGAGAATCGCGCCCGCCTGGCGGCAATGGGTGTCGCAACCTGCGGGGCCGGTTCAGACCTCGAAGATGCGAGGGCTCCGGCTCTCGTCGATCGCGGCGGCATCCGCTTCGCTTATCTCGGCTATGCGAGCGTTTTCCCGTTCGGTTACGAGGCCTATGCGACTATTCCGGGCCTCGTGCCGATACGAGCCTATGACCATTGGCGGCCGGCTTTCTTCAATCTCCACATGCCCGGGGCGAGGCCGATCGCGTCGACGGTGCCCGACGAACGCGATCTCGCCAATCTCGTCGAGGATATCGCCCGTGCCCGCAAGGACGCGGACATCGTCATCACCAGCTTCCATTGGGGCGACCAGTCGCGACCGTTCCATCTGACCGATCATGAGACCCGGACGGCGCGCTTCTGCATCGATCATGGCGCCGACATGGTGATCGGGCATCACCATCATGCGATGCGTGGTATCGAATGGTATTGCGGCAAGCCGATCCTCTACGGCCTCGGTCATTTCGTTTTCGACTTCCGCCTGAATCTCACCCCCGATCAGCTCGAAGCTTTCAAAATGCAGCTTTCGCGCGGCGACCTGTGGGATGCGCCCTATGTCGTAGGGCCGCGCGATGGATGGCCTTATTTGCCGATGCATGAGGATATGAGGCTGACGATGGTCGCGTTTGCGACGGTCGGCTCTGATGGCATCGATGCGGTGAGCGTGGTGCCCTGCCGGCTGCAGCCCGATGGGGCCGTACAGCCCGTCGCCGCCGGCGATCCGGCGGAAGATCAATGGAGCGAGTATTTCCAGAACTGTCTGGATTGGCCAGGTCTGAACGGCGCGATGAGCGCCAGTTCGATCCCGGGGCTACCATTATCGGCCGTCGGGATTACGCCGCGCAGAGGTCGAACCTGACCGTGTAAGGAAATCGCCCCATCGTCAAGACTATCAGTATGCGGGGTCGGTCGCTGAGCTGTTCGCGAACTGATGATTTTCGCCGGTCAAGATTGCCGACCGGGTTTCGAATGGTCGATATTATCGGGTCTCGATCTGCAGTTGTTGGATCGCGCGGCAACGCATCAGTCTTTAACTCAGAGTAAGTCTAGTTCCCGCGTCTTTAGCTCATGCGGGTTCTTACCCCGCACTGGTAAACCCGACCAAGTCATTAGAAACCCTGAGACATGGAGCAGGGCAGGGGCGCTGACGCCATGAGAACGATGATCCTCCGCTAAAAGCACTGCGGCGGTTTTCCGGCATGGTTCGGAGCGTAACTTGACATGCCCAAATCGGGCCGCCTGATCACGGCTTTGACACTCAGACTGGATATCTGAAGGTCAATACGCCCAGCTACGCCTCAGCCCCCTCGGCAAACACAGGGTACGAATTTCGAACGTCCGACCCTCAGATTCGTAGCCGATGTGTTTGATGAAATCCGGCTAGTCGGAGATTCGTCGGTCCGCCCAGTCACGGAGATCGGTAAGGGCATAGAGAACGCGGCGTCGGAATTTTCGGAACTTCGGACCTCCACCTGTTACTCGAAATTTCTCGAGTGTCCGAGGTGACAATCTCAGAAAGGAGGCCGCTTCGTCGTTCGACAGGAAAGGCGATGATGCCGCTGCGGTTGGCGCAATATCTCTCATGCTGCTTTCACCTCTCGACCAGCTTCTTGAGACTTTCGAACGAAATGAGCGTCGATCGCCCGATCTTGATGACCTTGATCTCGCCAGACTGGATCAGCCGATAGAGGCGCGACCGGCTCAATCCGGTGAGCTGTATGGCCATGGGTATGCGGACGGTGAGCGGCTCAATAGTCGAGCCTCGAGCTCCCGCGATTGAGTTCTCACTCGTAATTCTTCCCCGTGGCGGTCTGCGAGGGGCGGCGCTGTAGGCTTTTGGAAGGTCTGCGCCTCGAGCCATATTCGGTCGTCCGAGAGCTCATCGCGGCGACGTGAAAAGGCGGTCCCAGGGCCGAGGGTTCGAGTCCCTCCTCCGCTACCATTCAAGTCATTTATCGCTTTGTTTTCAAAGGATAAAATGACTTTTCCGGAAAATCGAAACCACATTCGTTCCCACAATTTGTGCGAGCCGGATGGGCTGTTATGCCCCTCTCTGGGACCGTTTCGCGGTCCCCGCTGGCGTTGCGGCTGTTTCCCCTTCTTGACTGCTTGGACGAATCTTGACGCTGCATCGCACTGGCTGCTGCGATGTAGCAGCGGTCTTCCGGCAAGTGTCAATGGCATCGCGGTTGTCGCGCTGGATGTCAGCGGTCTGCACCAGTGCATTCCATGCCTCAGGGCTATCGCTTTGCATCAGCCGTGCACCCGCGTTCCAGCGGGAGGATGCGCCGACCATCCGCGCCGCCATGCGCTCCGGCCAGTGCCAGCTTTCGGGCATGGCACGTGCAATGGTGCCGGGAAGGAAGGACCAAAGCAGTATCCCAGCCAGCAAAGCCCCGCCTGCCACCTGGTTAAGCTGCTGACGCTGCTCGGCGGCGGTGCGCGCATGGGCCGTGACGCTGCGCATCTCCTGAGCGGCGTGGCTCAAGTCGCTCCGGGCCTGAGTGATCCTGTCCTGATCGCTGCGCCGCGCTGCCTCGGCTGCGGCGACAATCCGCTGGCTAATGCTGTCAGGGGTCATCTGCATCGCCGGATGACCGGCCATGCCCTTCAGGCTCTCGCTGATCGCGCCCATCCGCTTGGCCAGGTCGGTGAGGGTCGCGCCGTAGTCGGGAATGACAATGTCTGCGCGCTCGGCGGCAAGGTGCTGCACCGCCCGGCGCATCAGGGCCATCTCGCCCTCAAGGCGGGCAAACGCCTCGGCGGCGGGATCGCCAGCGGTATCCAGGGTGGCCGGGTCGGGTTCCGGCTCCGGCTCAAGGTCGAGCGGCAGCTCTACGTCATCGGTATCGGTATCCATCGCGTTTCTCCTACAGGCCCATGCCGATTGACCGGCTCCGCTCCATCGAGATGGAGGCGGCAAGGTCGCGGGCCAGATCGCGACCGAGTTCTGTCTTGATGCCAAGCTCGCGGGTGCGACTGCGCAGCAGGGATTCGACCTGCGCGTCGCGCTCCAGCCCCTTCACCAAATCCGTCATGCGGTTGGTGAGCCTCTGCGCGCCCTTGCTGTCGCCATCGCGCTGCATGACCTGGCGCGCCTGCCCAAGCCGCTGCCAGTCGCTGACAAAGCGGTCTGCACGCTGCGCGGGATCGACGCGGATTTCGGCTTCGAGCTGCATGGCGCGGATTGCACCCTGGCTGCGACCATCGGCGGCCTCACGGGCGAGCGAGGGCTGGCGCTGCAAGGCGCTGGCGAGGTCGGCTGTGCCATGGGGCCGGATCGCGTCGAGCGCCTTTCCGGCCTTCTCCAGCGCGTCGCTCTGATGTGGCAGGACCGGCAATCCTTGCTCGCGCATCTGCCCGATGTCAGCGGCGGCACGCGCATAGCGTTCGACCGCCCGCCGCTGATCGGACAGGCCAGCCTGTTCGGTGGGCAGCGGTTCGAGCCGGTTGGCCTGAGGGCGGAAGCCAGCAAAGATCGACTTCGCGCGCTCCGGCAACTGCCTCGCAATCTCCACGATACGCTTGCGGAAGGTGATCCCGCGCCGTTCGGCAAACTGCTGCTCGGGCTTGTAGTCGCAGGCCATGTCCTTGCCACGCTCGCGGCTCAGCGTACGGACAAGTTTCGACTGATCGGCAAAATCGTTGCGCCCATAATGTAGGGCGAGGCCGTCACGGTGGCGGGACATCGCGACATAGGCACCGTGGCTGTCCATGCCCGGTGTCGCCAGCACATGCACCTGGTCCACGGTCATGCCCTGCGCCTTGTGGATCGTGGCGGCGTAGCCATGATCGATATGCGCATAATCCTTGGTGTCGAAAGCCACGTTGCGGCCATCGTCGGTGCGCACGGCCATGCGCTGCGGCGTCACCTGTTCTACAGTGCCGAGTGTGCCGTTTTTGACGCCCAGGCCCCGCTCATTGCGCAGGAACATGATGCGGTCGCCGCTGGCGAACTGACGCTCTCCGCGTGTCGCGCTGATCGACACGTCGTTGCCCAGCTCGCCACTGGCTCGCAACTTTTCTCGTGCCGCGTCATTGAGCTCCCGCACTTCGTCGTTGGTATGGGTGAGGATGATTCGCGTATCGCCGGGGCTGGCCTGCCGGTCACGATCCCAGCGCTCGATCAGTTCGCCGCGTGCGGCCTCCCGCGTTTCGGCGGCGTGCACCATGCCGCGTTCGTCGTAGGCCTGAATGGCAAAACCGGTGCGCCCGGTAGCAAGGTGCCGCGTGGCGTCCTGCTGCCAGCCGTCATGCTGGCGGCGAACCTCGCTGATTTCGACGCCGCCGTGCCGTTCGTGGATCGACCGGAACGCAGCGCCTGCTTCGATGGCCTGGAGCTGCTGCGGGTCGCCAACCAGGACAACTTTCGCACCCGCATCGGCGGCATGGGAGAGGACGCGCTCCATCTGGCGTGTGCCGACCATGCCTGCCTCATCGATCACCAGCACGTCACGGGACGTGAGTAATTCGCGGCCTTGGCCCCACTGGTGCTCAAGGCTGGCAATGGTGCGCGAGGCAATGCCCGAACCGTGCTCCAGCCCCTCGGCGGCGATGCCAGACAGCGCTGCACCGCGAACGGTATACCCTGCGCCTTCCCACGCCTCGCGCGCCACGCCCAGCATCCCGCTCTTGCCGGTCCCGGCATAGCCGACGACAACGCTGAGGCCGCGCCCGTCGGTCACATGCTCGAACGCCGCACGCTGCTCGCCGGACAGCATCAAGCCGCGTTCCGCTGCCCGCGCCAGCGCTCCTTCCCGGCCACGATCTTCGACCTGATGCCGCTCGCGTTCTGCCAGCAATTCCGATGCGCGACCGAGCCGCTGCTCGGTTTCGATCATCTGGCGCGATGTGAACCGCTCCTCGCCGCGTCCGTCCTTGCCCAGTGCGATCAGGTCGGATGATCCGCGAACCGCGCTCATCGCCAAATCGAACTGCTCTTTCCCGTCGCTGTGTCGATGCACAAACATCGCCAGATCGCGGCCCGTGAAGGTGGCCTGGCTGTGCGTGATCGCGTCGAGCGCGACGTTGGGATTGGCGATAATCCGCTCGCCATTACGCTGCGCGACGGCGCGGTGTTCCTCGATCCGCTCTGCCTCAAGCCCGCGCACGCCCATGCGCGATGCGGCGGGGCCGATCTTGTCCTGCGGCTCCAGCGCTATGCCCTGCGCCTCCAGGCTGCGGTGATCGATCCGCGCGTCGATATCGAGTTCTGCCAGGCGCTGGTTGACATGCTCGGCCCAGCGTTCGCGCCACTGCTCGACCAGTTCGGCCTTGTTCCAGTCGCGCACCTTCGCGCCGAACCCGTCTTTGCCGACTTCGCGCATGGTGAGCATGACATGGGCGTGGGGCTTGGGCTGGCCGTCCGCGCCAATATCCCAATGGACATTGAGGTCGGCGATCATGCCCTTTTCGACGAACTCGGCCTCGGCAAACTCGCGCGCCAACTCGATTCCCTGTTCCTTGGTG
Source organism: Rhizorhabdus dicambivorans (assembly GCF_002355275.1). NCBI lineage: Bacteria > Pseudomonadati > Pseudomonadota > Alphaproteobacteria > Sphingomonadales > Rhizorhabdaceae > Rhizorhabdus > Rhizorhabdus dicambivorans. The sequence goes on along the minus strand of NZ_CP023449.1, from coordinate 3,468,663 downwards.
AGCTCGCGCGGAATGGCGAATTCGACCTCGCGGGCAAGCTGCGCGTCATTGCGTTTCTCCGCAGCCTCGACGGCATTCCAGAGCTTTTCGCGGTCGGCAAATTCCTCTGGCGCGCCTTCCGGCAGCAGCACTTCGGAATGGACGACGCCGTCCTTGTTGGTGAAGTCATGGTCACGGTTGAGCCGTTCGTCGTGCAGCCGCTCGGCCCCGCGATAGGCCGCTGCCGCCACGGCGCTGCGCCCGCTCGACCGGCTGATGACTTTGACGGAGAGGTGGAAGATCGCCATGACGGCAATCCATCTACGCCATGAGCGCGACGTCGGCACGACGTATAAGCGCGCCCTCCCATGATAAAATCCTGCTCGGGACTATCCAGTGTCAGGCCGTCTCGACGACTCTACAGCATTGGGAGAGCATCGATATTATCATCAGCGCATCGCCTCTCAATGGAGAACTTCGATGCGCAAACCACGAGACTTTGATTCGGAACTGAAGGCGCTCGCCGACAAGGCGAAGCAACTGAAGGAACGCCGCGTGCAGCAGCTCGGCGAACTGGTGATCGCTACCGGGGCCGATGCGACCGATGCGGAAACGCTGGCCGGAGCGCTGCTGGTCGTCGCGGAAACCAGCGAAGCCCAACGGAAGGAGGCGTGGCGCAAGCGGGGCGCGGCCTTCTTTCAGAGCAAGGCGCGCAAGCGTGGCGATGGACCTCAAGGCCAGCCGGATGGCACTCTCCCGCTTGACGGCGGCGCGGCATCGGCTTGAGGCAGCGAAGGCACGAACCGACATGCGCGAATGGCAGGTCAAGCGGCGAGAACGGACGCGGCAACTGATCGAACTGGGCGGCCTGGTCGTGAAGGCGGGACTGGTCGAACTCGCGGACGATGATCGTGCCACGCTCTACGGCGCGTTTCTCACGGTCGCAGCCAAGCTCCGGGGCGAAGAACGGGATCAGGCGCTGCTGCTGTGGAAGCGGAAGGGCAAGCGAGCGTTCGAAGCAGAAAGCAGCTCATAGGCGCACTGGTGGAAAACCTTTCGTGGAACGACACGGAATTGGCTGCTAGTCCGTCCTGATGCATTTGTTCGCCGGATCGTTCCTAACGACTGATTATCTTGAAGAAGCCATCCGGCAATCGACCGAATACCGGGCGGTTGATGTTGATGCGCTTCGATCTGCCCTGATCGCTATCGCGGACCGATTCCCGCGAGAATCATCGCCCAACGAAAGCCAGACGGAAGATGATTTCATCTGGCCAATTCTTGCCGAATTGGGTTGGTCGGAGAGCCTGAGGCAACAGAATCTCTCCGCTGGTGGCAGACTCGACGTTCCCGATGGCCTGTTGTTCATTGACGATGACGCCAAGGATCGCGCCAATGCCCAGCCGGAGGAATGGCGTCGCTACGAACATGGCGCTGCCGTTGTCGAGAGCAAGCGCTGGGCAAGGCCGCTGGATCGTGCGGTGGGACGCGAAGATGCGGTCGCGCCTTCCACCCAGATGCTGCGCTATCTCCGCCGCATCGGTGACAACAGCGAGCATGGTTTACGTTGGGGCATCCTCACCAATGGCTCACGCTGGCGGCTCTACTGGGCGGGCGCGCGGTCAGTCAGTGAAGAGTTTCTGGAGGTCGATCTCGCTGGTGCACTTGCGCTCGATGTCCGCGACGAAACCGCCAGCGATGATGATGCGCGCGACCATGCCCTGCGAGTCTTCGCGGCAGTGTTTTCGCGCACCGCGTTCGCCAAGACCGGTGCCGATGGCCGCTCCTTTCACGAACGCGCTCGGGCCGAGGCTGCGTTCTATGAAGAGCGCGTCGCCAAGTCGCTGTCCAAGCTCGTTTTCGATGAAATCTTCCCTGCGCTGACCACGGCGGTTGCGGGGGCATCGCCCCAGACGCCGCTGGAGGAAGTGCGCGACGCTTCCCTGGTCCTGCTCTATCGCTTGCTGTTTCTCCTTTATGCCGAAGATCGTGATCTGCTGCCGGTCAACTCCGACGGCTATGATGATTATGCGCTTCGGCCAAAGCGGCTCGAAGTCGGCGACCGCATGGGGCGCGGCGATGCGTTCTCCCTAACTGCATCGCAGATTTGGAGCCGGATTGCCGACCTGTCCCGGATCGTTGATCGGGGTGATGCTTCCATCGGCATTCCGCCTTACAACGGCGGCCTGTTCGCGCCCGCCAATACCCC